>JAYUFU010000037.1:0-2651 GCA_043738505.1 Fimbriiglobus sp. | reverse complement strand
CGATGGCGGCGCGGGTGTGCGTCCGCCACTCGGTTCAGTGGGAGGCGTACTGGGCGTCCCTCGCCGCATGACCACAAGAGAATCTGGTTACACCCCGTTTCATCGGCGGCGGTGTCGAATGCTGGCGGCGAGGCGCGGGAGCGGATATACCTTGCGGTTACGCCTCCCATCGCCGCCTTCCGAGTCCGCCCCATGTCCAGCCAACCCCTCGCCCCGCGCACCGGCTGGGCGAGCCTGAAAGACCTGACCGGCTACCAGTGGTTCGTGTTCGCCGTCTGCTGCCTGGCGTGGGACATGGACTGCATGGACCAGCAGTTGTTCGTGCTGGCCCGCCGGCCGGCGATGCTGGAGCTGGTGCCGAAGCCGGCCGACACGGACCTGCGGTGGGAAGTCAAGTACGCGGAACTGTCCGGCCAGCTCGCGGCGACGGCGGCCGAGGAGAGCAAGCCGGCCCCGACCGAAGGCGACATCCGGGCGAAGACGCTGGCGGCGCTGCACGACGCCGACGTGGCGTCGGCGGCCGGGTACGCCACCATGTTCTTCATGCTCGGCTGGGCCGTCGGCGGCATCGGCTTCGGCGTCATGGGCGACCGCGTCGGGCGGGTGAAAACGCTCACGCTCACCATCCTCCTGTACGCCGTGTTCACCGGCCTGAGCGCGCTGTCGGTCGGCGTGCCCGACTTCCACTTCTACCGCTTCCTCACCGGCCTCGGCGTCGGCGGCGTGTTCGCGGCGGCCGTCACGCTGCTGGCCGAGACCGCCCCGGAGAACGCGCGGCCGTTCCTGCTCGGCCTGTTCCAGGCGTCCAGCGTGATCGGCAACTGCGCCGCCGCCCTCATCAACATCGGCTTCGGGTACGCCGTGTACACCGACTCGTTCTCCGGCGGCACCCTGTTCGGCTTCCCGCTCACCCCGTGGCGGCTGATGTTCCTCGTCGGTATCGTACCCGGCCTCCTGGTGGTGCTGGTGCAACTGCGGCTGCGGGAGCCGGACAAGTGGCTGAAGTTGAAGGCCGAGGGCAAGAAGGGCGGCTCCTACGGCGAACTGCTCGGCGACCGTCAGTGGCGGAGCCGGGCGCTGTTCGGCCTGCTGCTGGCCGTGTCCGGCGTCATCGGGCTGTGGGGCATCGCCTTCTTCTCGCCCGACCTGCAGCGGTACGTCGCCCGGCCGGTGTATGTTCAGGAGGCGAAGGACCTGGCACTGACGGCCGACGCGGCGGCGAAGTACATCACCTGGCAGAGCGACAAGTGGTCCGGCGTCACCTCGCTGGTGCAGAACACCGGGGCCTTCTTCGGCATCTTCGCGTTCAGTCTGCTGACCAACAAGTTCGGCCGGAAGCCGACGTTCGCCGTGTTCTTCGTCCTGGCCGGGGTCAGCACGGCGATGGTGTTCCTGTTCCTGAAGACGTGGACCGACATCTTCTGGATGATCCCGGTGATGGGCTTCTTCCAACTCGCCCTGTTCGGCGGGTACGCCATCTACTTCCCGGAACTGTTCCCGACGCGGCTCCGCAGCACCGGCACCAGCTTCTGCTACAACGTCGGCCGGCTGATCGCCGCCTTCGGCCCGGCGGCGCTGGGGCTGCTGACCGGCGTGGTGTACGCCCACCTGCCGGCCCCCGACCCGTTCCGGTACGCCGGCGTCACCATGTGCGCGGTGTTCGCCCTCGGCCTGATCGCGCTGCCGTTCCTGCCCGAAACCAAAGGGAAGCCGCTGCCGGAGTGACCCGACGATTCACCCGCCGACGAGGCGGCGAAGGCTCTCCGGCAGGGGCGATTCGAGTCGCACGGTTTCGCCCGTGATCGGGTGCGGGAACACCAGCCGCGCGGCGTGCAGGCCGAGCCGCCCGGCCGGGTTCCCCGCGCCGCCGTACAGCGGGTCGCCGAGGATCGGGCAGCCGAGCGCGTTCAGGTGGACGCGAATTTGGTGCTTGCGGCCCGTCACCAGTTCCACCTCGACGAGCGACAGCCGGCCGGTCGCCTTCAGCACGCGGTACTTCGACACGGCCCGCTTCGCGTCCGGTTCCCCGTCCGCGCACACCCGCACGCGGAAGTCCTTCGTTTCAGCAAGGAAGTTCTCGACCCGTCCCTCGGCTTGGGGCGGGCGACCCTGCACCACCGCCAGGTACGTCTTCGTCAACTCCTGCCACCCGGCTTGCAGCGCGTCGCGGGTGTACGCGGAGCGGGCGAACAGCAGCAATCCCGAAGTCTCGCGGTCCAGCCGATGCACGACGAACGGGCGACCGGCGTCGCGGGCTTCGAGGTGCGCCGACAGCCGGGCGAAGGCGGTGTCGGCCTTCTCGGCGTCGGTGGCGACCGTCAGCAACCCGGCCGGTTTGTCCACTACGATGACCGACTCGTCCTCGTGAATCACCGTGACGTTCGCGGCCGACAGGCTCGTGTCGCGGGCGGCGGGGCGACCGGCAGTCACCCGGTCGCCGGGTTTCAGGGGGTGGTCGAACTGCGTGGTCGGGGTGCCGTTCACGGACACGCCGCCGCGCGCCAGCAACTCCTTCACCTTCGTGCGGCTCATCGGCGCGAGCGCCGCCAGCAGCCATGCCAGGAGCGGGGCCTCGGCCGTGACCGCCGGCAGATTGGTGGGACGCGACATAGGGTTTGCCGATGGTGTTAGCCCGCCGCGCCAGCAAGGGG
>JAYUFU010000036.1:0-8152 GCA_043738505.1 Fimbriiglobus sp. | reverse complement strand
CCTCCCCGCCGAGGACGCCGCGGTCCGACCGGAAGGCGTCCGCCCACGCCACCAGCCCGCCCTTGCGGTGGCACTGCTGGCACCAGTCGCCGAGGCTCCAGTCGTCCGGGCCGTCCGGACTGCCGAACGTGAGCGGGTGAACGGCGCGGTGGCAGTTCAGCAGCCCCAGCCGGCCGAGCGCGCCGTGAGTGTTGAGCGTATTCACGTACACGTCATGCCCGCCGGTTGTTAACGCCGGCTCCTGTCCGCTGAATGCCAGGACGTTCGACAGGATCGGGTAGCCGTTGCCGTCCTGCCCGACGAACGCATGCGCTAGCGCCAGCACGTTGACGACATCCACCCCCTCGGCGGCGGCTTCGAGAAGGGCGGCGTGCGGCGAGACGAAGTGCGCCCGCGTGTCCACCGACACCGCGTCCGATTCGTGCCAGCGGGCGACCTCGAACCGCAGCGAGATCTGCCCCGCGCCGAGCGTGACCGTCTCGTCCAGCGGCGTGTACTCCGGCCCCTTCGTCGCCCGGATTCGCAACGGCACGCCGGCCGGCAGTGGCACCTCGCCCGCGCCGTCGATGACCGCCCAGTTCTCGCGGCCGAGCCGCACTTGGCCGCCCACGTCCTCGCCCTTGCCGACGGCGAACACCGGCAGCCGGCCGAGCGGCGGGTAGTAGTTGCCGGCCGCGTCCGACACCCGCACCCGCACCGGCGTGGGCTTCTTCGTGACCGCGTCGTTGATGCGAAGGTGAACGTTGAGCATGGGTGTACTTTAGAAGACGCGACCGGACTTCGTAGCCGTTCGATCCGCGAACGGCTGCGAATCGACGCGACTGGGCATCACTTCTCCTCCAGCACCCGCTTCATCAGAGTGGACACTTCCCGCTCGGTCATCGTCTTGGCGGCCAGCGCCCGCAGTTCGTCCGGCCCGTCCGCGGTGCGGCGCGGGTCGTTCGGGAACGGCTTGTAGGCGTCCCGCAGTTGCATGAGCAGCACCTTTCGCCCGAACACCTGCTCCTTGACGAACTCGGCGTCCGCGCGGGCTTTGTCCTGCGCGTCCCTCTCCGCCAAGATCGCGGCCCGCTCGACCGGGTCGGCGTCCGGGCCGGCGTCGGGCAGCCGCAGCTTCCTCATCGCCGGCCACTCCGGGTCGGCGTCGGGCAGGTCCTGCGCCAGCAGTTCGACGTACCCCGCCAGCAGCACCTCCGCCTGCTTCCGACGCCCCTCGTCGAACTTCACGCCGGACAGGTAGATGGCGCTCGCTTGCAGGCTCCGCGGCTTCCAGCGGGTTTCGGGATCGCGGCTCAACTCCGACGCTCTCTCGGCGAACGCCTTCACCCGCGCGTGGTCCTCCCAGAGGCGGCCGTTGGCGATGGCCCGGCCGGTGTGCAGGGCGATGCGTGCGCGATCTTCGGCGGCGGGGAATCGCTTCGCCAGTTCGGTCGCGCGGGCCTCCAACTCGCCGACCATCTTCTCGGTACAGAGGACACTCGGCCCGGTCAACTCCGCCCGCAGTTCGACCGACGGCGGCGCGGCCTTCGGCAGCTTCGGGCGTTTCGGCGGGCCGAAGTCCTTCGGCACCGGCGCGTTCGTCAGCAGCTTGCGGACGTTCGCGTGCGCCGCCGTCCGCTTTTCATCGCTCGTGAAGCCGAGCTTGTAGTCGTCCATGAACGCGGCCGCCCCCCGCGTCTTGTACAGTTCGCAGAACTCGAACCCCACGTCGATGGGTTCCGCGCCGAGCAGCTTGCCGGCGACCGCGTGCGCCACGTCCCGCACCTGCGTGACGACCGGGTACTGTTTCTTGCCCTCGTCCGTGTACTTCGTCCGGTGATACTCGGCGTCGCTGTCCAGGAATGGCCGCACACGGTCGAGGTCGGCCTTGGTGCCACTCGTGGCGATGACGAAGAGCGCCGGCGTCCGCTCGGCCAGCGTCATTCGGTCGTTCGCCAGCATCGCGCGGGCGACGGGCAGCGCCTCGGCGAACTGGTGGTATCGCGCGAACGACAGGCCGACGCGGATCGACTCCGCGTCCTGCCGCGCGGCCAGCCACGCGGCGAACAGCTTGCGCACTTCCGGCGGGAACGCGGCCTTCTCGCCCGGCCGCCCGGCGGCCAGCGCCTCGCCGAGGAAATTCGGGAACGTCCAGCGGTCCTTCCCGCCGACATCGGGCCGGGCGTTTCCCGTTTCGGCGTGCGAGCCGAGGAAGAACAGCAGCGCCGCGTCCCCGCGCGTCGGCAACCCGGACGCCGGCCGGAGTACCCCCGTGCGGCCCCTCGCCTCTCGCTCCGCCTGCTCGTACCCGGCGCGGAGCGCGGCGTTCCCGCCCTCGACGAAGCGGCGGTAGGCGTCCCCCGGCTTCCCGTCCGTTAGCAAGTCCACTCGCGTCGATTCACCGGCCATGTCGAGGAACAGTTCCCGCGCGTGCGGCGTGTCGCCGGTGATGGCGGTGAACCGCTTCCACACCTCGCTCTCCGGCCGCGCCAGGTGCGCGGCGCGAAGCGTCGGCATCAACTTCTGACAGCGCCGGACGATCTCCGGGTTGTCGCTCTTCTGCCCATTCGAGACCGCCGCGAACGCCGCCGCGCCCAGCTCCCTCAGCGACTTTTCGGCGGCTTCGCGCTCCGCGAACTCCTTGCTGCCGAGCTGCGCCACCAGGGCGGGGGCCGGGTCGTCCTTCTTCGGCGGTTCCTTCTCCTTCCGCGCTTCCTCGTCCAGCCACTCGATGGCCGCCTTCAGCACCTTCTCCTTCGCCGCCGGGTCGCGCTCCTTGATGTCCGTGGCGTACTTGCCCGTACCAGGTTCGCGGACGGCGAACATGTACAGCGGGTAGTCCGGCAGGTCGAACTCGCGCTCCGGCGGCTTGTCGAACCGGTCAAACCCGAACTTGGCCGGGTTCTGCCCGCGCAGCAGCAGCGCCGTCCCGACCGCCCACTCTCGGACCTGCACGGACAAGTTCCCGCCCTGCCGGATCACCAGCGGTGTCGCATCGGCGAACAGGCCCGTGAGCCGGATGGCGTCGGTACGGTCGCCGAACCGGTACAGCAGCGGAATCCAGAAGGCCCGCGTGGACGGGTGGGCGGTGGCGTCGGCCACCATCCGCCGCGCCACCGGCAGGGCGAGTTTGTGCAGCGGCAGGGGTAGGCGGCTGCGCTCCCGGTTCGGCAACTCGTTCGGCTCGAACAGCGACGGCGTGGCCCAGTCCCACCCGCCGTAGTAATAGCCGCGCATCGCGTCGGGTCGCTCGGAGGCCAGGAATTGAAGGTACAACCGGGCGAGCGCGGCGTCCGTTCCGGCCGGGCCGGGCGTCGTAGCCGGCGGAGCGGCGAGACCCGGTTTCGTGTCCGGCTGTCCCACGGCGAACTTTCCCGTCAATCCGAGGAGCAGTCCTTGCCCGTTGACGGCCCCAGACCACGCATTGGTGTACCGCAGGCTGTCGGCTTGGGAGAGAGCCGCCGGCGCTGCGGCCGACGAGCGGTAACTGCCGAGGAACAGCGTGTACGCCGCGAACCGCGTGTCGGCGTGGGGGATCAGATCGGTGGGCCGTATCCCGGAGCGAACATTTTTGGCATCCAGCGGGTCGTAGTCCTTCAGCAGGTCGCACAGGGACTCGGTGAACAGCGCGACCGCCCGCTCCGGCTGGCGTTCCACGTCGTCCAGCGCGAGGAGGCCGTTCGGGTAGTCGTAGCTCAGCACCTCGGCGAAGATCGCGCGGCTCGCCTTCGAGTCGCCGGTGATCGACGCGAACCGCTTCCAGACGGGGTGGTCGAACGCCTTCGTGCGGTCCTTGTCGGCGAGGAACGCCTCGGCGAACCGGATCGTGACCGCCTTCCGAATCGCGGGCAACAGCTTCCGGCACCGCGCCACCACTTCCGGGTTGTCGCTCTTCTGCCCCGCCGTCACCGCCGCGAACGCGGCCGCGCCCATCTCCTTCAGCGTCTTTTCGGCCGCTTCGCGTTCCGCGAACTCCTTGCTGCCGAGTTCCGCGACCATCTCGGCCGGGAGGGAATCGATGGCCAGACACGCGGCGTACAGCCGGGCGAATACCGCGTCGGTGCCGGGTTCGCCCGGCGTCGTCACGCGGCCCAGCTTGCCGGCCTTCATGTCCGTGCCTTGCACGATCAGCTTCCCGGCGAGACCGGCCTTCAGCCCCTCGCCGAATCGGAGGACGTAGTTCCGCCCGTTGACGTACCGATAGCTCTCCGCTCCTTGCAGCTTGTCCGGCGGGGTCGCGGTGGTGCGAATGGACCCCAGGAAGAGCGTGTATGCGGCGATGTCGGTGGTGTGGCCGGGGAGCATGTCGCGGATGCTGAAGGAGTTCTTCATCAGCGGCTCGACCTGCTTGGCAAGGCCGACCAGGTGTTCGCGGTACAACTCGTCGGCCTTCGCCGGGTCGCGGTCGGCGGCGTCCAGCACCTCCAGGCCGTCGGGGTGCTTGTACTTCAGCAGTTCGGCGAACACGACGCGGCTCGCTTTGGAATCGCCGGCCAGCGCGACGTACCGTTTCCAGATCGGGTGATCGAACGCCTTCGTCTGCTCCTTGTCGGCGAGAACGGCCGCCGCGAACGCCTCGCGGATGTCCTTGCGAATCGCCGCGACCAGTTTCCGACAGCGGCGAACGATCTCCGGGTTGTCGCTCTTCATTCCCGATTCCACCGCCGGCAGTGCGGCGGCCCCCAACTCCCTCAGCGCCTTCTCCGCCGCTTCGCGGTCGGCGAAGTCCTTGCCGCCGAGTCGCGCCACCAGCGCGGGGGCCGGGTCGGCCTTCTTGGGAACGCCTTTCTTTTTGGCGTCGTTCAGTTGGTGAAACAGCCGTTCGCACCGCTCGGCGATTTCCGGGTTCGCTCGTCCCCAGCCATTGAACAACGCGAGTCGGGCCTTCTCGCCGACGGCGATCAGCGCCTTCTCCGCCTCGTCCCGTTTGGCGAGCCGCTTGTCGCCGAGTTGCTCGATGAGGGACTGAATCGCCGGGTCGATCACCTCCTTCCGCTTTTCCGGTTTGCCGGCCTTCGCCAGGAACGCCGTCGCCTTCTCGTGCATGGCCTTCCGACTGGCGTCGTCGGGGAAGCTCTGGGCCACCGTGTTGTTCTGTTGGAAATCCGCGATCCCCTCCGCGATCATTTTCGGGAACCCGAATTGCCGCAAGTCCTGCTTGTGCAGCAACAGCATCGTGGCGACCGCCTTATCCCGGACTTGTAGCCTGTACTCCACTTCCGGCGTCCCGTCGATGAACCGTTCGAACTCCGTCGCGTCGTCCCGCAGCTTCGCCAACGCCGGCAGCAGATCGACGGCATCGATGTCCACCAGCGTGCCGAGGGTGTAGACGCGCGTCCGCACGGGCAACGACTGGTCGCCGAAGATCGTGCGCGCGAGACTCGCACGGTCCTCCGCCTTGAGGCTCCCGGCATGTTGCAAGAGGTAGGTGAGAGTGTGAGGGTGCTTGCGGGCAGTGAGTACTTTCAAGTAAAGCCACTTGGCGGGGCTTTCGATCCGGTGCGCCCGCCACTTTTGCGCCTCCGTCCCGACTCGCACGGATGTCAGTCTGGGCTGCCCCATCGGTCCACTGGTGTCCACCGGCCCCGGCATTCGGAAATGCACTTCGGGCAACCCGCCGATCGGGTTGCATTCGATTTCGCTGCTCTCCGTGCCGAACACGTTCTCGGTGCCGTGGAACGTGGCGAGGTAGGCGAGGAACGTTCGCTCGCCGGTCGAGTAACCCATATTCGATGACAGCCACTCGTTCGGATCGCTGTGCGCCCGGCAGCGCTTCTCGACGAGCGCATTCCACTTCAGCAACTGCTCCTTGTACACGTCCTTCGCCCGCTCGGGCTTCTTGTCCAGTTCGTCCAGGAGGTCGGCCGCGTCCGGCACCAGCAGCATCTCGTCGAACAGCTCCCGGCAGCCCCGCGTCGTGCCGATGACATCCGCCCACCGATTCCACACCGGGTGGTCGAACGGCAGCTTGAAGTCCGCGTCCTTCTTGAACGCGGCGACGAACTTGTCCAAGTCGTCCTTGCGGAACTGGCCGAGCAGCTTCTGACACCGCTTCACTACCTCCGGGTTGTCGCTCTTCAGTCCGGCCGTCACCGCCGCGAACGCGGCCGCGCCCATCTCCCTCAGCGACTTCTCCGCCGCTTCGCGTTCCGCGAAGTCCTTGCTGCCGAGCTGCGCCACCAGCGGTTCCGCTGGGTCGGCCTTCTCCTTGGCCGGCGCGGGTTGCTCCCCCGGCCCGGCCCCGGCGGCGGTCGTCCAGACCACGCCCCCCGCCAGCGCCAGCAGAACCGCCGCCACGGCACCGGCCTTCAGCTTGGTTGCGAACATGGCTTTGACCACCGTATCAGCGACGGATTGGATGGTGATATTAAGTATATAACTCGCTGTGCCGAAATCAAGGGCCGTGGCGGGAATTCGCGCGACGGCCGAATTCGCCAGCGCGGCGGTCAGTGCGCCGGCCGACACGGCCCCGAACCCGCGCCCCGTCAGCCGGTCGGCGAGCAGCTTGCGGGCCTTCGCCAGCCGGCTGCTCAAGGTGCCTTCCGCGACGCCCAACTCCTTCGCGGCGGCCTTCCGACCGACGCCGTTCAGCTCGCACAGCACCACGGCGAGGCGGTAGTGGTCGGGCAGCTTCGCCAGTTCCTCGTCCAACACCGCCGCGAGTTCGCGGGATTCGAGCGGGTCGGTCGGAGCCGGAAGCGTCAGCGACGGGGTTGCCTCGGCTCGGCGGCGGCGGTCCCTCATGCGGCGAACCTCGGTGGCGGTGCGGACGGCGACGGTGTGCAGCCAGCCGGCCAGTTTCTCGTCGGAGCGGATCGCCCCGCACCGCCGCGCGAGGACGAGGAACGTGGCCTGATACGCATCCTCGGCGTCGGCGCGGTGCGACAGCACCCGCAGGCAGGTGGCGAACACGAGCCGGCCGTAGCGGCGGACGAGGGCGGCGAACGCGCCGTCGTCGCGGCGGTCGGCGAACCGGCGGAGCAGGTCGCGGTCGGCGTCCGGGCCGGCCGGCGGGCGGTGGAAGATCGCGGCGACGGTCATGGCGACTCCGGGGCGGGGCCTACCGACTATAGTGGGCGATACCACCCCCGCGCGTCGCGGGAAATCTTCGGGTATACTCCCACCACCCTTCCGGAGGCGGTCGATATGTGGAAACTCCTCCTCGCACTCGTGTGCGTGTCTGCGCTGTCGGCCGCACCCGTGCCGAAGGACTTCAAGAAGCCGGACGACAAGACGCGACTCGTCGGGACGTGGACTGTGACACTGTGCAACGTCAGTGGGCGAGAATTCCCAAACCCAGGTTGGGAGTCCCTCTTGATCGACGCCGACGGCGGAATCCGGGCCGTCTCCCGTGAGGGCACGACGGTGTTCGAGTACGCCACCGCCCTCGACCCGACGGCAACACCGAAGCGGATGCCGTGGCGGAACAAGCAGACGGGCGAAATGGAGTACGAGTGCGTGTACCAGTTCACCGCCGGCGGGCTGACGATTTCGATCCCGCACGATCACAAGCAACCCCCGGCCTCACTCGACCCCGGCGCGCGAGTGACCGTCTACGAGTTCAAGCGGGCCGCCGCCAAGTGACCCCTCCGGAGTGCGTGCCATGCGATGTCTCGTCGTGGCGGTCGTGTTCGCGCTCGGTTCGGCCTGCGCGGCCCCCGTGCCGAAGGATTTCAAGAAGCCGGACGACAAGACCCTCATCGTCGGGACGTGGGTACTCACGCGGGCGAACTTGAACGGGCAGGAGAACGCGGAGTACTTCTGGCACTCCATGACGTTCGACGCCGACGGCAACACTCGCTTCCGCTACAAGACCATCCCGGACCAGGAAAACGAGTTCAAACTCGACACCGCCGCCTCGCCGAAAATGCTGACGTGGTTGAAGAAGTCGGTCGTTTCCGGCAACCCGCGGCCGTACGCATTCCGCGACGGCCGGCTGGTGATGGCGGTCGGGGAGGGTGACAGGAAGCCGGTGCAGTCGCTGGAGCCGGGGCCGGGGGTGATCGTGCTGGAGTACGAGCGGGCCGACGCGAAGTGACTTCCCCGTCCCTGTCTGGTTCTTCACGCCGGAGTGGTGGCGGACTGTAGTGACCGTATTGGAAGTCAAGCGGGAACGGCGACATTCGAGTGTCGCCAGGTGGTTTTCTGGGCGACCGTGGCGTTGGCGATGGCG
>JAYUFU010000035.1:0-8153 GCA_043738505.1 Fimbriiglobus sp. | reverse complement strand
GGCGGGCTAACAACACCCAACCGATTGGCGAACCGCCGAGGTTGCCGGCCCCTTGCTCGCGCGGCGGGCTAACAACACCGGGAACCGGCGTCAGTCGTCGGCCAGGTTCTTGTCCGACAGGGTGGTGGTCGTGGTCAGGTTCTGGTCCAGGTCCATCTCGACCTCCATGCCCATGATGGACATCGTCAGCTTGCCGGCGAAGTGGGCGCGGGTGGTGGCCGCTTTCATCCGCCCGGCCTTCGAGTCGAACACGAAGTCGCCCTCGAACTTGTCCGACTTGAGTTCGCCCTTGGTGACGACGAATGGGCCGTCCCCGCCGGCCTTCGGGGCGGCGTAGGTGGCCGTCGCCTTCCACGTCACCTTGTCGCCGGCGGTCGTCGCCGAGGCGAACTTGTAGTCGGCATCGATCTTGAAGTCGCCGACCGGCCCCATGCCCAGCTTGGTCTCCTTCTTCCAGGTGTCGCCCACCTTCACCGCCTTCGCCGGGGTCAGCCCGAACAGGTCCGACACGCCCGTCTTCAGGGTGTCCTCGCTGATGATGGCGGCCAGCTGCTTCTTGGCCTCGGCGTTGTCCCCGACCAGCACGTCCAGGAACTTGTCGTACCCGTCCACCTTTGTCACCTCGAACTTGGCGGACATGGTGTACGTGAGCGTCACCCCCTTCATCTTCTTGGCGATGTCGGCGGTGCCCGGCAGGTTGCCCTTCACCTCGCTCTTCAGCACCGTCTGCTCGACCACGTACCCGTCCTTGCCGGCCGCCTTCACCGTGTACTTGTGGTACGTCGTCTGGTCCTGCTCCTGGTTCATCTTGTTGCCCAGCACCTCGACCGTCTGCTTCATCACGTTCGACGACTTGGCGTAGAACACGTCGCCCTTGGCCAGCTTCCAGGACAGGGGGCTGTCGGTCTGCGCGGGCGCGAGCAGCGCGGCGAGGAACAGCGGCGCGAACGGCGTCATGGGGTCACTCCGGTTGGGGAACCGGTCGGACGGACCGGTGGGAGACAGGGTACGCGGCGGCGGCGGGGCCGGCCCAGCGAAATCCGCCGGCGGTGCGACAGCGGACGGCGGAGGTAAGAGACCTCACCCGGCGAGCTTCGCTCGCCACCCTCTCCGTCCCGGAGAGGGTTCGTCGGTGTTTTGTTAGCCCGCCGCGCCAGCAAGGGGCCAACCCCCAATGCGGTTCGCCCCTTGCTCGCGCGGCGGGCTAACAAGACCATCGGCCCGTTAAGCACCCCTCTCCGGAACGGGGCCGGGGGGTGGGGTCTGGGTGCGCGACGGAAAACTTTGACGCACACGCCCGCGTCAATCCCGCAACGCGCGGCCGGTGAGGGACAGGAACACCCGCTCCAGGCTCGGCTGCGCCAGGTCGAGGGCGGTCAGCTCCCGGCACTCGGCGATCACGCGCGGCAGCAGCGGCGGCAGGTCGGCGGCGGTCACGCGGAGGGTGTGGCCGGCGCGGGTCACGCCCGTCACGCCGGGGAGGGCGCGGAGGCGGTCGGGCAGGTCGTCGGGCACGGCCGGCAGCGTCAGCGTGGCGACCGCATCCAGCCGGCTCAGCAAGCTCGGCAAAGTGTCGCAGGCGATGAGCAGTCCGTTGTCGAGGATGGCCAGCCGGGGGCACAGCGCCTGCACCTCTTCCATGTAGTGGCTGGTGTAAATGACCGTCAGGCCGGCCGCATTCGCCGCCCGCACCTGCTCGAAGATGTGGTTCCGCGACTGCGGATCGACGCCGGTGGTCGGTTCGTCCAGCAGCAGCAGCGCCGGCCGGTGGACGAGCGCGACGGCCAGGTTCAGCCGCCGCTTCATGCCGCCGGAGAAGGTGCCGGCGCGGTGGTCGCCGCGATCCGTCAGCCCGACGGCCGCCAGCATTTCGGCCACTCGCGCGGCGAGGTCCGGGTCGCGGAAGCCGTACAGTTTGCCGAAGAAGCGGAGGTTCTCGCGGGCGGTCAGTTCGGGGTAGAGGGCCAAGTCCTGGGTGGCGATGCCGATCTGGCGGCGGGCGTCGCGGTCGGCGGCGGTGAACCGTTTGCCGAACAGCCGCACTTCGCCCGCGGTGGCGTCGGTCAGCCCGGCCAGGATGCTCATCAGGGTGGTCTTGCCCGCGCCGTTCGGGCCGAGCAGGCCGAACAGCTCGCCGGCGCGGACGGCGAACGACACCCCGCCGAGCGCGGCCGTGCGGCCGAAACTCTTGCGGACGCCGACGACTTCGAGGACCGGTTGCGTCATGCGGCTCATGATACGGCTCCGGCGGGGGTGCGGTCGGGCGAGGACGGGGATATCCAGAACCCTGCCCCCAGCCCCCTCCCCATGAATGGAGAGAGGGGGTGTTCAAGCCGGAAGCGTGGCCGCGAAACCCCGTCCGGATTGGAAAGCCGGCGCGAATCACCGCACCCCGCTGGCGGTTTGAACACCCCCTCTCCGGGACGGAGAGGGCCGGGGGGTGGGGTCTTCGACCCAAGCGGTTCCCAAGGGCCAAAGCGAATCCGCCGGACGCCGTCGCCGCATTCCCGCCATCGGTACTTGACTTTTGTTCATTTCGTGAATACAGTGTTCATCCGCTTCCATGTCGGAGACACTCCGATGCCCGGCTTCGCCCCCACGCCCGTCGATATCGCCCGCCTGCTCTACATCGCCAAAGGGCGGCGGGAGCGGCTGCGCGGCCGCTGTCCCGGCGACCGGTTCCGCGTGGCGATGGCCATTCTGAAGCAGGAAAAGGAGCGGATGCGGGGGAAGTGGTCGCTCGACTGCCTGCTGGACATCTGGGCCGAGGCGAACGATCTGGACCCAGTGGAAAGCCGCGAGGATGTGCTCTGCTCGCTCCGCGAGCGGGTCTTGACTGTGCAAACCGAAGACCGCTCGCGGAGCGAGCAGAGCACTTCAACCAGCCCGAACGAAGACCGCTCGCGGAGCGAGCAGAGCACGCAAGCGAACCCTCAACGAGGGGCGGCGGAGCGCGTCCACTTCCCCGTCACGGCGTCCGCCTTCGGACACCCGCGCCCCAGTCGCCCGGCCGACGGCCCCGTACCGCCCACCGACCCGCAGTTCCATCGCGTCACTCTTCACGTACCGCCGGGCCGCGCGGCCGGGCCGTTACCGCAGGAAGTCGATGAGGCTGGTCTGGAACAGTTTGGCGGAGATGGCGAGCGTCGCCTGGAAGGCGTTGTCCTGCTCGCGGAGCTGCACCACGGCGGCGGCGTAGTCGGTGCTTTCCAGGTCGCTGGAGCGGGTGTCGGCGCTCAACTTCAGGTCGGACACGCGGAAGCCGATGGCCTGGATACTGGCCAGCGCCGCCGCCTGTTCGCCGGTCGATTCGGCGAGACCGTTGCGGGCGGCGTCCACCGTGCCGACTTGCTGGGACAGGGCGGCCGACCGCTGCTGGTCGGTGAGGGAGGCGTCGCGGAGGGTGTCGCGCAACGCGATGAGTGCGGCGAAGGCGTCGGCCCCGGACTTCTGGAACACCTGCGACCCGACGTGCTTGGTGTCCACCGTCTGGTTCGGCGAGATCAGCCCGCTGGCGCGGGTGTCGGCCCCGGTGTACGAGACGGCCGTCGGCTGCCCGCCGGGGTTCACGGCGGTGACGACGAACGGCGGCGTCTCGACGGCCGTGCCGCCGAACAGGTACTTGCCGTCGGACTGCACGTTGCCGGCGCGGACCATGCGGTCGATGAGCGAGTCCACCTCGGTGGCGAGGGCCGACCGCGAGCTGGTGTCGAGGGTCGCGTCCACCCCCTCCTGGGCGATCTGCTTGGCCCGCACCAGCGCGTCGTTCCCCTCTTGCAGGGCGGACACGCTGGTGTTCAGGTCGGTGGCGGCGTCGGTCAGCGTCTGCGTGTAAGTGACGCTCCGCCGGCTGGACGACTTGGCCTCGTTGATGGCGACGTAATCGGCCGGGCCGTCGGACGCGGTGGCGATCCGCAGGCCGGTGCTGATCTGGTCCTGGGTGCGGGCGACGTTCGTCTGCTGGCGGCGGAAGTTGGCCAGCGCGCTGGCCGTCTGCGTCTGGGCGGTCACGCGGATGTTCACGGCAGTCTCTCCGGTGAGGGGTGGGCGGCGCGAATCGTCGCCGCGAGCGTGCGAGCGGGGCGTCGGGACCGCTCGCACGCTCTCGGCGACGAGTGGCGGGTGGCCGGCTTACCGCAGGTTTGGCCGTCCGGCTTACCGCAGGATGTCGAACACCGAGTCCAGCGCGGTGTTCACCACCGAGATGTACTTGGACGCGGCCTGCACCATCCGCTGGTAGTTCAGCAGTTGCAGCGTCTCCTCGTTCATGTCCACGCCGACGCCGGCCTGCTCCTGGGCGAACAGCGACGACTGGACGCCGGCCTGGGCCGCCGCCTGGTCGCCCAGCGAGGTCACTTCCGCCCCCACCGAGCCGACGATGTCGAGGTATTCCAGCGTCAGCGTGCGGTTGCCGAACAGCGGTCGGTCCTGGAGGTCGGCCATCAGCTTGGCGTTGCCGCTGTCCCCCGGCTGGCCGGTGCGGGACAGGGCCAGTTGGCTCGGGTCGGCCAGCAGCTCCGGGCGGACGGCGATGTCGGTCGCGCTCGACCCGCGGAACACGCCGCTCACGCCGAACGCGCCGAGCAGGCCGGCGGCGTCCGGCGGGGCGTACAGGGCGGACGAGAAGGTACCGTTGGTCGTGGTGCCGGCGGTCAAGCTGACGGTGATGCCGTTGCCGGCGGCCAGCGGCGTGCCGGGCGTGTACCCCTGGCCGACGTTCAGCGTGGCGATGACCGTGTTGGCCGCGTTCCGCACGTCCAGCGACAGCCCCGGCGTGGTGCCGATGGTGCCGGTGCCGGCGATCTGGAAACGGAACGTGTCGTTGGCCGCGCCGGTGTACGCGCCGCCGACGGTGGGCTGCGAGGTGCCGCCCATGCTCACGGCCTGCGGCGGGTTGCTGGGGCGGGCGGCGAAGTCGAACGTGAACCCCGGCTGGGCCTGGAACCGCAGCGTGTTCTGCGGCACGTCCACGGTCGTCTGCACCTGCCCGCCGGTGGCGGCGGTGATGGCGGCGGCCACGTCGTTCAGGCTCTGCGTGGCCGGGTCGATGGCGACGACGCTGTTCGTCCGCGCGCCGGTGCCGGAGTTGGTGACGCTGACGATCAACTGGCCGGCGGTCACGGGGATGGGCAGGTTCTGGGTGCTGAGCAGGGCGGCCGGGTCGGTGACGCCGCGGCTGGCGACGGCGGCGGCGCGGGGGCCGGTCAGCGCGATGCCGGTGGCCTGCACCTGGTCCACCGCCTGGATGAACTTGGCCGCCAGTGCGTCCAGCCGGGCGCGGGTGGCGGGCAGGTCCACGTTGTACTCGCGGATCGTGCCGGTGATGCTGCCGGCCTCGAAGTTGACCGGCACCGGCGTCGTGTTGACCGTCACCACCTGCTTCTGGCCGAAGGCGTCGATGCTCGTGGCGAACTGCATCGCCGAGTCGCCGACGACGACGGCCGTGTTCCCGGCGAGGATGTTCACCGCGCCGAACTTCAGCGGCACGACGCGGACGTCGATCCGCTCGCTCAGGTCGGAGATGAGCTGGTCCCGCTGGTCCTTGAGGTCGTTCGGCTGGTCGCCGCGCGACTCGACGTTGGCGATCTCGGCGTTCAGGTCGGCGATCTTCTGGGCGAACGTGTTCACCTCGCCGACCGCTTGATCGACCCGCCGGCCCACGTCGGCGCGGAGCAGGTCGAGGTCGCCGGCGGCGGCGTTGAACTGGCGGGCCATGTTGTCGGCGGTGCCGAGCAGCTCGCGGCGGGAGGCCGAGTCGTTCGGGCGGGTGGTGAGGGCGGCGGCTTTGGTGAAGAACGTGTCGAGCTGGTCGCCGATGCCGTCGGTCGTCGGGCGGAGGGCGGTTTCCACCTGCCGGCGAGTGTCCAGGCGGGCGGTGACGGCGGACAGGTTGGCCGAGCTGCTCCGCCGGGCGGTGCTGATGGTCGGCACTTCGTACCGGGTGAACCGGTTGATCGTCACCCCGGTGCCGACCTGCTGGCCGGCGGTGGTGCTGGCCAGGTCGATCCGCTGCCGGCTGTACCCCGGCGTGTTGGCGTTGGCGATGTTCTGGCCGATCAGGTCGAGGGCCTTCGTGCTGACGGACAGGGCCGAAATGCCGATGGCGAAACCGTTGATGGCCATGAGGAGGTCAACCGCTGGCGGTGAGTGCGGCGGCCACCGGGCCAGCGACGGCGGAACCGGTCGGGCCGTATCGGGGGGACGGGGGGTCGGCCGCCAGGCCGTTCAACACCCCGCGGAAATAGGATCGAAGGTGGGCGATCAGATTTGCGTTGGCCGACTGGAACTGCTCGACTTGGCGGGTGAGCGCGCGGAGCCGCTCGCGGGCACCGTGGATCGCCTCGGCCAGGGGCGGCGACAGCGGCTCGGCGAGTTCGGTGAGGCTGGCCGTCGGCGGCAGGCCGAGGGCGACGGCGAGGGCGACAGCGGCGGTCTCCCGCTCGGCCGCGTGGGCGGTCAGTTCGGCGGCCAGCCGCTCGTGTTCCGGCCACAGCGCTTCGACGGCCGGCAGGTCGCCCTTGCGCAGGGTGGTGTACAGCCGCATGACGGTCTGGCGGGCGGCGCGGAGCAGCTCCTCCTCAGCCAGAAGTCGGGCCAGCAAGGCTTGCACGAGCGGGCGGGGCGACGGGACGGGCATTCGTGGTGTACCGCAGTTGTCGTTCGATCGCGGGGGCGAACCCGACCCCGCCGGCGTCCGCCAGGTGCTTGCCCAGGTACAGGTCGAACAACCCGCCCTGCACGTCCCCGGTGTCGCCGGCGAACAGCCCGCCGCCGCCCTCCGTGTCCAGGGTCTGCCGCATCTCCTTCAGCAGCAGGCTGAGGAACGTGGCCTCGAAGTCCTTGGCGGTGGCGGCGATGCGGTCGTCGGTCGGGGGAACCGTAGCACCGGTTTTCAGCCGGATCGGGCCGGCGGCCGACGGCAGCGGGACGAATCGGTCGGCGAGCGGGAACATTTTCGGCACCGGGTGAAGGTTTCAGGCGGGCTAACAAGTCACCGCACCATCTGCAACTCGGCGTGCAGCGCGCCGGCCTGCTTGAGGGCCACGAAGATGGCGATCAGGTCGCGGGGCGTGACGCCGAGGGCGTTCATGGCGCGGGCCAGGTCGGCCACCGTCGTCGTCTTCGGCACCACCACCGTCCGCGACCGCTGCTCGGTGGCCGTCACTTGGGTGCGGGGGACGACGGCCGTCACCCCGCCGCCGAACGGGTTCGGCTGGACGACGAACGGCGACTCGGTGGTGGTGATGGACAGGTTGCCGTGCGTCACGCCGACGGTCGAGATGGTGACGTTCTCGCCGGTCACCACCGTGCCGGTGCGCTCGTTGATGACCACCCTCGCCGGGGTGTCCGGCTTGACCTCGATCAGCCCGATCTCGGCCAGGTACTGGACCGGCGTCTTGCGCGGGTCGGTCGGCGGGAACACCGTCACCGCCCCGGCGTCCACGGCCACGGCCGTCTGCGGGTAGCGGTCGTTGACGGCGCGGGCGATCAGCCGGGCGGTGTTGAAGTCGGCGTCGCGGAGCAGCAGTTGCGCCTTGCCGTCGCACAGGAACTGGCCCGGCGCTTCCTTCTCGACGATGGCCCCGCCGGGGATGACGCCGGTGTTCACCTGGTTCACCTGGAGGTTCGCCGCCGCCCCCTGCACGGAGAACCCGCCGATGGACAGCGCCCCCTGGCCGACGGCGTACACCGCCCCGTCCGCCCCCCGCAGCGGGGTGAGCAGCAGCGTGCCCCCCCGCAGGCTGCGGGCGTCGTCCATGCACGACACGGTGACATCCAGCCGGCCGCCCTTGCGGGCGAACGGCCCGATCTCGGCCACCACCATGACGGCCGAGATGCTGGTCGAGCGGATGACCGCGTCGGACGGCAGTTGGCTGAAGATCTGCGCCGTCACGCCCAGCCGCTGGAGCATGTCCACGGCGATCTGCTGGGTGAACGTGCTGCGGGAGCCGGTGCCGTCCAGGCCGACGACGAGGCCGAAGCCGATGAGCTGGTTGGCCCGCGCGCCGGCCAGCTCGGTCACGTCCTTGATCCGCACCTGCGCCGGCGCGGGCAGCGCGACGAGGAGCAGCAGGGCGACGGGCAGAAGGCGGGGCATGGGACGAACTCCAAGTTCAGGCGAACCCGGCCCGCAAGGGCCGTGGGTGGATTTG
>JAYUFU010000034.1:0-2655 GCA_043738505.1 Fimbriiglobus sp. | reverse complement strand
CGCGTCCGAACACGGGGACGCCTCTCGGCAAGTCGGGGCCGAGGAGTCGGGCCACCGGCCGGTCGCCCCTCGTGATGACCAACTCGTCGCCGGGGCGGAGTTCGTCGATGAGTTGCGGCAAGCGGGCCTGAGCTTCGTCGATGCTGAGTGTCGGCACGGCGTGATCCTCCCGACGAGATTGTACCCGTCGGGCGAAGCGGCGGGTCACTCGTCGGGCAGGCGGCCGGTCTCGACGAGGGTGCGGAAGTCCGCGGGGCACGTCGCCCACGCGGCGTTGTAGCTGCTTTCGAGCGGCACATCGACGAAGGTGTCGCGGTCGAGCCACGCCGGCATGTCCGGCATCGCCGCGCCGACGGCCAGCGGTTCGAGGTACGCCACCGCCGACAGTTCCGCCAGCGCGTCCCCGGCCCGGTACGCCGCGAGCAGCAATCGCTCGTCGGCCGGCAGGTCGAACGGCACCTCCTCGAACTCGTCCCAGATGACTTTGTGCAGCGAATACGGGTCGCGCGGGCCGGTCGGGAACGGGTCGATGAGCAGCACATTGACCCCCGCCCGCAAGAACTCGTGCGTCTTCTCGACGAACGACCTCAGGGCGAACGTGCCGGCCTTGTTCCCCGGCGAGACGATCTCGATGATGCACACGACTTCGCCGAGCCGGTGCCGAACGGCGATGTGATTCGCCCGCCGCAACTGGACCGCGTCGGAGGTCTCGACCGTCAACCGGGTCCGCGGCACGGTCATCGTCCCGCCCGGCGATTGCTTCGACCGGGGGCGCGTCCGCCGCTCGACCGCCAGCACGTCCGGCACAAGTCCGCCGGAGTGCTGCTCGATGAGTGCGGACAGCCCGGTCGGCAGCCGCCCGGCGTTGAGCGCGTCGGCGATGGCCGCCGCCCAGCGCTGGTGGAAGTGGTGAAAGATCGTGGGTTCGACCCGCGTCCAGTCGTGCATCGGCATCGGCAGTCCTCCGTAGGGGCGACACCATTCTACCACGGGTGCGGCTCACTTCGCCGGCCGCGGCGGCGGGGCGAGTTCGGGCGGCCGCGGGTACTTCGCCTCAAGTTCGGCGACGAGTTTGCGGAAGTCGGCCCGCCCCCGCAGCGGGCCGAAGTCGGAGTCTTGGGCGACATGCCCCGACTCCTTGAACCCGCTCGCCACGGCCTTGCCCAGCAATTCCACCGCGCGCCCCGCGTACTCTTCCCGCTTACCCGCGACTTTGCCGCTGGCGACGGCGTAGACGCACGCGAAGTCGTACCACTGGCCATCATTCCAGGCGTCGGACTTCGCCAACTCCGCGACCTCGGCGACGGCTTCGGCGTGCTGCCCGGCCAGGTGGAGCGCGGTGGCCCGGCCCGCCCGGCGGTTGGGCCGCTCGTCCGCGGGGCTGAGTTCGATCGCGCGCGCCAACTCCTCCGCGACCTCGGGGTACCGCTTCAATCCCTCGTAGGCCTTCGCCCGGCCGATGTGGCTGGTACCCAGGTACGTCCGGGCGGTCGCGTCCTCGGGCTGTTGTCCGACGGACGCCGTCAAGGTGGCGACGGCCCGGTCGTACCACGGCAAGCTCGCTTCGGGCGCGCCGCCGGCGTGCAGGAAGCGTCCGAAGTTGCACGAAGTCCCCCCGAGGCTGGTGCGGTACTTGGGCACGGCCGGGAAGTCGGCGGCCAGCTTCTGCTCGATCGCCAGCGCGGCCCGGAACTCGGTCTCGGCCTCCGGTCGCTGGCTTCGCGTCTCGTACAGGCCACCCAAGTAGTTACGGGCGGTCGCCAACTGACTGCGGTACTCCGGCTCGGCGGGGGAGTCGGCCACCAAGGCCAGCAGAATCGCGACGGCCGCCCGGTACTCCGCCTCGGCCGCGGTCAGGTCGCCTCGGCCGCTCAACAGGTTGCCCAGGTTGATGCGACAGTTCGCCTGGCGGACGCGGGCGGCGGCGGCACCGGGGGAGTCCGCCACGACCCGCGTGAAGATCGCCAGGGCGGCCCGGTACTCGGCCTCCGCCTCGGCCGGCTTGCCTTGGGCATTGAGCAAGATGCCCAGGTTGCCGCGGCAACTCCCGTGGCGGACGCGGGAGTCGGTCGCGCCGGGGAAGTCGATCGGCAACTGCTCGTAGATCGCGACGGCCCGCCGGTAGCCGGCGAGCGCCGCCTCGCCCTCGCCGAGTTTGTGCCGCAGCACGGCGACGCGGAACTCGCCCTCGCCCGCGGCCGCCCGGCCTTCGGGGGTGTCGCCGCCGGCTTTGGCGAAGTCTTGCCAGAGCACGATAATCGCTTCCAGGCAGGCCCGCTCGTTGGGGCCGAGTCCCTTGCGCGCGCCGATCAGCTTCTCGACATCGTCCCCCGTCATCGCCCGCAGCGTCGCCATCGCCCGCGCGCGGGACGCCCGCGCTTCGCCCAGCCGCGTCTCGGCCAGCGCCTCCGCCGCCTCGGCTTGCTCGCGGCGCGTCTCGGCGAGCGCTCGCGCCTGCTCCGCCCGGTACTGGCCGACGCTCGTGCCGACGACGCCGGCGATCAACGCGGCGGCGACCAGCGCCGCCGCCGCCACCGGGCCGCGGTTCTTGCGGAGGAACTTGCGCAGCTTGTAGCCCACGCTCGGCGGGTGGGCCAACACGGCCTCGCCGGCCAGGTACCTCCGCACGTCGGCGGCGAAGCTGGTGGGCGTGTC
>JAYUFU010000033.1:0-8178 GCA_043738505.1 Fimbriiglobus sp. | reverse complement strand
CCCGACTCTCCGAGTCGGTGAGGGCGTTTCCGACTCGGAGAGTCGGGCGACATCTCCGACCACCTCGTCATCCTCGTCCTCCACCCTCTCCGGGACGGAGAGGGTCGCCGGCGCAGCCGGCGGGGTGAGGTCTTCTGTCTTCGCTTCCTTCTTTGGCTCGCAGCCGCCGGGCACGCACTCCTCCATCGGGGGCAGCGGAGACGAGTAGCCACTCACCTCCGTGCCGGCGACCGGGGCCTTGTGCCGCAGGCGGGTCTTCTCCAAGTCCAGGATCATCTGGAGCGCCGGGAACGACTTCTCGTCGCGCGTACTGGCCAGCCGGCGGCGCAGCTCCGCCACCGCTTCGGCGACGGTGTCCTCCCAATACTGTTTGCGACCGGCCGCGTCGCGCGGCGGGTCGGGCACCTCCGACTCGCACCGGAAGCGGTCGGCCTGGTCGGTGACGGGCGTAGCGGTGGCGGTGTTCACGGCGGCACTCCGGAACGGGAAGTGTACACCTGTTGTTATGTATTCCATTTTTGGGTTTGTCAAATGAAAGTGGAGAGATTGTCAGAAATAGTTTGTCCAGGTGAACCGGAGCCGTGTCATCCAGGCGGCTGACTCCGCCGGTTCACCAACCACCCACGGCCCTTGCGGGCCGGGTTCGCCAAGAACCGTCAGAAACCGTCGGCGCACCTACGGGATGCGTGGGGTGGCTCACCGAGCCACCCCGGCATAGGATAGCCGTTGTCAGTCCCAAAGGGAGGCGAGCGTCATGGGCAAGTTCCTGCTGGCAGTGGTGGCAGTCACGACGGCCACGGCCTTCGCGGCCGGCGAGGACGACGCGCGGAAGAAGTACGTCGAAGAGTCCGCGAGGCAGTACGCGGTCGGGAAGGAGGCGAGGGCGAAGGCAGTGGAGAGGCTGGAGGCTGAACTCGGCGAAGCGGCGGTGAGGCTCGCGGCGGAAAAGGGCGGGGAGATCACGGGAGTAAACTTCTTCAAGAAGGACGCCAAGACCGGGAAATACACCGTCCGTCACGCCAGCCCCGCCGCGAAGAAAATAGCCGTCGAGCGGGCCGAGGCGAACATCGCCGCTGACGAGAAGGCTCTGGACAAGGCGAAGGCCGCCGTAGGCGTCGGGCCGCCGTTGCTGGCCCACGCAACGGCTGATGCCAGCCGCATATCCGTTGGTATGATCGGACTATTCTCGTTCAACGACCGCGGGCCGATGCAGGGCAAAATCTCCGAAATCATCGACGGGAACAACATGCTGGTGAGGAACGCCAAGTACACGCTCTGGGTCGAAGCTCCCACCAAGGGGCTGGTTGACAACAAAGAGTTTGCTTTCAGTGAGATCTACGAAGTCGCCGGAACCAAAAAACACTTCGGCCAGACGATGTACCACTTCCGCCCCTTCGCCCTCACGGACAAGGAACTCAAGGCGATCCGAGACGCCAAGTAGCGCGAGGCAAGTCAAAGGCCGGGTGGCTCATTGAGCCGTCCGGCATAGCCGTTGTCAGTCCCAAAGGGAGGCGAACGTCATGGCACGGGAACGCGAAGAGGAAGAGGACGAGGAATCGTCGGGCGGGATGGCGTGGTGGATTCTCGGGGCGGTCCTCGGCGGCCTCGCCGTGGTCGTCACGGTACTGGTGCTAGCGCTCGGTCCGGCCGTCTCCAAGGTACGAGAGGCGGGCAAGAGGGCGGAAGAAGCGAAGGCCAAGAGAGGCGATCCGGTGGACGGCGCGAAAGAGGATATCGTCGGCGAATTCGTCACGGTGAGAGTAATGTCCGTTGCGGTCGAAACGACGCCGATGAGCAGTTTCAACGAGAAATTCAGTAAAGAGCCGGTACTTGTGGTTCGCTTGAGAATCGCCAACATGTCGGAGGCCAAGAAAATCGACTACGAAGGGTGGGGCGGCGAAACCATCGGCAAAGAGAGGGCCATTCTCGAAGACGAGCACAAGAACGAGTACAAGAGGTACTCGCCTGGGTTGAGCGACAGGCCCGCCGGCCAACTGATCCGAGAGTCGATTCGGCCTGGCGAGTACGTTGACGATGTCCTCGCCTTCGAGAGACCCATCGCCGGCGTGAAGCGACTCCTTCTCACGTTGCGCGGGACTTGTGTCGGCCAGAACGCCCCCCTTCAATTCTGGATCCCCGTAGCCCAGAAAGCCGCCGCCCGTTAGGCGGTTCCGACGCTCTCCCAGAAACGCCGGAAATCGCCCTTGATCTCGTCGTCGCCAGTTGCGGCGCGGCCGGGTATGCTCTTGCGCATCCTCTCCGACCGGATGCCGCCCATGCACCGCCTCTCACTCGCCGTCACGCTGCTTCTCGCCGGGCTGGCCGCCGCCGAGCCGCCGAAACCGAACGTGCTCCTCGTCCTCGCCGACGACCTCGGCTTCTCCGACCTCGGCTGCTACGGCGGGGAGATCGACACGCCGACCCTCGACGCGCTGGCGAAGAACGGGTTGCGGTTCACCAGTTTCTGCAACACCGCCCGCTGCTGGCCGACGCGCGGGGCCATCCTCACCGGATACTACGCGCAGCAGATCCGCCGCGACGCCGTGCCGGGCGTGCGGAGCGGCAACGGCGGCACCCGGCCGGCCTGGGCCAAGCTCCTGCCCGAACTGCTGAAGGCGCACGGCTACCGTTCGTATCACGCCGGCAAGTGGCACATCGACGGGCTGCCGCTGCCAGGCGGGTTCGAGCGGTCGTACAGCCTGAACGACCACGACCGCCACTTCGCCCCGAAGAACCACACCGAGGATGACAAGAAGCTGCCCGCCGCCGACCCGAAGGGCGGGTACTACTCCAGCACGGCCATCGCCGACTACGCCATCAAACACTTGAAGGACCACGTCGAGAAGCACGCGGATCAGCCGTTCTTCGAGTTCGTCGCCTTCACCGCACCGCACTTCCCCGTGCAGGCCCCCGCCGAGGACGTGGCGAAGTACCGGAAGAAGTACCTCGCCGGGTGGGACGACCTCCGCGACCAGCGGTGGAAGCGGATGGCCGGGTTGAAGCTCGGCGACGTGTTGCCCCCCATCGAGCGCGACCTCGGCCCGCCCTACGCGAACCCGGACGCCATCAAGAAGCTGGGGCCGAACGAGCTGAACCGGCCGGTCGAGTGGAAGGGGCTGACGGCCGAGCAGAAGGAGTTCCAGGCCGGGAAGATGGCCGTCCACGCGGCGATGGTGGACCGCATGGACCGCGAGATCGGCCGCATCCTCGACGTGCTGCGGAAGGCCGGCAAGCTCGACGACACGCTGGTGATGTTCCTCTCGGACAACGGCGCGAGCGCGGAGATCATGGTCCGCGGCGACGGCCACGACCCACATGCCGAGTGCGGCACCGGGGCCACCTTCCTGAGCATCGGGCCGGGCTGGTCGAGCCTGTGCAACGCGCCGTTCCGCCGGCACAAGACGTGGGTCCACGAGGGCGGCATCCACACGTCGTTCGTGGCGCACTGGCCGAAGGGCTTCGCGGCGAAGGGCGAACTGCGGACGACGCCCGGTCACGTTGTGGATGTGGTGCCGACGATCCTGGAGCTGGCCGGCGCGAACCCGGCGAAGGTGGCCGAGGGGTTGAAGGGGCCGCCGCACGCCGGCAAGAGCCTGGTGCCGGCGTTCGCCAAGGACGGCACCGTTGCCCGCGAATCCATTTGGTGGCTGCACGAGAACAACCGCGCCCTGCGCGTCGGCGACTGGAAGCTGGTGTCGGCCGCGAAGCAGGATGGGGAGTGGGAACTGTACGACCTGAAGGCCGACCCCACCGAGAGCCGGAACCTGGCGAAGGACCAGCCGGCGAAGGTGACGGAGTTGGCCGCGCGGTGGAAGGCGGAGTTCGACGAGTACGCCGCGCAAGCGAAGAAGGACGCCCCGCCCGAGTTGCCGAAGAAGTGAGCGAGCGAGCCTGCGAACTCGGCCCCGCGAGGGTCGGTGTCTTGTTAGCCCGCCGCGCCAGCAAGGGGCCAACCCCCGATGCGATTCGCCCCTTGCTGGCGCGGCGGGCTAACAAACCACGACGGACACGGATCACCGGGGAACGCCAGAATCGGTTGCCGCGCCGCCGCCCCGATTCCGTTCTTGACGCGCCGTCCGCCGGTCGGTATCTCCGCCGCCCTCCGATTGCCTTCCGTCTTGGGTTTCGCCATGCGACCGTGGGCGGCTCCCGCACTGTTCGCCCTGACCGCCGCGTTCGCCGGTGCCGGCTGCTCGCTGTTCCGGTCCACCGCCGGCTACGCCCCGACCGACACGCCCGCCGCGCCGCCGCCGCGAACCGCCGCCCAGGCTCCGGACGGCGACGCCCGGATCGTCATGCAGACGCGGCTGATCGAGCGGCCGGCCGGCGACGAGTACCTGACCCACGGCCTGTGGAAGGAGACCACCGACCCGCTGCCGCACGAGCTGTCGGCGCGGCTGGCGGCGAACGGCCTCCGGGTCGGCGTCGTGTCCGGGCCGCTGCCGGTCGAACTGGAGAAACTGGCCGCGTCCGACGCCTCGGTCGTCGATCCGATGCTGCGGACGTTCCGCGCCGGTCGGCCGAAGGCGGTGCCGGTGAACGGCCCGCTGCCCCATTGCGCGGCGGCCGTCCGCGCGGACCTGAGCGGCGACCCGGTGGCGAAGGCGTGGCCGGCGGCCGACTGCGGGGTGATCGTCACCGCGACGCCGGTGCCGGACGGCCGGCTGGCGGTGCGGGTCGAGTACCAAATCCAGTACGGCGAGCGGAGCTTCGCGTACCAGCCGAACAGCGACGGCACGGCGTTCGACGGCCGGCACCAGCGGACCGTGGAGCCGTTCCCGACGCTGGCCTTCGACCTGCACCTCCGCCGGGGCGAGGTCGTGCTGTTCGGGTCCACCGCCGCCCCGACCGGCACCCTCGGCCAGGCGTTTTTCTACCCCGGCGAGTCCGACCGCCTCCGCCAGCGGGTGCTGCTGGTGCAACCGTTCGCCGCCGCCGCGCCCGTCGCGCCGACCAAGACCGCCCACCAGACGCCGGCCGCCTACGCCGCGAAGTGACGAGCCGCGACCGCCTCTTGCGAGCCGCGACCGCGAGGGAGTGGCCTCTGCTCTTGCGAGCCGCGACCGCGAGGGAGTGGCATCTTCGTGGCTTCGGAAGGGCGAGGCTTCGGCCGCGCCGCCAATCACTCGGCCGGAGCCTCGCCCTCCCAAGATGCCACTCCCTGGCGGTCGCGGCTCGCAAGAATGCCGCTCCCTGGCGGTCGCGGCTCGCAAGAACGACATCGAGGGTGTGCCACCCGCCGCTCGGCCCGTCGCGTGCGACGCCGACGGCCCCCGCACGCACGATCCGCCCCTTTTTCCCCTCGGCGTCGTCCACGTCGGCCTGCACGGCCCGCCCGAGGGTGCCCCGTAACGACTCCCGTCCGGCATCGACGGCGTGCCCCTCCAGGCGGTCGAGTACCTGCCCGTGCGGGGCGGTGACGGCCAGGTTCCGCATCCGGGCGACGAAGGCGATGGCGGGCCCGACGGCCACTCGCCCGGCCTCGTCGCGGTAGTCGAACGTCCCCGTCGACATGGCCACTCCTCCACTCACACCCCGCGAGTCGCCACCCCCCACCCGAAACCGACGCCTACTTCCGGTGGCACACCCCCGAACGACCGAACGACTTCCGGGTTGACCGGTCGCGGCCGGCGGGGTATGGCTCCCGCCCGCCGCCGGGTCGGCGCGGCGGTCCTCACGAGGTCACGGATGACCGTCCGGTCCTGGGTTCTCCCGCTCCTCGCCGCCGCCGCGACTGCCCAGACGGGCTGCGTCACCGGGTCGTGGGGCGGCTCGACCGCCACCCAGCCCGTCCGCACGCGGCCGGTGCCGACCGAGTCCGCCCCGCCGCCCAAGACCACCCGCTTCGCCGACGTCCTCCGGATTCCCGGCCAGCAGGTGCCGCTGAACGGCGACTGGCCGTCCGCCCTTGTCGTGGAGCCGCCGCCGTTCGTGCCGGCGGAAACCGTCGCGTCCGTCGATCCGCCCCGTCACCTGCCCCCGCAGCCCGACCCGCCTTTGGTGGCCGCCCTCCGCGAGATTCTGGCCGGTCGCTCCGGGTCCGAGTACCTGCGGCAGCTCGACCCCGCCAGCTACGACCACCTCGCGCAGCTGCTGCCGGCCGTGGCGAAGCTGGCCCAGGTGCCGCCCGCGCAGCTCGCCCCGAACGACGCGGCCGAAATCCTCAAGCAGTTCGACCCGACGCTGGCCGTGGTGGCCCGCCGCGCGCCGCTGCGGGTGGAGAAGGCCGTGTTCTGTCGGGACGTGAAGGGGTACGGCAAGTACGACCCGCTGCCGGACGGGGCGGCCTTCCTGCCGGGGAAGATGCACGTCCTGTACTTCGAGGTGGGGAACGTGCCGAACGAACCGGACGGGCGGGCCGGGGGCGAGGGGTACTCGACACGGCTGCGGTGCGCGGTGCAGGTGAAGGACGAGGCCGGGCGGATCGTGGAGTTGACCAACCGGGGTCGGAAATCGCCGGAACCGCTGCTGGAGGAGGACAAGGTGGACTTCAGCCGCAGCCCGGTGCGGGACTACTACGCCGTCTTCTGGTTCTACGCGCCCTCCAAGCCGGGCCGGTACACGGTCACCTTCCAGGTCCGCGACCCGGCCACGGCGCGGGAGATCAGCCGCAAGTTGCCGTTCGAGGTGCGGTGAGGCCACCGTTCCAGGTTTCAAGTTTCAGAGTTTCAAGTCAACACGCGGCGGGTGATCGGGTCGTGGCACCCGCGCAACGGTACCTCCGTCTTGAAACTTTGAAACCTGAAACCTGGAACGGCCGCGCCCCTCCCTGGCCCCGTCCGCCCGCCGCCCGTACACCACCCCGGCACGGTGAACCGCCCCGCCGTCGCCGGCGTACAGACCGGCACGCGACCCCAGGCCGCCGCAACGGGTGCCCGAGATGTCCTTCCTCAGCTCGCTCAACTTCTTCAAGTCCGACCTGCTGCTGGCCGGGCTGATCCTGGCCGCCGCCGCCGCCGTCCTCGCGCTGCCGCTGCTGTACGCCCTGGACCGCAAGGGGTTCGTCCGGGCGGCGTCCGACCCGACGCGGGTCGGGTACGCGGTGCTGGCGTTCCTCGGCGCGGTGCTGGCGCTGGCCGCGTTCCTGGGCAACCGGGCCGGGTCGGCGAACATGCCGCTGTACGGCCGGTTCCTCGGGGCCGGGTTCCACGTCCTGCTGCTCGCCAACCTGTTCGTCTACGTGCCGATGCTGCTGACGGCGGTGCTGCCGAAGGCCGGCGCGGTGGCCCTGGCGGCGTACCGCGAGGGGTGGCGGCAGCCGCTGTTCTGGCTGCTCACGCTGTTCGGCGCGTTCGCCACCTGGATCTCGGTGGTGCTGCCGTACTTCACGTTCGGCGACGACTTCAAGATGATGAAGCAGATCGGCTTCGACATCATCATGTTCGTCTCCCTGCTGTTCGGCGCGCTGGCCGCCAGCATCAGCATCGCCGAGGAGATCGAGGGGCGGACGGCCATCACCGTGATGAGCAAGCCGATCAACCGGCGGTCGTTCCTGATCGGCAAGTTCCTCGGCATCCTGATGGCGTGCGCGGCCATGTCGCTGGTCCTCCAGGTGAACCTGAACTTCGCCCTCATCGTGGCCCCGGAGTTCGACCAGATCAACCTGGACCGGTCGTTCGACCCGATGCCGGAGCAGGCCAAGGCGGGGACGGTGCCGGCGATGCAGTCGCTCATGCCCCGCGGCCCGGCCCGGCTGGCCGCCGAGGGCATCGGCAAGTGGGCGGGCGAGGCGTTCGCCCACTCGTTCGGCATCCTGCTCGGGTTCGGTCAGGTGATGATCCTGGTGGCCGTCGCCACCGCCCTGGCCACGCGGCTGCCGTTCGTCGTCAATCTGGTGGTGGTGCTGTTCATCTACTTCTTCGGCCACCTGGCCCCGGTCATCGTGCGGGTGACGGACGCCAAGCCGGGGGTGGACCGGTCCACCGGCGAGGGGCTGGTCCGCTTCCTGGCGAAGCTGTTCGACACGCTGCTGCCCAGCCTCGAGTTCTTCAACATGGGGCCGGCCATCATCCGCGACACGACGCTCGACCTGTGGGCGTTCGTCACCTATGTGATCACGGTCTTCCTGTACTCGGTCATCTACACCGTCATCGCCCTGATCGTCGGCCTGCTGCTGTTCGAGGACCGCGACCTGGCGTAGACGCTGGCGAACGGCGCGACGTGAGTCCGCCGGTTTCC
>JAYUFU010000032.1:0-8185 GCA_043738505.1 Fimbriiglobus sp. | reverse complement strand
CGGGGTGCGACCCTTCAGGTACTCGTCGGCGAAGTAGTCGATGATCCGGCCGAACTCCTTCTCGAAGTTCAGCGCGTAGAACGGCAGGTCGAGTTTGTCGGCCACCCGGCGGGCGTCGTTGGCGTCGATGGCCGAGCAACAGCCCTTCTTGTTGTCGCGCCGCTTGTCGAGTTCGTCCGCGCCGACGCCGGTGCGCATGAACAGGCCGATCACCTCGTACCCCTGCTTCTTGAGCAGGACGGCCGAGGCGGAACTGTCCACGCCGCCGCTCATCGCCAGCACCACCCGTCGGCCCGCCATGAAGTCACCCCGGAATCGGAGGAAGGGAACACCTGTCAGTATAGAGGAGTGCTCGGCGGTGGGGTTCACCGGGAACTTCAGCGTCGTCGCCGCAAGCTTGCGAGCGGTTCCCGCAACCCCGCGGCGACGACGCCCCGATCGAGGTCACTTGCCGTACTCGTCCTTCCACTCCTCGTACCACGCCATCTGGATGGCCTCCATTCGCTTCTCGTTCGACTCCTCCGGCTTGCCCTCGAACCCGTCCAGGTCCAGCACCCACTTGTGCATGTCGGTGAACCGCACCGTCAGCGGATCCAGGGTGTCGTACCGCTCGAACAGCAGTTCGCCGATCTCGCGGGCGTCGGTCCAGGTCATGGCAGTCTCCGGGTATTGTTCCACCGGCGGGCTGACGCCGCGCCGTTCGCCGGGCGGTTACTTCCAGTCCGGCATCGCGCCATCCAGGATGGCCTTCTCCCACTCGTCTTGCAGCGGCCAGCCGATGGCGCAGGTGCCGAAGTCGGCCATGTACTGGTACTTCGTCAGGCGGTCGATGGCCGATTGCAGCAGTGCCTTGTCGTTCTTGAACGCCGGGCCGTGGCTGGGCAGCAGGAACTCCACGTCCGAATCGCGGATGCGGCCGAGCGACGCGATGAAGTGCGGGATGTTCGACCCGTGGTGCGCGTCGATGACGCCGACGCACCCGTCCTTGTAAATGTTGTCGCCGCTGAACAGCACGTTGCCGAGGCGGAGGCTCAGTTGCCCCGGCGTGTGACCCGGCGTGTGCCACACTTCCACGTCCAGTTTGCCGACCTTGATCGTGTCGCCGTCGTTCAGCTTCACGTCGATCTTGCACGGCGGCATCGGGATGTGGAAGTCCTGCGCCGAGATGCTGGCGTAAGTCTCCACGGCGTCGCCGGATTCGATGGCAGCGGCGGCGGCCGGGTGGGCGGCCGTCTTCGCCTTCAGCCGGTCGCGGGCGGCGCTCAACGCCTGGACGTGATCCACGTCGGCGTGCGTGGCGACGATCATCTTGCACTTGGACAGTGGGAAGTCCATCGCCCGCACGAGGTCGATGATCTCGTTCAGCACTTCGGATTCGCCGATGTCCACCAGCACGAACTCGGTGCCGCCGTCGATGAGGTAGACGTTCACGCCCAGCGGCCGACCGGCTTGCAGGTTCAACTCGACGACGTTCGGCAGCAGGTACTTCCGCGCGTTCATGGCTTGCGATCCGTCGGGGAAGTGGGACGACGGAACCATTTTAGCGAAAGCCCAATCCAACTGCGCGGCACGATACGATGGAGTTGGTAGAATACTCGACACGGTGCGATTGCGAAACCGTCGCGGAGGCGGCGACATGGAATTCGAGTGGGACGCCGCGAAGGCGCAGTCGAATGCCCAGAAACACGGGGTGACATTCCCGGAGGCGTCCACCGCGTTCTCCGATCCGCTGGCGGCGGTCTTCCCGGACGAGGACCACTCGGAGGACGAAACCCGTGAAATCCTGATCGGTGTGTCCGAACGCGGTCGGCTGCTGATCGTGAGTTACACCGAACGGGATGACAAACTTCGCATCATCAGTGCCCGCGCCGCGACCCCGAGTGAACGACGGAAACACGAAGACAATCCGATGGGAGGGTTCCGCGATGGCTGACGAACTCCGTGCCGAGTACGACTTCGATTACGCGAAGGCGAAGCCGAACCGCTTCGCGGCGAAGCTCCAGAAGGGCGGGCGGCTGGTCGTCCTCGACCCCGAAGTCGCCGCCGCGTTCCAGCAATCGGCGGATGTCAACGCGGTGCTTCGCGCGCTGCTGGCCACCATGCCCCTTCGCCTGCCGACTCCTCCGGCTGTCGCATCGTAGCGGTCACCCCAGCACTTCTCGAATCACCTTCCCGTGGTCGATCTCCAGGCGCTTGCGGCCGGGCAGCTCTAGCTTCCTCGAATCCAGGCCGAGTTGGTGCAGGATGGTGGCGTGGATGTCGGTGACGTAGTGGCGGTCTTCCACGGCGTGGAAGCCGAGTTCGTCCGTGACGCCGTGAACGGTGCCGCCCTTGATGCCGCCGCCGGCCATCCACACGCTGAACCCGTAGATGTGGTGGTCGCGGCCGTCCCCGCCCTGGCTGCCCGGCGTGCGGCCGAACTCCGTGGCGAACACCACCAGCGTGTCCTTCAACAGCCCCGTCCGCTTCAGGTCTTCGAGCAACCCGGCAATCGGCTTGTCCACGGCGAGGCAGTTCTTCGCGTGGTTCGCCTTCAGCCCGCCGTGCGCGTCCCACACGCCGGCCCCGCCCGCGCCGTGCTGCACCTGGATGAAGCGCACCCCGCGCTCGACCATCCGCCGCGCGGCCAGCATCCGCATCCCGAACTCGCGCGTCTCCGGCCGGTCGATGCCGTACAGCTTCTTCGTCTCCTCGGATTCCTTGGCGAAGTCCAGCACCTCCGGCAGCGACTTCTGCATCTTGAACGCGAGTTCGTAGCTCTTGATGCGGGCGTCGAGGGCCGCGTCGCCCGGATACTGAACCGCCTTCTGGCGGTTCAGCTTGCCGACCAGGTCGAACCCGATGCGCTGCTCGGCGGGCGTGATCGGCCCTTCCGGTTTGCCGTAGTCGAGCGGGTTCGCCGGGTCGATCCGCAGCGGCACGGCGTCGTGCGACGGGCCGAGGTAGTGGCCGTCCTTCAGGTTCCAGTACTCGCGGTTGCCGATGCTGACGAACTGCGGCAGGTTGTCGTTCAGCGTGCCGAGGCCGAAATGCACCCACGCGCCGAGGGTCGGGTGTTCGCCGTCGAGCATGTGCTTGCCGGTGTGGAACTGCGTCTGCGCGCCGTGGTTGTCGTCGGTGGTGTACATCGAGCGGATGACGGCGATGTCGTCGATTCGCTCGCCGATACACGGCAGCCAGTCGCTCACCGGGATGCCGGCCTTGCCGCGCTTGGTGAACTTCACCTGCGTGGGGAACAGCACGTTCCGCTGCTGGCCGTTGGCGTCGTTCACGACGACCACGCGGGCGAGGGCCAGTTTCTTCGGGTCTTGCACGCCCTTGTGCGGGGTGTCGCCGATGCTCTTGCCGGCGTACTTGTCCAGTTCCGGCTTCGGGTCGAAGGTTTCGAGGTGGCTCACCCCGCCGTTCTGGAACAGCCAGATGACCGACTTGGCCTTCGGCGCGAAGTGCGGCTTGCCGTCCGGCGGCGACCACTTGCCGTCACTGCCGTACCCCTCGCGGTGCAGCATGGCGGCGAGCGCCAGCCCGCCGAACCCGAGGGCCGAATCAGCCAGGAACGTGCGACGGGTGAGCATGGGAAGAACACCATTGAGGTTGATGTATCTTATCGGAAGCATCGACTCGATGCGACTGGTTCACCCCGCCGCCAGCACGTCCCACACGGTGACGGCCCCCAGCCCTTTGATGGACGCCTCGCGGGGGGTGCCGGTGGCGGCGGTCGCCACGTCCGCCCACGCCTCGTCGCTCAGGGTGACGACGCCGGGCCGGCCGTTCGATTCCATCCGCGCGGCGGCGTTCACCGTGTGCCCCCACACGTCGAAGCTGAACTGCGTCTGGCCCAGAACGCCCGTCACCACCGGGCCGACGTGGACGCCGACGCGCACTTGCCACCCGGCCTTGTGCGCCCGCACGTCGGCGATCAGGTCCAGACCGCACTTCAGCAGCGTCAGCGCCGGGTTCGGGTCGGGGTCGGTCAGTCCGGCCACCGCCATGAACGCATCGCCGATCGTCTTGATCTTCTGCACCCCGTGCCGCGCGGCGGTCGCCTCGAAGGTCGATACCAGTTCTTGCAGCGTGCGGACCACGGCTTCGGGGTCGTCCCGTCGCGCCTCGCACCACGTCGTGAACCCGACCACGTCGAGGAACAGCACGCCGACCTTGTCGTACCGGCGCGGACGGATGGCCTCGTGTTCCTTCCACTCGGCCACGATGCCGGGCGGGAACATGGCCGACACGAGTCGGTCGATGCGGGCCTGGTATTCGAGTTCGCGGTCCCGCAACCGCTTCTTTTCCAGGCTGCCGGCGATGCGGGCGCGGAGCAGTTCCGGCTTCACCGGGCGGGTCAGGTAGTCCTCCGCACCGGCCGCAATACACGCCAGTACACCTTCGTCCGCCTCCAGCGCCGACACCATGATGACCGGGATCGGCCACAGGCCGGGGTCGGTCTTGATCCAGCGGAGCAGTTGCAGGCCGGACACGCCCGGCATCAGCACGTCGCACAGGATCACGTCTACTGGCGGGGCCAGCGGGTCGGTGAGCCGGACCTTCGCCGCGTTGCCGCCGGGCAGCGCTTCGACCGTATGGCCGAGCGCGCGGAGCAGCTTGGCGATCAGGTCGCGGTTGAACTCGTCGTCGTCCACCAGCAGTACGCGGCCCGGTTCGGTGCGGTCGGCGGATTCGGCAGTGCGGGCGACATCGGCTTGCAGTTGGGCGAAGGCGGCGACCAGTTCGGCCGACGATTCGGACTGGCGGTTCAGCGCGTCCACCCGACTCAGGGCGGTTCGGGCGGCGGCGGCGGCGTGATCCAGTTCCGGGTTCAGTTCGGCGGCGGCGGTGTCGGCCAAGTCCTCGCACATCGAGATGACGTAGCCGAGGGCCGAGCGGAGGTCGTGGCGGAGGGTGCGGGCGTCGGGCAGTTCGGCCGGCGACGAGACGATGCGGGCGACCGTCCGCTCCAACTCGGACGCGCGGTCGAGGACGCGGCGGGCGGACTTGCGGGTTTGCGGGTCGCGGTGCGAGGCGGCCCGCGCGTGCAGGTGGGTGGCCATTTCCCGCACCGCCGCCACCGGCCCGCTCAACTCCTGGCGGAGCAGCGCGAGCCACGCCTGCGGCGGCAAGTCGGCGTCGGGGGCGGCGGGCGGCGGGGTGTCCATCGGGTGTAGTCTACCCCACCACCCGCCGGCGTGTCTCAGCAGATACGGCTGAAGTACTCTGCTCGCTCCGCGAGCGGTTCCGTTGAAGGACGAAGACCGCTCGCGGAGCGAGCAGAGCACGGTTGCGGCCCATCCTCGTCACTTCGCCTTCAGCACTAGGTCGAACGTCGGCCGCGTCGTGCCGTCCTTGAAGGTCACGCCCGTCGGGCTGAACGCGATCTTGTCGGCGTGCCCCTTCAGCACTTCCCACTTGCACGAGATGGCGACGATGCCGTACTCGGCCAGCGGCTTCACCTCGCCGGGGTCGGCGACGCCGTTGCCGTTGGCGTCGTGCCACAGGGCGAGGCCGGCCAGCTCCTTCCCGGTCAGCTTGCCGTCGCGGTCGTCGTCCAGCGCGGCCAGCGGCCCGTACCCGTTGCTCCAGAACATCCAGAACGTGACGTTGCCGAACAGTTGCCGGCCGCTGGCGATCTTGCCGTCGCCCTTCGGGTCGTACACCAGCCACGCCGCCTTCGGCGTGATCCAACTCCACTCGCGGCCGAGGCCGTCGCCGCTCGCGTCGAACTTGACTCGCGCGGCGGGCGCTTCCAGGTCGGCGGCGGTCAGCCCGTCGGCCAGCGGCACGGCGATGGGGGTGATCGGGTACGGCAGCTTCTTCAGCGTGGCGACTCGCTCCTTGAGGGTGGCGATCTCGTCCTTGTCCTTCTCGGCGTCGAGCAGCGGCGTCAGGTAGCCGGCGATCTCGGCGGTGAGCGTCTGCCCGCCGAGGCCGAGCGCCTTCAGGTCTTTCTCCTTCTTCTCCCAGGCGTCGGCCGCGACCGCCCGGTACAGTTTCACCGCCTCGTCCTTCTTGCCGCCCTGCTCGGTCAGCCAGGAGATGCCGAGGCGGATGACGAGGCTGTCCTTGTCCAGGTCCAGCGCCCGCGCGTAGGCCTTCAGCGCGGAATCCAGGTGCGCCTGCGCGGCGGCCTTCTTCTCCGCGTCGGCGGCGACCTTCACCTCGCCGAACGGCACGAACCGCGGCGTGAAGCCGGGCCACGCGCCCTCCTTTTCGCGGCCCTTCCAGACCGGCAGTTCGTCGATCTTCTGGGCGTAGGCCATGCCGTGGGCGCGGCCGAGGTTGAGCAGCGCCTCGGCGCTCTTCGGCTCCGCCGTGGCGATCTTCTCCAGGTTCTCCACCAACTTGGCGACCGGCACGCCTTCGAGCATCGGCCGGATGAACCGGGCGAACGCCGGCGTGACGCCGACCGCCACCGCCGCGAGCAACAGACACCGCATGACTCACCCTCCGGCACGGGGAACGGAACCGGCGCAGCATACTCCGCTTTGCGGTGTGACGCGAGACGGGGAATCTTCTTCCGCGGCCTGAACGCTTTCGCCCGCCGCGTGTTCTATGGTTCGTTTCGGAAACACGCGGGAGTGCCTCAGCCCATGCGCGTCATCATTGCGCCCGAGTTCTACCAGCAGATGCTCCAGACGGAGCACCACCCGGTGGACTGCTACGTCCGCCCCGGCGAGTACCTGCACCACCTGTACATCGACGGCGTGAAGTACGTCGTCGCGCCGGCGGTGCTGGACCAACTCGAGGTGGCGACTTCGCGCGGCGACCTGGAGGCGGTCGCGCACCTGACCCTGCACAAGCTCCAGTACGAGATGCTGCTGGCCGACGCCGAGCGGTACGGCAGCCTGGACGGGGTGACGCTGCTCGGCGACCCGCCGCCGTCCGAGGACGAGGCCCCGCCGGCCGGCAACGCCTTCCTGCCCCGCTCCCCCTCGACCTGGGAGGAGCTGGGGCTGGAGCTGTCGTTCCTGTTCGACAGCGTGCTGCGGACGCTGTTCGTCCGCGGGCAGATCACCGGCGGCGACCTGGCCGCCGAGATGTGCATCCCGTTCGCCGTGCTGAACCCGCTGTTGCAGTCCATGCGGAAGCAGATGCTGATCGACATCATCGCCCAGCGGGGGAACAGCGGCGACGCCAGCTTCGTGTACGAGATCAAGCCGCCGAAAGGCCCCGCCGCGCTCCAGGAGGCGCTGGACAAGACGAACTACGTCGGCCCCTGCCCGGTGCCGTTCGCCGACTACGCCGAGAGCGTGCTGGCCCAGACGGTCAAGAAGATCGTCGTCACCCGCCGCACCATCCAGAAGGCGTTCGAGGACCTGGTCATCTCGGAGACGGCGTTCGGCGAGATCGGCCCGGCCATCAACTCGGCCCAGTCCATCTTCTTCTTCGGCTTCCCCGGCAACGGCAAGACGAGCATCGCCGAGCGGATCACCCGCCTGATGGGCGACAGCATCTACATCCCGCACGCGGTGTCGGCGAACGGCCAGATCATCAAGATCTACGACCCCATCCTGCACGCGCCGGCCAAGGAGGACGCCGACCTGGCGGTGGCCGTGTCCGCCGGGGTGGACACGATCCTGAAAAAGGGCGTGTCGTTCGACAAGCGGTACATCCGGGTGAAGCGGCCGACCATCGTCGTCGGCGGCGAACTGACCATGCTCATGCTCGACCTGCGGTACAACGCCGTCGGCAAGTTCTACGAAGCGCCGCTTCAAATGAAGGCGAACGGCGGCATCTTCATGATCGACGACTTCGGCCGCCAGCAGTTGCGGCCGATGGACCTGCTGAACCGCTGGATCGTCCCGCTGGAGAAGAAGTACGACTACCTCAGCACGAACACCGGCACCAAGATCGAGGTGCCGTTCGACCAGATCCTCATCTTCAGCACCAACCTGGACCCGACGCAGCTGGCCGACGAGGCGTTCCTGCGGCGGATCAAGTTCAAGATCGAGGTCCGCGACCCGGACGAGGCCCAGTTCCGGCAGATCTGGGAACTGGTGTGCAAAGGCCGCCGGGTGGACCACGACTCGAACGGCATCGACTACCTCATCACCAAGTGGTACACGCCGCACAACCGCCCGTTCCGCATGTGCCAGCCCCGCGATTTGCTGGACCAGATGATCTCCATCGCCAAGTACAACATGGAGCGGGTGAACTTCAGTCCGGACCTGATCGACGCCGCCTGCGCCAC
>JAYUFU010000031.1:0-8194 GCA_043738505.1 Fimbriiglobus sp. | reverse complement strand
CGGCCAACACCGGTCGCACGCTCCCGGCGACGACATCGCGCTTCACACCACCGCCGACATCTTCCGCAGGGCCGCCACCGTGTAGATGCCGGTGCTGTGGCCGTCGTTCCAGCCGATCTGGTAGGCGTACAGGCCGACCGCCTTCATGCTCACCGGGGCGGGGGGGCCGGCGGCCACTTCCTTCGCCGACAGCACGCGGAACGGGTTCGGCGGCTTCGCCCGGTCGTCCACGCACGTCGCGCACGGGCACTGCTTGCGCAGCTCCCGCCACGTCACGAACGTGGCCACCCCGTCGGCCCACTCGATCCGCAGCCCGTCCCCGTCCCGCTTCAGTGTCAGCGGCTTCACATCCCCCGTCGCCATGGCGCTTCCCCAGCGGTCGCGGTCTCGTCCCGCCTCATTCTACGCGCCGCACGCGAGGCGAAACCGCCGCTCGACGCGGGCCGGGCGGAGAACCCGACGAGTTTTCGCGTTCAGTCGCAACGGGTCCGTTTTTTGAGCTAGGTTCGTGGCACGGTCGGCGGATCGTCCCCATTTGAATTCGGCTGGCGCGTCTCTTTCGCCGCTGCCACTCCCCGCCGCCCCCCACCCGAAGCCCTCCGGCGGGAAGGACCATAGCCGTGTCGTCGCCCACCACACTGCCCGCGCCCGCCGCCGCCCGCGCGACCCACGACCGCGACCAGATGCTCGCCGCCCTCTTCGAGAAGGCGCACCTGCTGACGCCGCCGGCGGTGGCCATGAAGGTGGTGAACGCGGCTGCCAACCCGGACTGCCGGGTGTCCGACATCGCCGCCCTCCTCAGTCAGGATCCGGCGCTCTCGGCGAAGCTGCTGCGCACGGTGAACTCCAGCATCTACGCCCTGCCCAAGCCGGTGGCCTCGCTCGAACGCGCGGTCATGGTCCTCGGCCTGAACCCGCTGCGGTCGCTGGTGCTGGGCCTGTCTCTGCCGGTCATGCAGGCCACGGGGCCGGTGTCCGAGTCGCTGCGCCAGTACTGGATCTCGTCCGTCGGCGGGGCCATCCTGGCCCGCGAGTTCGCCACCCTCCTCCGTCGCCCGTCGCCCGACAACGACATGACCGCCGGCCTGCTGCGGAATCTCGGCACCATGCTGTTCGAGCGGACGTATCCGGAGCAGTGGAAGGCGGTGCAGAAAGCCCCGTCCGAGCGGCGGCTGCGGGCGCAGTGCGAGCTGGAGCGCGAGGCGTTCGGCATCGACCACGCGGAGCTGACGGCCGAACTGCTGTCGCGGTGGAACCTGCCGGCGGAGGTGGTCGAGCCGATCCGCTACCACCACCAGCCGGAGAAGCTGGCCGGCCGGCCGAAGGCGTTCGGCGAGCGGGCCGAACTGCTCAAGTTCGTCGAACTGCTCATCCAGTTGGACGAGGTGACCGAACACCCCCGCCTGCTGGCCGAGGTGCTGGCCACGGCCGAATGCCGGTACGGCCTGTCCGCCCCGGTGCTGATCAAGTTCCTCGGCGGGGTGCTGCCGAAGGTGGACGAGTTCGCCAAACTGCTCAACCTGAACGTCGGCCAGCGGCCGGACTTCGCCGCCGTCCTGTCGGCCGGGTGCGAGGAGATGGTGAAGCTGGCCGTCGAGACCTCCCGCACCACGCAGGGCGAGGACCACTTCCAGAGTACCAACCCGACCCCCGCGCAGATCGGCTGGCCGACTCGGACCACTCCCAGGCCGCCGCTCCTGACGACGGCCGACCCCCGCCGCAGCCCCGGCGCGGCGCAGTCGATGCCGCCGTCCGGCCCGGTCCATACCCCGGCCCCACGGCCGGCCCCCGCCGCGCCGGTCGCCGGTCGGCTGCCCGATTTCCGCCCCGAATTCGTGTCCGCGTTCCCGGTCGGCGGCTGCAAGCTGGACGACTACGAACTGAAGAAAATCCTCGGCCGCGGGGCGATGGGCATCGTCTTCCTGGGGTTCGAGCCGGGGCTGCGGCGGAACGTGGCGGTGAAGATGCTGGCCCCGGAGCTGGCGGCGGTGCCGGTGGCCCGCGAGCGGTTCGCCCGCGAGGCGCGGAGCGCGGCCGCCATCCGCCACGACAACGTGGTCGGCATCTACGCCGTCCGCGAGGCGGCCGGGCTGTCGTACCTGGGCATGGAGTTCGTGGACGGCGGCGACCTGGAGGGCCGGCTGGAGAAGGACCGGCAGTTGGCCATCCCGGACGCGATCCGCCTGGCCCGCCAGTTGGCCGCCGGGCTGGCCGCCGCCCACGCCCAGCACATCACCCACCGCGACATCAAGCCGGCCAACATCATGCTGGCCAACCCGGACGGCAAGGTGAAGCTGTCCGACTTCGGCCTGGCCCGCAGCACCGAGGACCCGTCGCTGACCACCGCCGGGGCGCTGGTCGGCAGCCCGCTGTACATGTCGCCGGAGCAGGTGCGGGGGCAGGACCTGGACGGCCGGTCGGACCTGTTCAGCCTGGGGAGCGTGCTGTACGCCGTCCTCACCGGCAAGCCGCCGTTCATCGGCCGGCACGTCGCGGCGGTGCTGCACAACGTCTGCTCGACCGCCCCGCCGCCGCCGCACGCCATCCGCCCGGACGTGCCGGTCGCGCTGTCCGACGCCGTCATGCGGCTGCTCGGCAAGGAGCTGGACGAGCGGTTCCAGTCGGCCGCCGAGTTCGCCGCCGCCCTGCCGCCGGGGTGAGGGAGAAGGAGCGTGTGGTGAAACAAGTCCCTCAGAACGCGACGCCGGAGCGGAGGAAGTAGACCATTTCCCAGAGGCGGTCGCCCTCGCCGCGCTCGATCACCTCGGCCGGCTTCAAGCCGTCGAACGCCGGATTCGGCGTCCGGAGCCAGCGGTCGAGCGACTCCACCCGGATGACCTCGGCCAGCGCGGTCGTGAGCCGATCCAACTCGACCAGCCGTCGGGCGACCGAGTCGGTCGGGGCCGTGCCCCCTTCCAGTTGCTCGACGGACGGTTCGGCCATCGGAAGTGGCTCCCATTCTTCGGGTGTGGCAAGGGCGACGCGCTCGACCCGTGACCGACTCCGCACGCGGCGCACGGCGGGCCACCGGAAGGCCGAAGGGCGGATCACGTTGGTATCATACACGGCAACAACTGGCGGATGACGCGGAGATTCCCCTCACTCGTCGTCCTGCTTCGTCTCCCACCTGATGCGGCACGCCGGGCGGAAGTCGCCGCCGCCTCTGGCGGATCGGTGTCGCGAACGCGGGGGGAATCCCGCGACTCTCAACGGAGGATTCGGGATGAGCGCCGCGATGCTGGTCGCCCTGTTCGCGATGGGGCAAGCCCCGCTGCCGGGCTACTCCGCCGTCCACGGGATCGACGAACCGGCCTACCAGAAGTGGGTGTCCGGACTCGGCCAGGGGGTCCGCCCGACGTTCGTGAACGTCCACGTCCTCCAGGGCAAGCCGAAGTTCTCGGCCGTCGCGGTCCAGGACACCCGGCTCTGGACGGCCCGCCACAACCTGACCGCCGCCGACTACCAGACGGAGTTCGCCAAGCAGCTGGCCGGCGGATTCCGCCCCGCGGCGGTGTGCGGGTACACCGTCGGCGGGGTGGTGAAGTACGCGGCCGTCTGGGTGCTGGACACGCCGTCCCACTGGTCCGCCAAGCACGGCGTGGCCGCCGCCAAGTACCAGAAGGAGTACGACGACGCCCGCGCGCGGAAGGAGGTGCCCGCGTTCCTGGCCGGCTACCACACGCCGGGCGGGCACCAGTTCGCGGCCGTCTTCCTGGCCGAGGACGGCGAGGCGTTCGAGACGCACCACGACCTGACCGCCGTCCAGTACCAGAAGCTGTTCGACACCGTCGGCAAGCGGGGCTACTGGCCGTACAGCACGTCGACGTACGACACCGAGGCCGGCGTGCGGTTCGCGGCCGTGTTCCTCAAGAATCCGGGCGTCGAGTACGCGGCCCGGCACGGCATGACGGCCGACGAGTACCAGAAGGAGTTCGACAAGCAGGCGAAGCTCGGGTTCCGCCCGTGGAACGTGTCCGGGTACGCCGACGGCGCGACCTCCCGGTACGAGGCGGTGTGGGTCCGCGACGCCCTGCCGACCAGTGGAACCGCCGTGCCGAAGTTGAAGGCGTTCGACGACGAGATGCTGAAGATTCTGGCGGCGCGCGGGTGGACCGGCGGCGCGCTGGCGGTGAGTCGCGGCGGCAAGACCGTCCTCGCCCGCGGCTACGGGTACCGCGACGCCGACCGCCGGGTGCCGGTGCTGCCGGACACGCCGTTCCGGATCGCCAGCGTGACCAAGCCGCTCGCCGCCGCCGTCGTGCGGGGCATGGTCGCCGACGGGAAGTTCAAGCTCGACGACAGGGCGTTCGGCCTGCTCGGCCTCGCGCCGACGGCCGCCGGCGACCAGCGGCTCAAGGACATCACCGTCGAACACCTGCTGGGGCACCGCGGCGGGTGGGACCGGGATGTCGCGCCGAAGTACGACCCGATGTTCGACCCCCTCGCCATCGCCAAGGCGCTCGGCCGGCCGGCCCCGGCGAAGCCGAAGGACATCGTCGATTTCATGCTCGGCAAGCCGCTCCAGCACAAGCCCGGCGACGAGACCCACTACTCGAACTTCGGCTACTGCGTCCTCGGCCGGGTCGTCGAGAAGAAGGCCGGGCAGACGTTCGTCCAGGAGTTGAAGAAGCGGGTCGCCACGCCCCTGGGCATGGGCACCGTGGCCGTCGGCCGCACCCGCCGGGCCGACCGCAACCCGGCCGAACCGGAGTACGTGTCGGCCGAGGGCGCGACCGTGAACGTGTTCGACCCGACCGGCCCGAAGGTCGCGTGGCCGGACGGCGGCTTCCACCTGGAGGCGATGGACTCGCACGGCGCGCTGCTGGCCAGCGCGCCGGACCTGGCGAAGTTCGCGCGGGCGTACTTCATCGACGGCAAGCCCCGCACCGGCACCGAGGGGGCGTCCGCCCACACCGGCGCGCTGCCGGGCACGTTCACCCTCCTGGCCTGGCGGGCCAAGGACGTGCAGCTCGTCGTCCTGTTCAACAACCGCGGCTCCGATGCCGACCAGAAGGCCGTCATCGACGCCCTGTACAAGGTCTCGGACGGCATCGCGAACTGGCCGTGAGCGGGACCGCCGTCGCGGGTGACACCGGGGCGAGGGGTGTCACCGCTCCGCCAGCTCCGCCACCACCATCGCGTGGACGGCCAGCTTCGGCACCACCACGGAGACGCCGTCCGGCGTCTCCGTCGGCTTCAACTCCAGCCCTTCGGGTTGCAGGCGGATCGCGCCGAACTTGGACCCCTTGCTGAACGTCACGCGGATGTCGTGGATCGGCAGCGTTTCCTCCCGTAGCGGCACGTCGTCGATCGGCAGCGCCTTGCCGCCGGTGGTGTTCACGTCGTTGAACAGGTGGACGATCAGTCGCTGCTTGCCGTCCTTCTCCTGCCGCATGACGGTGGATTGAACGCACAGCGGGGCCGTCACCGTCACCGGCGGCTTGGCCTCATTCGCGGCCCAACGGATCGCGTTCGCCAGCAGGCAGCGCTGGTACGGGTAGGCGTACAGGTAGTACCCGGCGTCGATCCCCGCCGGCAGGTACACCACCCGGCCCTTGCCGTGCGTGCGGCTCACCGCCGCCGGGAACGGCTCCGCCCTCGGGTCGTCCTTCACCCGGAGCGTGGCCAGCGTCTGCGTGCCCGCCGCCGGCTTCACCCGCACCGCCGGCCCCTTGAACGTGACCGGTTCGGTGCCGCCGTACTCCTTCAACTTGCCGGCGTTCAGCCACGACTCGCCGAGGCTCAGGTCGAACACGTTCTTCCGCTTCTCCCAGTAGTCCGGGCCGATGCCCTTGGCGAAATTCACGTCGAGGTCGGTCTTCACCGCCGCGGCCGTGGGCAACCCTCGATACTCGACGCCGAACAGCTCGCCGAGCGCGAACTTGGCACGCGGGTCGCCGTACTCGTCGAACAGCGACGTGTCCAGGCTCGCCACCAGCCCGCCGCCGCCGCGGACGTACTCGTCGAGGGCTTTCACCTGCTTGTCGTCCAGGCTCGCGGCGTTCGGCAGGATCAGCACCGCGTACTTCTTCAACTCGTCGGCGGTCAGGTTCCAGTCGTTGATGACGGTCGTGGGAAGATGCTCCTCCAGCGTCGCGCGGAAGGCACCGAACACGCTCGCCAGGTAGCGTTCCTCCACGCGCCCGGCCTCGCGGCCGTAGAAGGTGCGGGTGTTGTCGCTCATCAGCAGCGCCGCCCACGGCTCCGGCGACTTGTGCGTCAGCCACGGCTTCCGCTTCGCCACTTCATCGAGGCAGTGATCGACCGCCGCCCGCAACCGCTTCGGCTGCGCCACGGCGATGCTCGGCCCGGCCCCGTGCGTCAGCGCCAGCATCATCCGCCGTTCGATCTCGTGCGGCGGGAAGCTGTCCTTGCCGTAGGGGTTGCCGTGGCTCATCAGGTACGGCTCGCTGAACGCCACGCGGTGGTTCGTGACGGCCCAGGCGTAGGCGTTGGCGAACGCCGGCACCACGGTGTTGCCCCGGTTGCTCTCGTCGGCCCAGAACTCCTGATCCGGCGCGTCGAACAACAGGTTCATCCGCGCCGACATGTTGCGCGGCAAACTCAGGAAGTGCCCGTATCGGCCGGCGTTCGTCGTCCACGTCACGAGTGCCACGTCCGGTTTGATGCCCTTCAATTTCGCTTGCGCCTTCGCCACCACCGCTTCCAATCGGCGGTCGGCCCAGTGCTGGTAGCGGCGGAACTCCGGGTCGTTCAGGTCCGGCTTCGGCGGGATCGGCTTGCCGGTGTCGGCCGTGTAGTTCTTGCGGCAGTGTTCGCAGTAGCAGCCGCCGCCGTGGTGCAACCCGTCGAAGCTGAACGCATCGACCGCCGGGTGCGTCTCCAGGATTTCGGCCAGCACGTCGATGAAGAAGTCGCCGTAGGGTCCGAGCGGGCAGAGCATCCCGCCGTGGCCGAACTTCTTCATGTCCACTTGCGGGATGGTCGTCGTGTCGGTGGGGATGCGCCGCCAGTCCGGGTGCGCCTCGTACACCTCGCCTTGCAGCGTCGGCGGGTAGACGGCGAGGACGCGGACGCCCAGCTTCTTGTACTCGGCCAAGTCTTTCGGCAGCCGGTCGAGCCCGACGTGCGGGCTGCGCTTCTCGAGCAGCTTGCTGTCGTAGTACGGGTAGAAGGGATCGACGAAGTTCACCTCGCTGATGGTGACGCCGTGCTTGGCGGCCGACGCGCGGCCGGCAGTGTCCAGGCCCGACAGCGTGTACCCGACGCCGGTCGTCCCGCGCACCCACTCCGGGATCGTCACCGGGCGGAACGGCGTCTTCTCGAACGGCTGCGCGGGCAACGGCGGTTCCGCCGCCGCCGCGAGGGAGGCGAAGACGAGCGCGAGCGGGGAGAGGCGGAGCATGAGGGATACCAAGAGGACGAGCGAGCGCTGCCTTTCAGGGTGCGAACCGATCCGCGCGGCCGCCGCCGCCGACGTGAAGGGGTTATAGAAGTCCACGAGCGGCGCGCACGCCGGACTCGGCTGGACTTGGAACGTGGATGGGGGCCGGAGGGTTCCGCGCCGTGCCGGGCTGGCTGTGTCGTCCGGGTGAAGGCCCCGACCCCCGACCCACCTGCGGGTGAGGGGGCTTTCCTCCTCGCTTCGCGGCCAGTCTCTCGGCCGGTACTCCGAGCTACAGCCCTCCGGTGCGAAGACGGCCAAGCGGCACGCGCGTCCGAAATTCGGACAGTCGATTCGGGATAATCTCTCCACTTTGATTTGACAAACCCAAAAACGGAACGCATGGGTACTGTCGTACACTTCCCGTTCCGGAGTGCCGCCGTGAACACCGCCACCGCTACGCCCATCACCGAGCAGGCCGACCGCTTCCGCTGTGAGTCGGAAGTCCCCGACCCGCCGCGCGACCCGGCCGGGCGCAAGCAGTATTGGGAGGATACCGTCGCCGAGGCCGTGGCGGAGCTGCGCCGCCGGCTGGCCAGCACGCGCGACGAGAAGTCCTTTCAAGCCTTGCAGATGATCGTGGACCTGGAGAAGACCCGCCTCCGGCACAAGGCCCCGGTCGCCGGCACGGAAGTCGAGACGCGCTGGTCGTCCGGGCTGGGGTCGATGGACGACAGCACGTCTGGCGGTGGCAAGTACCAGGGGCGAAAGAAAGAAGATGTCACCCCGCCGGCTCTTGCGAGCCGCGACCGCGAGGGAGTGGCCTCTCGGGAGGGCGAGGCTCCGGCC
>JAYUFU010000030.1:0-2675 GCA_043738505.1 Fimbriiglobus sp. | reverse complement strand
TGACGGTTTTCGCACATCCGCCGCGGAACTGTTCCACCCGGTCGGGCGTTGAAGTATGGTAGAGGAAGCCGCATCCCCCAGGTGATTCGCCATGCCCCGCCCCGACCGCCGCGACGAATGGGACGACCGCCCCAGTGACGCCCGCCCGCCCCGGCGGAAAGGCTCCGCGTCGTTCGGCGCGACGCTCCTGGCCGCCGCCGGGTTCGGGCTGACGCTCATCGCCGGCGGGGTGATCGGGTTCGCCGCCGGCCGGTCGCCGCGGGAAGTCGAGAAGCCCAAGGTGATCGAGCTGGCGGACAACACGCCGCCTGTCGTCAAGCCGCCTGTCGTCAAGCCGCCGGTCGTGCCGCCGCCCACCCCGACCCCGGAACTGAAACCGAAACCGGAGGTGAAGAAGCCGCCGGAGCCGAAGAAGGAACCGCCTAAGAAGCAGCCCGACCCGCCCAAGAAAGTCGATCCGCCCACGCCGCCCGTCACCCCGCCGGCGGGAATGGTGTCGTTCCAGAAGGAGGTGTTCCCGATCTTCAAGGCGAAGTGCAGCATCTGCCACGGCGACGTGAAAGGCCCGAAGGGCGACCTCGACTTGCGGACCCTCGCCGGCGCGCTCAAGGGCGGGGACAACGGCGCGGGGGCGAAGCCGGGCAAGCTGGACGACGGCACGATCTGGAAGAGCCTCGACGACGGGACCATGCCGCCGGCCGGCAAGGAGAAGCTGACGGCGGCCGAGATGAAGACCATCAAGGACTGGATTCTGGCCGGGGCGAAGTGACCGACCCGGCCGGTGGGAGGGCCGGATTCGTCGAGCGGCGATCAGCGGTCCTCGTAAGTGTTCACTTCGCCGCCGTCGATGGTGATGAACGCGCGGAGTTGCTCGTTGGTGAGCTTCTCCCAGCGGAAGGTCCGCACCGAACCGTCGAGCATCATCGCGCGAAACCTCCCGAGTTTCGGATCGCCCAGCCCCGGCAGCTTCTTCGGGTCGAACGCAATGTCGCCCGGCTTGGCCCAGTGGACTCCCTCGCTCGCCTCGACGACGGCGAACGTGTTCGACGTGCCGTCGGTGATCGACGTGAAGGTCCGCCGTTCGCCCGGAATCAGCAGCGGGTTCCCACCCTCCACGAGTCGCGGCGCGGTGAACATCTGGAAGTACGTCTCGCCGTCCTTGCCGCCCCGCCCGGCCACCTCGAACACCTTCGGCATCTTCGCCAACAATTTCGCGTTGCCCGGATCGTCCCACGGCTTGGTCCGGTCGAGCCGGCCGAGCAGGTTGTTCTGCTCCAGGTGCGGTAGGAGTTCCACCCGCCAACTGATGAGCGGCTTGCCGGCCCGGTCCACGATGTCTTGCGGGAAGTGGCCGTTCGCGTCGTGGTAGCTGTGCAGAGCCGACCCGATCTGCTTCAAGTTGTTCAGCGTCTTCATCTCGTCGGCCTGCCACTTCACGAACCCCGGCAGCGCCAGGAACGCTTTCTCGACCGTCGGCCCGATCTCCATCGTGGCGGCGGCCGTCACGCGGGTGTCGGCCGCCTTCACCGTGGCCTTGTCGAGCGCGGCGAGGACGGCATCGACGAGCGGCACGGCGAACGCGGCCTGTTCCTCATTCGCCGTCGCCCGTTTCTTGAATCGGGCCAACTCCTCGACCGCGACTCGGATCGCCGTCTTCAGCACCGGCTCGGCCCGCGTTGCGTCTTCGGCCGTCGAGAAGCGGAGCGTGGCGGTGACGCCGGACGTGGCGTCCAGGTCGAGGGTGGCGAACCCGCCGTCCGTCTTGGTCAGGGCGCGGAACGGCACCAGGTCGCGGGGGAACCGCTCCGCCCGTGCCAGCTCTTGGCGGAGGGGGCGGAAGTCCAGGCCGGCGACGGCGGTGTGCTTGTCGGCGACCGCCAGTGCGTCGGCCAGCGGACCAGCCGCTTTCCGGCGAAGCGACTTGGTGAGCAGCGCGAGGAGTTGCCCGTCGTCGCCCTTCGGGAACGGCAGGAACACCGCCGTCGTGGCGTCGAGCAGGAACAGCGTCATTCGCATTTTGCGAATGGCGTACAGGTCCCCGCCGTCCTCCGCCGGCTTCGGCTGGCCCTCACCGCGCTGGAAAGACGCGAGCGCGGGTTCCTGCTTCGATGACGGCGGCGGGAGGTCTCTCGAGTCGTTGCCGTTCTCGATTCCGCCGCCGGGGAACGCGGGCATCTTCTCTTCCATCCGCCTTCGGTCGAAGTCGGCGAACGGCACCGCGTCCAACGCCTTCAGGACCTTCGCCTCGTTGAACGGCTTGCGGCTGGTGACGACGACGACCGGTTCCTCGCCACGGGAGGCGGTCGGGAACGCCGGCCAGAGGAATGTGACGCGGTCCAACTCGGCCGGGGACAGGCCGAACTCCTTCTCGAACGAGTCCACCGCCGCCGCATCCACCTTCAGCAGGGCGTCCCGCAGCCCCTTCAACGCGGGCGCGTCCCACACCTTGGCCACGTTCACCGACGCGAACGCGAACCCGTCGGCCGGCACCACGTCCAGCCCCGCCGCCCGCTTCGCCGGCTGTTGGCCGACCGCGGCCCCGGCCGCGACGAGACAGCCGACGACGATCAAAGTTCTTCGCATGGAGAGTCCCCCGGATGTGACCGCCCGATCCCGGTGGGCGGCTACGGAGGATGATATTCCGAACGGCAGTGTTCTGCTCGCTCCGCGAGCGG
>JAYUFU010000029.1:0-2683 GCA_043738505.1 Fimbriiglobus sp. | reverse complement strand
TTTCATCGCGAGTCTCCGGTGTGGCCGACCACCGGATATAGAACGGCAAACGCCGTGCCGCAAATTCCCGCTCCTTGCCAGACTCACTTTTCCTTCTTGTCCTCTTTCACTCGCTTGAGCGTGATGAGGGCGATTTGCTCGTTCCCCTTCAGTTCCGTCGGCCGGCCCGCATTCATGGCAGCGTCGCCGACGCAAATGCGGAGGGTGTCGCCGTCCAACTCGTACACGCCGAGGGCGGTCGCCGGCCCGTTCGTCAGGTCGATGGCCTTGAGCTTGGCCGTCGGGTCCAGCGTGTAGGTGCCCTGATCCATCAACTTGCCGCCGAACTCGATGGCCAGCTTGCCGTCCTTGAACGTCATCTGGATCGGCCCGAGTCCGCCCGGCGGTGCCTGACCGCCGTCGAACTTCTCCATCGCCCACGTCCCCTGGATGACATCCTCGTCTTTCTTGGGCTTGTCCTTCTCCTTCGGGATGGGGGCTGCGGCCGCCAGTCCGCACGCCGCCACCGCCAGCAGTCCGAGTCCGCGCATGGTCGTTCTCCGCTGTGGAACGGGTCGTCGTCACTTGTCCTTCTTCTCGTCCGCCTCGCGCTTGAACGTGACCACCGTCACCCCCATGCCGTCCGCTTTGAACTCCGTCGGCCGCACCGGCGTCGGCCCCTGGGCGAGGCAGACTTTGAGCGTGTCGCCGTCCAACTCGTAGATGCCCGGCGTGGTCCGCCCGTTGCCGCCCTCGGTCAGGTCGATGGCCTTCAACTTGGCCGTCGGGTCGAGTTTGTAGGTGCCCTGCTTCTCCCGCAGTTGGCCGGCGTGCGTCACACCCAAGTTGCCGTCCTTGAAGGTGTAGTGGATCGCCTGCAAAGCGCCAGGGGGGAACGGGACCGCGCCGCCGATGTCGAACTTCTCCAGCTTCCAGACGCCCTGGATGGCGTCCTCGTCCTTCTTCGCGGTGTCCTTCGCTTTGGGGACGGGGGCCGCCACCGCCAGTCCGCACGCCACCAGCACACCGACAGTCAGAGGGAATCGCATGACCGCACTCCAGGAACGGAGGAATCGGATCGCCACACCATAACGGACGGACGCCGGCCGGCGAAGTGCATTCCACCGCCGGGGGACGATGGGGCGACCATTCGCGGGCCGATCTCCTCCCCAGTCCGCGGCGGGTCGATAGAAAAGCCGTCGTCCCCGGAGTGTGCCGTCATGCCGATCACGTTCGCCTGCGACTGCGGCAAACAACTGAAGGTGGGCGACGAGTTCGCCGGCAAGCGGGCGCGGTGCCCGGCCTGCGCGGCGGTCCTGGCGGTGCCGACGGACGACAGCTTCCCGACCGCGCCGCCTCCGCTTCCGCTTCCCGCGACGACCGAAGACGACGCCTACAAGCTGCTCGACGACGGCCCGCCCGCGCCCACGGCCCGCCGCACCGACCGCGATGTCGCCGACGACTTCGGCAGGCCGAGTGCGTCGGCCCCGCCGTCGCTCCGCCGCCGCGACCCGGACGCCCCGCCCCGCGCGAAATACCGCGAGGTGTCCGACACCGAGCCGGACCCGGAACCCCGCGCGTCCGGCGGCGGGCCGCACTTCCCGACGGTGTTCGGCGGGCTGTTCAGCATGGCCCTCGGCGGGCTGTTCTGCTGGCTCCGGAACGGCGGCGTCTCCATCGTCGGCATCGTCCTGCTGGCCCTCGGTTTCTTCTCCGTGGTAAAAGGTCTGCTAGGATACCAGGACGAGTGACCGACCGACCCGGAGGCCGGACCATGCCGGGCGAATTCCGATGCGAGTGCGGCGGCCGGGTGCTGGTGCCGGACGGCGGCATGGACCGCCTGACCTGCGGCCGCTGCGGGCTGGACTACTCGGTCAGTTCCGCGCGACCGGACGTGATGTGGCGGGACGACCCGACGGCGGCGCTGGCCCTGTCGTCGGCGGACGGGGCGACGACGAAGAAGCCGCCGCCGCGACCGGCCGGCGAGCCGCTGTGGGCACCGCCGGCGGTGACGATGCAGTTCTACCAGCGGCTGGCCGCCACCCCCGGCCGGCACAGCGGTCGCCGACGGCGGAAGCGGATTCGCCAAGCGCTGCTGGCAGGCGCGCTGATGGCGGTGGCGGCGGCGGTGTATTACTTCAAGCTGGACGCCGGGCTGCTCCACCTCGGCGCGCTCATCCCGGCCGGAGCGGCGTTCGTGCTGCTCATCCAGGCCATGCTCGGCAACGACCGGTGACGCCGTCACCCCTTCGCCACCGTGCGGTACCGGCGGTCGGCCTCGGCCCAGTCGAGGAATTGCAGGAACTTGTCCACGTAGTCGGCCTTCTTGTTCTGGTAGTCGATGTAGAAGGCGTGTTCGTACACGTCGATCACCACCAGCGGCACCGACAGCCACAGCGGCCCCTGGGCGTGTTCGTCGCTGACCACGTTGTACAGCCGGCCGTTCACCGGGTGGACCACGAGCATGGCCCAGCCGCTCGCCGCCTTCGCGCTCGCCACGAAGTCCGCCGCCCACTTGTCCACCGACCCGAACCGCTTCTCGATGGCGGCCTTGATGCCGTCCGGCGGGGCGGTCGCCTTCAGCGCCAGCCCGTCGAAGTACAGTTCGTGCAGGACGACGCTGTTGCCCCGGCTGGACTGGATCTGCTTGAGCCGCTCGAACGCCGCCGGGTCGATGGCGGTGCCCTTCGTGAAGCTCTCCTCG
>JAYUFU010000028.1:0-8240 GCA_043738505.1 Fimbriiglobus sp. | reverse complement strand
CCTTCCACAGCCGGTCGGCGTCGTTCTCGTCCGAAGCCCCCGGCTCCGGCGGAGTCGGCTCGGTGGTCGCCACGCGGCGGATGCCGGCGGCGCGGATCAGCGGCACCAGGATCGTCGCCACCAGCGGCACCGTCAGCGTGATGACCGCCGCGATGATGGTGAGGATGGGGATGCCGCCGACCAGCCCGGCGTTGCCCGGCAGCGGCCGCGCGCCGAGGGCGAAGCGGACGACGGCGATGACCAGCAGCGTCACCATCGTCATCATGACCATGAGGCCGAGGCAGAGCGCCTTCAGCACCCGCTGGCGGTCGGCGAACTCCGGCCGGTCGAGCGGGTGGCCGGCGTCGGGGTCGAAGTAGTCGGCGATGCGGTTGGTCATGAGCGAAGTCAGTTCCAGGTTTCAAGTTCCAGGTTTCAAGTCGAGCATCACCGCCATCTCGGTTTCGCCCGTGCCGCGCGGTCGGGGTACTGGCCGGTGAGCGCGCCGGGGTTGGTGGTGACGGCCCCGCGCGGCGGGTGAAGGTACGTCGGCGTCTCGGCGGCCGCGATGCGGGCCAGCAGCTCCGGCAGGTAGTCGGGCGACACGACGAAGTACCGGCTCAACCGCGACTCGCAACCCTTCACCACGAGCAGCTTCGTCACCGCGCCGTTCGGCCGGGCGAACCCGACGGGCAGCTCCGCGACCGGATCGGCGAACTCCCCGTGCAACTGCCGCTCGACGAAGATCTCGACCGGCGGTGAATACAACTGTGGCATCTTGTTCAACACCCACCGTGCCAACGGGCGTTGCTCCAGGTAACTCAGCCGATCCGCCGGGAACACCCCCGACAGGGGCAGGTGAAGGACAAGGGCACCGACGGCGAACGCGATCCGCCCGCGATGGCCGAGGCCGTCCACCGCCAGCCACGCCAGCGGCGGCAGCATCCAGACCAGATAGCGGTGCAATCCCGCCCCGCCACCGTTCCAGTTGCCTTGCGTCTGCGCGGCCAGGGCCATCCCTGCCACGGCGACCGCCACCGCGAGGAGCGCGGCGGAACGACCGAGGAGCAAGCCGACCAGCGCCGCGAGCGGCAACAGCGGGACATAACCCATCAAGCCTTGATTCAAATCCAGGATCATGCTGAGGCTGCGTTCGATGGAAATGTTGGCGGTGCTGGTGGCCGCGCCGACGATCAGGCTCGGCTTGCCGAAGTGCGCGTAATAAAAGGCCATTGGCACCACGGCGATCAGCCCCGCCAGCGCCGCGCGGCCGGATTCCTTCCACTTGCGCCCGACGGCGGCCAACACCACCGCGACCACGCCCAACAGCGCCAGTGGCGGGTTCTGCGTCGCCCCCAGGCACGCGAACAGCGAACACCGCGCGTACTTCTGCTTGTCCAGCGCCACCACCGCCAGCACCGCGTTCGCCCAGGTGAACGTCTCCGCACCGGTGAACCGGAGGTATCCGAGGGGGATGACCGTCAGTACGCCGTTCAGCCAGGCGAACCTCTCCGCGAAGACCTGCGCGTCGCCGAGTGTCGGCCCGGCAAACGCCAGCGCGAGGAACGCCAGCTTCTTCCCCGCCGGCACCTCCCAGCAGAACAGCACGACGAACAGCGCCGCGAGGAACCAGACCGCGTTCGTCAGTTGCAACGACGCCATCGGGTGGCCGCCGACGATGCCGAGCAGCCACCGCGCCGGCACCGCCGACAGCGGGTACGCCCAGAAGTGCGCGGCGTACCGCCGGCCGTCGGCGGTCGTTTCGTAGCCCTTCGCCGGGTACGGCGGGATGTCGATGTCCGCGAACGGATCGGCGAGAGTCGCGGTCGGGCCAGGGAAGCGGGCGTTCACCGCCAGCTCGTCCTCCTCGCGCAGCTCCGGCGAGAAGTGCCTGGCCAGCGATTCCACCTGATACCAGTACTCCATGCCGTCGCCGTCCCGCACCGGCACTGCCAGAGCGAAGTAGGCCAGCACGCCGACGGCGGCGAACGCGAACAGCGGAAACGTCCACGGGCGAGACATGGGAGCGGGTTCACGAGTGGGCGGAGAAAGCACGCCGTCGTTCTATCGGTCGGCGTCGAGTGTAGAATGGCCGGAACCACGAGAGGGACGCCGATGCCGCTCCGCGACCACTTCCGCCCGCCGTTCGACACCCGCACCGGCTGGGAGGGGATTCACACCTACTGGCCGTCGGAGATGTTGCGGAAGCTGTTCCCGCACCTTCCGCCCGACTACATCGCCGAACCGGGCATTCATATCGGGTCCGCGTTCGAGGTGGATGTCGCCGCCTACCAGCAAGAGAACTGGGGCGCGGGCGAGTTCGACGACCTGCCGGAATCCGACGCCGACGGCGGTGGGGTTGCCACCGCGACGACGACCCTGGCGGAGCCGACCCTCGTGGCGACGACGACGCTGGACGACCAGCACACATTCGAAGTGAAGGTGTTCGACACGCACAAGGCGCGGCAGTTGGTGGCGGCGGTGGAACTGGTCAGCCCGGCGAACAAGGACCGACCGGAGAACCGCCAGGCGCTCGTGACCAAGTGCGCGGCGTTCCTCCAGAGCGGCGTCTCCGTCTGCCTGATCGACGTGGTGACGAACCGGTACTTCAACCTGTATTCGGAGTTGATCGAGTTCCTCGGACTCCCGACGCCGCAGGTGGCCGGGAATGCCGACGCGGTGTACGCCGTGTCGATCCGTCCTCGCCAGCGACGGCGGAAGTTGGCGCTCCGCGCGTGGGCGGTGCCGCTCGCGCCCGGCCAACCGCTGCCGACACTCCCACTCTGGCTAACCGAATCGTTGTGGGTGCCGTTGGAACTGGAGGCGAGTTACGAAGACACTTGCCGCATCTTCCGCTTGCCACCGCCCGCTACACTGCCGACATGACCGCACGCCTGACCCCCGCCGATGTCCGCACCGCCGCCGCCGCCCTCCGCGCCGGCCGGCTCGTGGCGTTCCCCACCGAGACCGTGTACGGCCTCGGCGCGAACGCCCTCGACCCCGCCGCTGTCGCCCGCCTCTTCGCCGCGAAAGGTCGTCCCGCCACGAACCCGCTCATCGTTCACGTCGCCGACGCCGCCGAGTTGCCGGCGGTCGTTTCGGACGTGCCGCCGCTCGCCGCCAAGCTCATCGCCGCGTTCTGGCCCGGCCCGCTCACGCTGGTGCTACTGAAGAACCCGGCCGTGCCGGACCTCGTCACCGCCGGCGGCTCGACCGTTGCCGTCCGCTGCCCGAATCATCCGCTCGCGCTGGAACTGCTCCGCGCCGCCGGCGTGCCCGTCGCAGCGCCGAGCGCCAACCGCTCCGGCGAACTGTCGCCCACGACTGCCGATCACGTCCTCGCCAGCTTGGACGACCGCATCGATTTCGTCCTGGATGGCGGTGCGTGCCCCGGCGGACTGGAGTCCACCGTCCTCGATGTGACCGGCCCCGTTCCCCGGCTGCTCCGCCCTGGCTTGGTTTCGGTCGGACAACTCGAAGCTGTCGTCGGTGAAGTGCTGGTTGGCCCACCCGCCGACGCCGGCCCGGCCCGCTCGCCGGGCCTGCTGACGAAGCACTATGCGCCGCGCACCGCGCTGGAGTGCGCGGCCACCGACACCGAACGCGAGTTCCTGGCGAACCTGTACGAGACCGCCGGGTTGAAGGTCGCGCGGTACACGCTGCCCGCTTCGCCCGAAGCCGCCGCTGCCCGCCTGTACGCCGACCTGCACGCCCTCGACGCCGCCGCGCCCGATCGCATCCTCGTCACCCTGCCGCCCGACGCGCCCGCGTGGGCTGCCGTCCGCGACCGCCTTCTACGGGCGAGCGCGGAGGAGTGATCCGCTCACAATCGCGTCTGCCAAGTCTTCGAATTGATTACGTCCGAAATGAACATCTGTTGGGAGACCAGGATGGCCCGGTGCAACTCCTCGGCGGTGACGGAGCCGGCCGAGTTGGTCACGTTCAGGGTGCCGGTGGCGTCGTTCAGGAACTCGACTTTGTAGCCGAGGTGCATGGCCTGCCGCGCGGTCGTGTCGCAGCAGATTTGCGTCATGTACCCGGCCACGGTGACGGTGTCGATGCCGTGCCGCTTCAGCCACTCGTCCAGGTCGGTGCCGGTGAAGCTGCCGGGCAGGTGCTTATCGACGAGGTGGGCATGGGGCCGGGCGGCGATGTCGGCGTGCAGTTCCCACTCCTTCGACCCCGTGCGGAAAACCGGCGAGTTCGGGTCCGGCTGGGCGTGGCGGACGACCACCGTCGGCACCTTCGCGGCTGCGGCGGCGTCCATGACGTTCAGGATGGCGTCGAGGTGCCCGACCGGGTGGCTGATCGGCAGCGCCCCGGTGAAGTACTCGTTCTGCACGTCGATGACCAGCAGCGCGCGGGGCATGGGGCGGGTTCCGGGAGGGGTGGGGGCGAAGGTTCGGATACAATCGAATAGAGTGAATTCTCCGCGCTGATCGGGAACCGGCAATGACCCCTCCACCAACCGACGACGGATTCGGGATGAAAGCGCTCGCCTGGCGTGGCGGAACTACGACCAGATCAAGGTGCGGGTGAAGGAAGTCCGCGACTGGTTCGGTGGGAAAGGGTCCGCCGATCCCGCGCGGGGCATTCTGATCATCGGCCCTGGTGGGGCCGGGAAGACGACCCTCGCTCGAATCCTGTCCGGCGACTTCGACTGGCTGACCGACGACCCGTGGGAATACGGGGAAAGCTACCGCGTCGAACAGTACACCCTTGAAGACGACCCGAAAGTCGAAGTCGTCGTGCCACCCGGACAGCACGCCCGGCGGGTGTCGCTGTGGGGCGAAGTCGAGCGGGATTTAGCGGGCGGCACCTACCGGGGCGTGATTCTCGTTTCCGCGTCCGGGTTCCATTCGTTCCCGCACGGGAGTTACAAGCGGCACCCGCTGTACACCGGGAACAAGGACGAGTTCATGGAGAAACTCGTCACTCAGGGGCGAGCGGATGAAGCGGCGATCCTCGCGCGACTCGTCCCGCACCTGCGAACCTCACCGGGGAAATTGTGGCTGCTCTCCGTCGTCACGAAGCAAGACTTGTGGTGGAAGGAAGCGGATGCCGTCCGGGAGTGGTACTCCGGCGGGGAGTATCACCGGGCCGTGTCCGACGTGTCGGCGGCTCGCGGGGCGGCCGGATTCCGGCACGAATGGCTCGGCGTGTCGCTGGTCATCAACAACTACCGGAGCGGCGAGGGCGAGGTACTCCGCACGAACACCGCCGGGTACGATGCCCGGCGGCAGGTGGAGTCGCTCCGGCGGCTGTTCGAAGCCGTTCACGCGCTGCTCGAATGGGAGGGGAACCCGTGACTGAGACCCTGACGACCGATGCCCTCGACCTCCGCCTGTGCGACACGCTCGGCGAGTATGCCGGCAAGCTGCGGGCGATCAACGAGCGGTTGCTGAACGGCTGGGCGGATCCGCGCTCGGCGCATGCCCACGACCGGCTCGCGGTCACACTGGATCAGTTCGAGACGATCCGCCGGCCCCTGGAACGGTTGCTGAGCGCGACCGCGTGCCGAGCCGAACACCCGGAAGTCGAACCGCTTCTCGCCGACGAGTTAACGCTGCGGCTGGCCGAAATCGAGACCGAGTTCCACCACGCGCTCCGGCTCATCCACGCCGTGAAGACCGAATGGGAGCGGAAGTCGCCGAAACTGTTGGAACAAGTCGCCCGACTGCGCGTGGCCGCCGGGCTGAACGGGATGAAGGGAGGGCCGCTCCACCCGACCGCCTGACATCACGCATTGTACGTGCTGCTGCTGGTGCCGCCGCCGCGGCCGGTCACTTCTTCCCGTTCGTTTTCTCGGCTTCGGCCACCAACGTCGCGACCTTCATATCTAGCGTCTTCCCGATTGCCGTCTTGGAGCGGATCACGCCCGTCTCGTCGATCAGATAGATGGTCGGCCACCCGTTCACGTTCCACGACCTCGGGATCGGCCCCTCCGGACCTTTCTCCCCCGCCCAGAACGACCGCCACGTGATCTTGTTCTCGGCGATCACCTTCTTCAAATCCTTCTTCTCCGAGTCGCCGTTCACGCCGATCAGCACGAACGGCTTCCCTTCGTACTGCTCCACCAGTTCCCGTTCGTGCGGAACCAGACCCATGCACGGTCCGCACCAACTGGCCCAGAAGCTGAGCATCACCACCTTGCCGCGGGACTCGCTCAGTTTGAACTTCACCCCGTCCAAGTCTTCGCCGGTGATGTCCGGTGCCACCTTGCCCACGCTCAAGTTCTGGATTTCGAAGATCGACGACCGGGCGAGGTCGCCGACGGGCAGGCCGGGGATGATTTCCCGCTTCGGGTACTTTTCGCCCACCTCGGTGAACAGTTTGATCGCCTCCGCCTCCAGTTTCGCCTGGTCGTACTTCTTCATCTCGGCCACCCGTTCCTTGCCGAAGAAGTGATCGAACTCCTGCAATTCGGATTCGGAAGCGTCGGCCAACTGGGACGGCCAATTCGCCTGCCCCTGCAAGCACATCGCCAACGAGAGCAAGACCCGCCACGCCTGATCCTGGGGAAGATCGGCGGCGGCCAGTTGGGCGCGGAGCATCCCCTCCACCCAGCCGAACCCGGATTGCTTCATGCCCTTCGCCAGTTCGATCGTCTCGGGGCGAACGAGGTGATGTTTCCGCAGTAACCCAACGGCTTCGTGCTGCAAAGCCGCCTCCCTGGCGTGGCTGACCCACACGAGGCCGACTGCGGCGGCGGGATCGGCGGCGTTCGGGCGGAGCAGTTTCATCGCCTGTTCGTAGGCCGGGGTGTGGACCTCGGCGGACTTTTCGTGTGACTTCTTCCTGATCGCTTCGCGGTCGCCGTCGGTTTTGGCCGCTTCGTACTCCTTCTCCACCGCCGCGTGGATCGGCTGAAGTTTCTTCTCCACGCCCTGCTTCAGTGTCTCCACCTCGACGGCGAACGCCGGCGGTTTGGCGTCCGATTTCTTCGGCTCGTCCGCAACGGTGAACGTGGCGATCACGAGTGAGATGGCAATCGCGAGCGTGCGGGTCATCGAGGTGCCTCCATGTCGGGTCGGACGAGCATACCCTTGTGAACGGGGTGCGAAAAGCTGAAGGCCGCGGAGCCGCGGCCTTCGGTTCGACAGCCGGTTCATTCCGGCGGTCACGCGTTGTAGGTGCTGCTGCTGGTGGTGCCGCCGCGGCCGGTCCAGTTGGTGTGGAAGAACTGGCCGGCCGGCTTGTCCGTCCGCTCGTAGGTGTGCGCCCCGAAGTAGTCCCGCTGCGCTTGCAGCAGGTTGGCCGGCAGGCGGGCGGTGCGGTAGCCGTCGTAGTACGCCAGCGCCGCGCCGATGGCCGGCACCGGGATGCCGCTCGTCACCGCCGCCGCCACCGTCCGCCGCCACCCGTCCTGGCACTTCGCCAGCTCCGCCGCGAAGTACGGATCGACCATCAGGTTCGTCAGGCCGGGGTTCTTGTCGAACGCCTCCTTGATCTTGCCGAGGAAGGCACTCCGGATGATGCACCCGCCCCGCCACATGAGCGCGATGCCGCCGTTGTTCAGCGTCCACCCGCTCGCCTTCGCCTGCGCCGCCATCAGGTCGTAGCCCTGCGCGTAGCTGACGATCTTGCTGGCGTACAGCGCCGCTTCCACGTCCGCGATGAACTCCTCGTTCGTGCGGTAATGCTTTAGGAATTGCACCTGCGGCGTGTGGGTCACTCCACCGTGTGCGTTGAGGATGGTCTTAAGCGTTACCATCTCCGGCCCTTTCAGCACCGTGGCGGCCGCAACTCGCTGCGCCTTCTGCGCGCTCAGGCAGCGGGCGAACACGGCCTCGGCGATGAGCGTCAGCGGGATGCCGTTCTCGGTGGCGCTATCGACGGTCCACTTGCCGGTGCCCTTCTGTCCGGCCTTGTCGAGGATCAGGTCCACCATCGGCGTCTTCGTCTCCGGATCGACGAACCCGAAGATGTCGCGGGTGATCTCGATGAGGTAGCTGTCGAGCTTGCCCGTGTTCCACTGGCCGAACACGCCGGACAGCTCCGCCGCGCTCAGGCCCAGCAGCCCGCTCATCAGGTGGTACGTCTCGCCGATGAGCTGCATGTCGCCGTACTCGATGCCGTTGTGGACCATCTTGACGAAGTGCCCGGCCCCCTCCGGCCCGACCCAGTCGCAGCACGGGGCCATCGTCCCGTCGGTGTCCTTGGCCTTGGCCGCGATGGACTGGAAAATCTCCTTCACCAGCGGCCACGCCGCCGGGTCGCCGCCGGGCATGATGCTCGGCCCCTTGAGCGCCCCCTCCTCG
>JAYUFU010000027.1:0-8263 GCA_043738505.1 Fimbriiglobus sp. | reverse complement strand
CAGTTGCCGGAACGTGCCCGGACTCCGGCGGAGGCGGCTGGTGTGGCTCATCCCGATATCGTAGCGCCAAACCCGCTATCGTGCAGCGACTCTAGTGTACCCGCGAATCCCTTCGGTTCCAAACCAGCCGGCGATCCGGCACTGACCGTGTCGACTCCTTATCGTCGCGACTCCGCGACTTCCTGGGCGGCGGCTTTCGAGGATCGGCATCGACCATTCGGAAGGGCTGCTGGCGGGCGGAGAGTCGGAATCGGGTGCTGTCGAGGATCGGCATCGACCCGCAGTTCGATCGGCTGCCGAGTCGAGGCAGTTACGCCGAGTCGATGACGGGGCTGCCGATCGGCTGCGGATTCGGTGGCCACGACCGAGCGGATGCGATGCTGCCAGTCATCCGCCGATTCCAGTATCCCATCCTCGATATCGACCGGCGTGTGGGGAGGGGTGGATTTGCTACCACTTCCCTCTCGAAACTGGACGCACTCGGGAAAGTCTAATGAGGGTAGTCAACACCACCCCTCCCCACACGCCGGTCGATATCGAGGAGACGGCTCTCAGCGGTACGCTTCGGATCGATCAGGATCGGGACGGCGGGGACGGCGACGAGTCGAAGTCGATGCGGAACTTCCCCCTTCCTACTCCTACCAATTTGAGCAGAGAGAGAGTGGTGGAAGGCTCGTGGTCCAGCGTCGCAGCGTACACCACACTTCGCCGTCCCCGCCGTCCCGCCGTCCCGACCCGGCGGATCGGTCGTCGATACCGACCCGAGCGGGGTCAACCGCCGCCGTTCGACGACGAGCAGTGGACGACGCTATTCAAAGCCGGTTGACGGCGTGAAGGTCGGTGTCGGCCGCAGCCGGCAACCCCCGCCCCACACCCACTCGACCCAGAGAATTCGTCCCCGTCCGTCGATAGCCGCGATTTGGAGCGATCCATACTGGGGCGGGGTCGAATTCCGCGAACGGTTTGCTGCTGCCCGATCCGCCTGTGGTCGCGGTGGTCGAATCGACGGGGCGTCCAGAGGATGAGCTGTCATCGAGTTCGGCGGCGACCGCTCCGCCGCTCTACGAGAGGCCCTGTGGCCGCGATGCCAGCAGACGAGGGAATTACGGGTCGGCGACGAAGTGCCAAGGGCGGGGCTGTGGGAGCGATTCCGATCCTTCTGCGGACCTCCTCTTCCGGTCGGATCAACTATCGTGGTCGAAGCCAGTCCGAGCGCTCGCCAGCGGCGACCGGCACGGGTCTTGCACCGAATAATCGTTGCCCTGGCAGCCCGCCGTTCCGCGTCGATCGCCGTCCCATTTGGAGTGAACTCCGTGACCCCCGAAGTGCCCGTCGTCGGTTCCGCCCTCCGTCCCGTCGGAATGGACGCCCTTCGCAAGCGATGGGGCTGGTGTCTCGCCGTCGGCGTCCTGCTCGTCGTCCTGGGACTGATCGCCATCGGATCGGCGGCGGTGGCGACGCTCGCCACCATGCTCGTCATCGGCTGGCTGCTCGCGGCCGGCGGAGTGGCGATGGTTGCCCACGCCTTCGCCGTCAAAGGATGGAGCGGGTTCTTCATCGACTTGGTCGGCGGACTCCTCTACGCGGCCGTCGGGCTGCTGGTGGTCGCGAACCCCGTCGAAAGTGCCGTGACGCTGACGCTGGTGATCGCCGCGCTGCTCGTCGTCGGCGGTGTCTTCCGGATCGGCCTGTTCTTCTCCGCCCGCTACCCGCACTCGCCGTGGCTGCTGCTGAACGGCGTCGTCAACCTGCTCCTCGGCCTCGTCATCTGGTCGCAGTGGCCGCTCGACGGGCTGTGGGTGATCGGCACGGTCGTCGGCATCGACCTGATCTTCAACGGGTGGGCACTGGTGATGCTGGGTCTCGCCGCGAGGAGTCATCCGGCCGGCGACCTGTGACTCGACGCCCTGGCCGCCGGCGGCTTCCACGGCACCACCGACAGCAAGACGCTGGAGGTCAAGGAGGGCAGCGGGGCGACGAAGGGGAAGGTGAAGGCCGTGACGCTGGTCGGCGTCGTCGAGGTGAAGAAGTAAGCCGGTTCGCGGACGGCTTCGGGACCGCGAGCGTCGGCGGTCGAAGCCGCTCCCTTCACTTCCTTCAAACTGTACATCCGGCGTGTGTCGGCGAACCGACTGCTGTCGGCGGCTCCCGTTCGGTCGGTTTTCGTAGGTGTGGGGAGGGGGCCGCACTTGGAGGTCGAGAACAGCCGTAATCACCCGCCGCTCCGTTCGTATCCCGGTGGGAGCCGGTCGAGGTGTTCGTCGGCGGCCGGCGGGCCGTTCGGGATCGTCGGCGCGGTGGTGTTGGCGAGCGTGAGGATGGCGGCGCGGATGGCCGGGGGCAGCACCGGCCACAGTTCGACCACGCGAGCGAGATCGACGTAGGTGGTGGCCGGATTAGACACCCCTGCTGCGCCGGTGCTGTGCGGAAGGGAGTCGAAGTGCGAAAGTGCTTGGAGATCAAGCGTTTCGCTGGAGGTGGCACCGGTCTTGAAAACCGGAGTCGGGCCAGTCCCGGCCGTGGGTTCGAATCCCTCCCCCTCCGCTTGCTCGGACGTCTTCACGCTTCCTCGATTGCTGTCAAACCCGTGCTCGTGCAGGGTTTTCTTCGTGTCGTGTCGGCCGTGCGAACCGGTACGGGCTTGAGCGATTGGTTCCTCATCCCTCCCCGGCATTTCTCCCCGTTCCCCCTTGTCTGCTACTCCCGGTGCTACTCCCTTGCCGCTACCGACGGACGGCACGGATAGCCGGGACAGGGCATCGGCGGGATCCTTCCGCCGGTGCTTGGAGTACCCGGCCTCGACGGTCAGCGTCGGCGGGGTGGTGCCCAGAGCGAATGACGACGGGGTCAAGCTGGCCAGTTCGGACGCGCGGAAGCCGGTGTAGGCGGCCACCGTGTACAGCGTCATTCGATCCGAGCCGGCGAGTTTGCGGAACCGTTTACCTGCGGAGGCCGCCATCAACAGTCGGTCGAACTCCTCGGCCGTCAGCGGTCGCCGTTCGTGCCGCACGCGGCGATGAGCGCGCATTACGCGACGGGGCGGACACGGTGCTGGCGGCTGAAGTGGCGAGCAAGGCGGGGCGAGCAAAGCCTCCGGTAGCCGTAGCCGCCCGGCCACGCGCTGAATATCAAATTCGGACGATTGGACGTACTGCCCAACGGCAGGGACAGGCCGAAGCAGTCGCTTCGCGAAGCGTCCTTACCTCCTGCGAATCGCAGCAAAGTTCCAAGGAGTACCTGCTCGTGCATACCTACTGATTCGCAGGCATTCTGGGCTGTAGGTCGCGGTCGAGTTCCCCGCCGGGGAACGAGGCCCGACAGCCGGAAACTTGCCCGAAGTAAGATGTCGGGCCTCCCCGACCTTCAGTCGGCTCGACCGCGACCGACACGAACGTAGCCGGGCGAACCTGCGGATCAGTAGAAGAGGGTACTCCAGACAATGCTTTCGCAGTAGCGCGAAAAGTTGTTGGCGAGGATGGCGTTCATACGTTTACACTGCCGAAATTACCGGAAATAAGATAGTGCCATGTCACGATCCGATCGTTTCTTCGCGATTTATGTTAAGCCGGATTCCGCCGAAGCGATTCCGTCTGCTTTGAATGAGTTTGCGCGATTCGCACAGTACACACTGATTTTGAATGGCAAGGATACTGCCGATGTGTGCATTGATGGGAATGCGCAGTCCGCAGTCTCGAGATTGACACTGGAAGAGTCTTTGCGGAATGCTCAACGGATCGCCTTTTCGATTTGGTCGAAGGAATCGACGGGCCTATTCGTTACAATCAGCCGAGCGGATGGGGTTTCGCGTATTGATTTCAGTCTGGATGGGACCACGCAATCGGAGGGAGCCGCCCTCGTTGAGGCTGCTATTAATACATTTGTACTGTGCGCATCCGGGCGCTTTGCAACCGCGATCATCATTGATCCGAGTGGGCATTTTGCCGAGTCGCCGTGGCCGCAAATGATACTTGGGACTTGCGAAGTGGAATTCGCGGCTCCCGCGAGGGTGTTGGTTTCACGCGGCATGACCGCCGGAATGAATATAAATTTAAACAAGTATACATGCAGATATTTGGTCGGCCAAGTGATTGAGGTCGTCCCCCTTCAGACCTGACCAACTCGTGTAGGTGCGGCAATTCCGCTTCCAGTGACTGGAGTCGTTACGCAATAGCCGGGAGCGCGTTCCGGGTGTGTCCGGCCGGCCGTCGCCCCGGCTCAACTGAACATCAGGTTATGCAGCCCGGCCACGTTCTTCATGATCACCGTGTGCTTCCGCCGCGGGTTCCGGAACCGGTCGGCGACGATCCGCCAGATCTTCATCTTGCCGATCCCGTGCTCGACCACGATCCGCCGCTTCGACAGCCGCCGGTTCCCGGCTTTCTGCCGATGGGTCAGCGTCCCCCGCGCGGCTTGCGGTGCGGCACCTCCAGGTCGGTCCCCTGATACCCGCTGTCCCCCGTCCCCTGCACCCCGTCCGGCAATTCCAGCCGCGACCGGTCGTACATCCTCTTGTCGTGCGTCGTGCCGGGGGCCGCCTTGCCCACCGCCGCCACCCGCACCGTCCGCTTCCGCACGACCACCACCTGGTGCTTGATCGTGTGCCGCTTCTTCTTGCCCGAGTCATGGAGTCGTTGCTTCTTCGACGGCCGGTTGGTGGGCTGTTCGGTGGCGTCCACGAAGGCCGCCGTCAACTCGTCCTCGGCGATCGTCACCTTACGCTCGGGGATGCGGAAGATGCCCGTCAGGGCCAGCCCCACAGCGGCGACGATGCGGCAGACGGTGCCGGCGTCCACCCCGAACAACCCGCCCAGGAACGTCTGCGACACGGACACCCGGTAGTAGACGAGGGTGACGAACAGGCGCTCCGGGACGGTTAACTTCGGCTTCCGACCGGCCCCGGCCTTCCGCTCCGGCGACCGGGCCCGGCGGGCCTTCGCCTGGCGGGCGGCGAGCGCCGGCTCCAGTTGGGCCAGCAGTTTGTCGAACTCGACCACCGAAAGGCCGGTAAACTGGCGGAATGTGGACGGCTTGCGGCGGAGGCGGGTGTTAGTACCTCCCCGCACGAGTTCGTTGTGGCGATTCGTATCATGCCGCCCGACAGGAGGTGGGGCACGACGAAGCGACACGCGGTGCGGCTGACGGACGACACGCGGGCGGACCCGACGGCGCGGGTCGCCGGACCGCTCACACTGCGGCAGCGGAATCGGGTCCAGGTGCTGCTCCGGGCCGAGGCCGGCGACACCGCCGCCGACATCGCCGACGACCTGGGCGTCACGACCGACGCGGCGGCCAACATCCGCCGCCGGTTCGCCGACGACGGGTTGGCGGCGGCGCTCGCCGCGAAGCCGCCGTGCGGCGGGCCGGCCAAGCGGGACGGGAAGGCGGAGGCGGTGCTGGTCGCCCTGGCGGGCAGTCCGGCCCCGGCCGGCCGCACCACCTGGACCGCCGGCCTGCTGGCGAACAAGCTGGTGGAACTGCGGATCGTCGAATCGGTGTCCGACGACACCGTCCTCCGCGTCCTCAAAAAAGCGACCTCAAGCCGTGGCGGAAGAAGAGCTGGTGTCTCCCGAAGGGGGTAGACGGGGAGTTCCTGCACCGCATGGAGGACGTGCTCGAGTCGTACGCCGAGCCGTACGACGCGGACCGCCCGGTGGTGTGCTTCGACGAGTGCGGCAAGGAGTTGCACGGCCAGGTGGCGGAGCCGATTTCGGTCGCCCCGGGACAGCCGGCGAAGGAGGACCACGAGTACGTTCGCAACGGCACCGCCAACCTGTTCCCGATCGTCGAGCCGCTGGCCGGCACGCGGCAGGTGACGGTGACGGAGCGTCGAACCATCCCGGACTTCGCGGCCCAGATGAAGAACCCGTGCGACGAAGTGTATCCGGACGCGGCGGTCATCCGGGTCGTGCCGGACGACTTGAACACGCAAACGCTGGGGTCGCTGTTCGCCAGTTTCCCGCCGGACGAGGCGTGGCGGCTGGAGTTCCACGACACGCCGAAGCACGCGAGTTGGCTGAACGTGGCGGAGTGCGAGTCGAGCGTATTCGCCGGCCAGTGCTTGGGCCGGCGGATCCCGACCCGCGAGCGACTGGCGGCCGAGGTGGCGGCGTGGGTCTTCCGCCGGAATGCCGAGAAGGCTTCGTCCAATCCCCGACCCGGCCCGAGCGGCGCACCCGCCGGGGGGCGGGCGACCGGGGCAGGACCGGAGGAGCGTCCGGTCCTGCGGCCCGCCAGCGCCGGGACGCACGGGCGCGACTCTCACCTGGGGTCGGCGAGACGGGAGTCGGTGCCGCCGGCGGAGTGGGCGCGAGCGGCGGAAGCGGCGCATCAAGTGGAGGAGTGCTGGCGGCGGGGAAAACATGCGGACGCCGGCGTTGACGGTGCCACCGGTTCGGGAGTCGATGGCCGGCCGGTTGGCGGAGGGGCGGGGGTCTCACCGGGGCGAGACGACCTCTCGCCGCGTGACGCGGTGGTGCGGGCGAAACGAGCTGGCCCGCTTCGGCCGCTACCGGCCGCGCAACCGGCTGCCACCGCCGAAGAACCAACAACGATGCTGAGGACGCAGTCGAACTAAACTCCTCACACACCCTCCTTCCGAGGCGGTTCCGATGCGGCTTCCCCTGACCGTGCTTCCCCTTCTCCTCGTCCTCGCGGCGATCCCGGCCGCCGACCCGCTGCCGGTTCCGGCCGGGGCCGACCACCCGCGCGGGTACGTCGCCGTCAAAGCCGCCAAGCCGCCGAAGCTGGACGGCAAACTGGACGACGAGTGCTGGAAAGCGGCCGCGTGGAGCGACGACTTCGTGGACATCGAAGGGGCGGCGAAGCCCAAACCGGCCCACCGCACGCGGATGAAGATGACGTGGGACGACACCGCCCTGTACATCGCCGCCGAACTGACCGAGCCGCACGTCTGGGCCACCCTGACCGACCACGACGCGGTCATCTTCGCCGACCCCGACTTCGAGGTCTTCCTGGACCCGGACGGCGACAGCCACGACTACGCCGAACTCGAACTGAATGCCAAGAACACCACCTGGGACTTGCTGCTGACCAAGCCGTACAAGGACGGCGGCCGGGCCATCAACGGGTGGGAAATCACCGGCCTGAAGACCGCCGTCCACATCGACGGCACGCTCAACGACCCGACGGACACGGACACCGGCTGGACGGTCGAGATCGCCTGGCCGTGGGCCGGGCTGAAGGAACTCGGCGGCGGCGTCCCGCCGAAGGACGGCGACCAGTGGCGGATCAACTTCTCGCGGGTCGAGTGGGACTTCGACATCGCGGACGGCAAGTACGTGAAGCAGAAGAAGCCGGAACACAACTGGGTCTGGTCGCCGCAGGGGGTGATCGACATGCACCGGCCGGAGCGGTGGGGGTACGTCCAGTTCAGTGCGAAAGCCGCCGGCCCGGTCGCCTTCACCCAGGACCCGCACCACGCGGCGAAGATGCGGCTGCACGACGTGTATTACGCCCAACGGGCGCACCGCGAGAAGCACGGCAAGTACGCCCCGAAACTCGCCGACCTCGGTCTGCCGAAGTCGCCCGTCGGCGTGCCGGAGTTGGACGCGGCCGGCTTCGGTTACGAGGCCCGGCTGAAAAGTGGGAGGACGACGGTAATCCTCGGGTCCGACGCGCGCGTCCGAACGGAAACGCGCTGAGAGTCGGCACGACTGTTGCGGAATCGGTCCCGCCCTTCCCCCGTGCGGACCCCATCCCATGCCGTCCACCGTCGCCGTCGTCGAAGAGTTGACCGCTCACATCCAGACGTTCGTCGAAGTGCCCCACCCCGCCCTGCTCGGGCAACCGGTCTGCCCGTTCGCCCGCCGCGCCCGCAAGGGCGACCGCGTGGCGGCGGTCGTCGCCCCGTTCTCGGCGACCGACGACTCGGCCGTCCGGTGCGCGGTCGAGGGGTTCGACCCCATCGACAAGGACGTGCTGCTGGTCGTCCATCCGGAGCCGGACGGCCTGAGTTACTTCGACCTGTCCGACCTCCAGTTGCGGTTCGCGGGGGAGCTGGCGGGGCGGTACGAGGTGTTCACCGGCCACCCCGACGACCCGTTCACCCGCGCCGGCGTGCTGACCCGCCAGGAGCCGTACCCGGTCCTCCACTTCGTCCGCTCCGACCGGCTTCTCGAGGCCGAGCGGCAACTCGCCCCACGGCGGCAGGCGCTCGCCGGGTAGTCCAGTTCCCACCCTTGCGCACTCGCCTGCCCGCGCCGACCTCGGGGTGGTGTCGCGGTGTTTTGTTCGCCCGCCGCGC
>JAYUFU010000026.1:0-2699 GCA_043738505.1 Fimbriiglobus sp. | reverse complement strand
GAAGACCGTCGCTCGCGCCTCCGGATCGGACTTCACTGGTTGAACAGGAACGCCTTGCTGTTCACCAGCGCCCACAGGATGTTCTCGTAAGCCTGCTTCTTGTTCTTCTCGTTCTTGGCGATGTTCTCCTTCGCCAACGCCAACTGTTCGGCCGTCGGCTTCTTCGCCTGCGTCAGCAGGAACAGCTCGGTGATCTTCTCGTCGTCCGACCGGGTGTCCTTGACGAGCTTCTCGGCGCGGCCGCCGGCGCGGGCCAGCTTGCCCTGCACCTCGTCGCTGTTCAGCAGGTGCAGGATCATGGCTAGGCTGGCCTCGTTCACCCGCTCGCACTCGCAGGCGCTGATCCGCTGCGGGCGGCCGAACACGTCCAGGAAGTACGACGCGAACGACTCGTCCGGCAGGTGCATGGCCCGCTTCGGCGCGTGCGCGTCCTTCGGCAGGCCGGGGAAGTCGGACGGGCTTTCGGTGACGGCGCACACGGCGTCGAACACCACCTCGGCCTGCAACCGCTTCGGGTAGTAGCGGGCGTAGCTCTGCTTGTCGGTCTTGTTGAACTCGTTCGGCGTGCTGCTGAGCTGGTACGTCCGGCTCTTGCAGATGGTGCGGACCAGTTCTTTCAGGCTGAACTTGTTGTCGGTCAGGTTCTTCGTCAGCGCGTCCAGCAACTCCGGGTTGCTCGGCGGGTTCGTGACGCGCATGTCGTCGAGCGGATCGACGATGCCACGGCCGAAGAAGTGCGCCCAGTAGCGGTTGGCCACGGCCTTGGCGAAGAACGGGTTCTTCGGGTCGGTCATCCAGTCGGCGAACAGCAGCCGGGGGTCGTCGTCTGCGCCGGCCGTCACCGCCGCGCCGTCCAGCGGCTTCATGTCGGCCGTCTTGTTGGTCCGCTTGTTCACCACGCCGCCGGTCGCCTTGTTGAAGACGGACACCTTCTGGTTCTGGTTGTTGTTCGGCAGGCGGCCCGGCGTGACGATGTTCTTCTTGCCGACCCGCCCGAAGTACGCGGCCACGCCCCAATAGTCGTCTTGCGTCCACTTCTCATAGGGGTGGTGGTGGCAGTTCGCGCACGCCAGCCGCTGGCCGAGGAACACCTGGCTCACGTCGTCCACGAACTGTTCGGGGGTGGTGATCTCCTTGTACCAGACCGTCGGCGGCGACTTCAACTCGTCGCCGATGGCGGTCACGATGTCGCGGGCGAACTCGTCGTAGGGCTTGTCGGCGGCCACCGCCTCGCGGATCCAGTTGTGGAAGGCGAACGTGCCCTGGGCGCGCTCGGCCTGGTTCCGCCGCTTCACCCGCAAGATGTCGGCCCACTTGTTGGCGAAGTAGTAGGCGTATTCCGGCGTCTCCAGCAGCCGGTCCACCAGTTTCTCCCGCTTGTCCGACGCCTTGTCGGCGACGAACTTCGTCACCGCGTCCACGGTCGGCAGGGTGCCGGTGATGTCCAGGCTGGCGCGGCGGAGGAACTGCTCGTCGGTGCAAGTCTCGCTGGGGGCGATGCCGAGTTCCCGCCACTTGGCGGCGGCGTGGGTGTCCACCACGGTCTTGGCGGGGAAGTCGAACTTGGCGGCGTCGCCGGGGCGGGGCACCACGGCGCGGAAGGTCGCCACCGACCCGTTGAACCGGACCATGACGGCCGCTTGTCCGGTGATGCTCAGCGTGCGGACGAGGCCGGTTTCGTTCGTCGTGGCCACGTCGGTCTCGTTCGATTCGTACTGCGCCCGGCGGGTCACGTCCTCGACGGTGCCGTCGCTGTAGTGGGCGTGGACGGCGAGCTGCTGGCGGCCCTGGCGGTCCACCACGCGCGACTCGGGGAACACCGACACCTTCGTCACCTTCGGGTCGGTCGGCTCGCCGTAGGGCATGCCGGACGCGATCCACCGGCGGAGCAGCTTGTACTCCTCGGACGCCACGTCCATCTTCTTGCCGCCGCCGTGCGGGACGACGCCGGCCCCCTTCAGCAGAAACAGCGACTGGTCCGGCGCGGCGGGCATCAGCCGGCGGCCCCGCCCTTCCTTCAGCAGCGTCAGGTAGTCGAGTTCGGAGTCGAAGCCGAGCAGCGACAGGCGGAAGCCGTTCTGCCCCTGGATTTTCCCGTGGCAGCCGCCGCTGTTGCAGCCGAGCTTGGTCAGGATCGGCCCGACGTGGTTCGGGAAGTTGATCGGCAGCGGGGCCTCGGTGCCGGTCACGGTGACGCGGACCTTGGCGGTCTGGCCGTTCACGGTGGCGGTGATGTCGGTGCTGCCGTTGGCCAGCGGGAAGACGCGGCCGGTACTGGCATCGACGCGGGCGATCTTGGCGTCGGCGACGGCGTAAATCGCGCCCTCGGTCACGTCGAGCGGTCGGCCGCTGGCGGTGTCGCCGGTGAGGACGACCTGCGGGGCGTCGTCGATGCCGCGGATCGTGAGGGCGGACGGGTAGGCGGACAGTTTGGTGATGGCGGGCACGGCGTCGGCGGCGAAGCCGGCGGACGCGACCGCGAGGAGCAGCAGGGAGGAAACGAACCGCATGGCGGAAACCCCAGAGTTGGCGGGGATGGTGGGTGTGGAGAAATTATCGTCGAAGCGGGTAGGTGGTTCAAGGTCGGTAGGAACTTCACCGTTAAAAAGAGGAACGCGGATGACGCCAGGGATGAAGAGGATCAGAGAGAACGAAATCCGGGTGCGATTCCGGCTTTGATCCTGCCTTCCATCCGTGTC
>JAYUFU010000025.1:0-8293 GCA_043738505.1 Fimbriiglobus sp. | reverse complement strand
GAGGCCGGTGCCACCAGGCCATCAAACCGATCAAGACCGCTCGCGGAGCGAGCAGACCACTTCGGACCAAGACCGCTCGCGGAGCGAGCAGACCACTTCGGACCAAGACCGACTCTCGGAGAGAGTCGGCCAGCCTACTTCTTCTCCAACTCGTCCAGCTGCGCCACGAACGCGAAGTCGCCGTCCTTCACCGTGCTGCCGCTCATCGTGCGGGCGGTGGTGTCGCCGTTGACATCGAACGACCACTTGCCGAGCGCGCCGTCGAAATCCTTGATGGCGAAGCAGGCGTCCTTGATGGCGGCGCGGTCCTTCTTGCCGGCCTTGCGGACGGCCTCCAGCGCCACCTTGCCGGCCTCGTACCCGTACACCGCGTACCCCTCCGGCATCGTCTTGAACTTCGCCTTGTACTTGTCCACGAACTCCTTCCCCTTGCCGGTCGCCTTGTCCGGGGCGGTGCCGCCGAAGGTGACGTAGCACTTCAACTTCTTGAACGTGTCGGCCCCCGCCTGCTGGATGAACGTCGGCTCGTAGCAGCCGTCCGGCACCATCACGGCCACGTCGGGCAGCAGGGCGGCGATCTCCTTGGCCAGGGTCGGCCCCTTCGTCTGCGACGTGCCGCCGAAGTAAATCAGGTCCGGCTTCTCGCCCTTGGAAATGCCCGTCACCAGTTCGCGGAAGTTCGCCTTCTCGGTGTTGATGCTGTCCTGCTTGCCGATCACCTTGATGCCGAGATCCTTGCACTTGTCCTTGAACAGGGTGGCGATGCCTTTGCCGTAGGTCTCGTTGTCGTCCAGCACCACCACCGTCTTGAACCCGAGTTGCTTGGCCCAGACCGCGCCGAGCGGCCCTTGCAGGTCGTCGGCCGGGACGATGCGGGTGAAGTTCTTACCGTTCTTCTGGTACACCTCCGGCTCGCCGCGGTCGCCGAGGCCCGGCTTGGTGAACCCCGGCCCCGTCACTGCGGGGGAGATCATCAGCACCCCGCCGGCGTTCAGCACGGGGATGGACTGCTTCGCCGCGCCGCTGTTGTACGGCCCGATGTAGATCATCGTGTCCGCGTCCTTCACCGCCTGCTCGGCGTTGGCCGTCTCCCGCTCGGCCGTCCACTGCCCTTGCGCGGCGGTCGCGTCGTCGAGGTCCTCGTAGACGATTTTGAAGTCGCCGACTTTGTAGTCGGCTTCCTCCAGCGCCATCTTGATGCCGTTGACGATGGCGTCCGTCTGCCCCTTCGCGCTGCCGGTACGGGGCAGGCTCGAAACGATCTTGATCGTATTCTTGTCGCCACCGCCACCGCCGCAGCCGGTCAGCCCGACCCCGAAGGCGACGGCGAGCAGCGAGGCGACGGGCAGCACCCGAAATAGATGGTTCACGGCAAACCCCGGCGGAGGAGTGTGGGCGCGGACGGGAGGGATTCTTCGCCGAATCCTATGCCGTCCGTCCGACGGCGTCAACGAAAACATTGCCGGGGTGAGCCACAGGGTCATTCCGTTGTTGCGGCGGCGCGACCCCCGACGAGCCGCGACCGCCAGGGGGCGTCGGTTTTCCGGCTGGAATTCGACGCTCCCTGGCGGTCGCGGTCGGTCGTTCCGGTTTCCGCGCATCGCCCGCCCCGTATGCGCCTCTATCATCCCGACATGGCCACGCTCGCGCGACTATTGACGGCCCTCCTCCGGCGGACTCCGCCGGTCGGGGAACCGCTGTCGGACGCGGAGCTGCTGGCCCGCTTCGCCGACGCCCGCGATGCGGCCGCATTTGAACTGCTGGTCTGGCGGCACGGGGCGATGGTGCTGGGCGTCTGTCGGCGGGTGCTGCGGCACGAGCAGTCGGCCGAGGATGCGTTCCAGGCGGTGTTCCTCATCTTGGCGAAGAAGGCGGGCGGGGTGCGCACGCAACTGGCTGGGTACTTGCACACCACGGCCCGTCGCGTCTGCCTGCGGATGGCCAAACGAACCGCTTTCGCGGTCCTCGAAACGGAACCGCCGGCGGCGGTTCCTCCGGACGCTCTGGCGAACGCCGAACTCGCGGCCCTGCTCGACGCCGAGATCGCCCGCCTGCCGGAGAAGTTCCGCCTCGCGGTCGTCCTCTGCTACCTTCGCGGCCTGACCACCGAACGGGCGGCGGAGCAACTGAAGGTTCCGCGCGGAACGGTGTTGTCCCGCCTCGCGTCCGCCCGCAAGCGGCTCGTCGAACGGCTGACGGCGAAGGGCGTGACGGTGCCAACGGCATTCCTGACCACGGCGATCACGACCGGCGAACTCGCGGCCGATGTGTGCGGGCGGACGGCGACGTTGGCCCTCGGCTTCGTGACATCCACGCTTCCGGTAACGATTCCTTCCCAACTGGCGACGGAGGTTCTGAGCATGATGACCCACAAGACGGCGCTCGCGGTGGCCGTGGCGGTGGTGCTGATGACCGGCGTCGGCACCGGCCTCGGCTGGGTGCTGGCCGACGGCGAACGGCCGGGCGACGCGCCGAAGCCGGCAGCGAAGGCGGAGCAACCGAAGGCGAAGCCGCTGGAAGACGACCCGAACGCGGATCGGGAGAAGAAGCGCCTGGCGGAGCAGCGGGCGTTGCTCGGGGCATTGGTCCAGGAAGCGCAACTTCGCTACCGGCAGCGCGGGGAGGAGCTTCGCAAGAAGAACCAGGAAGCCGGGACGCCCGCCAGCCGGAAGGCGAGCGAGGAGCTGATGGTGGAGGTGGCCAAGCAGGTGTTCGCGGCGGAGGCGGCGCTGGCCGAGTCCAAGTTCGAGTTGGAGGAGGCGGACAATGCCTACATGCCGATCCGCACCCGCAAGGCCGAATGGGAGAAGGCAAAGACGGAACACGTCGCGCTGGCGAAGCAGCACGACGCGGCCACCGACGAGGCGAAGGCGGCGCGAGCCGAGGCCGACAAAATGGCCAAGGAGCTGCTGCCCTTCGCGCCCCGGCTCCAAGAGGCGCTGGTGAAGGCAGCCAAATCGGAGGAGAAGGCCGCCGAACTGGATCGGGCCAGACAATCGCTCTTCCAGAAGCAGCAACGACTGCTGTACCCTCCGGACATCCGCTACGTGCCGAAAGGCGGTCGCGCCCCCGGCGGTGCGGGTGGCCGCATGGAATTCACATCGCCGGAAATCGACAAGAAGTTGGCCGAGGAAGAGGGCAAGCAACTGGTAGTCGAGCGATGCGAGTCCGCCGTTCGGGTCAAGCAGTCCAAACTCGCTTACCTGGTGAAACGTCAGGCGGAACTCCAGGACCGTTTGGCGAACGTGCCGGAGACGAAGCTGCTGGAGGCCGAACTCGACATCCACCTCGCGCAAATGCGGACGCTGAGCGAGTTGCTACTGGCGGTGGAACTTCAACAGAAGGGGATCGCCGTTCCCGCGCCGGATGCCATCCGCAAGGAACTGGAAGACCTGCGCCGTGAGGTGAAGAAACTGCAAGCCGAGCGGAAGTGAGCGGAAACTAGAGAGGTGCCGGTCGGGTTCGGGGACGCTGCCAGCCCCTTCACCGACCGGCACCTCTACCCACACGATGCGCCGGCCGCCGAAGTTATTGCCACCTCCCGGAAAAATCTGGTAACTTCCTCAGCGGCTCTCTCCCCGCCGAGGTTCTCCCATGCTCTCCCGTCGTGACTTCCTCGCCGCCTCCGCCGCGGCCGTTGCCCTGCCCGCGCTCGTTCCCGCCGTCGATGCCAAGCCGAAGTTCAAGCTCGGCCTGGTGACGTACAACGTGCCGGCGACGTGGGACTTGCCCACCATCCTGAAGACCTGCCAGACTGTCGGCATCGCGGCGGTCGAGTGCCGCACCACTCACAAACACGGCGTCGAGCCGACGCTGACCGCCGACCAGCGTAAGGACGTGAAGAAGCAGTTCGCCGATAGCGGCGTGGTCTTCTGGGGCTGCGGCAGCGTGTGCGAGTTCCACTCGGACCAACCCGCCGTGGTGAAGAAGCACGTCGAGGACTGCAAGGCGTTCATCGGCCTCGTCAAGGAGCTGGGCGGCACCGGCGTGAAGGTGCGGCCGAACGGCGTGGCCAAGGGGATGACCGAGGAAGCCGCGTGTGCGCAGATCGGCAAGGCGCTGATCGAGTGCGGCAAGGCGGCGGCCGACGCCGGGGTCGAAATCTGGGTGGAGGTCCACGGCAACCCGACCCAGAAGCCGAAGCTGATGCGGGCGATCATGGACGCCTGTGGGCACAAGTCGGTCGGCGTGACGTGGAACAGCAACGCGACCGACATCCTCGACGGCAAACTGGACGCCGGGTTCGACCTGCTGAAGGGCTTCATCAAGTCGTGCCACATCAACGACCTGACCAACGACAAGGCCGGCAAATACCCGTACCGCGACCTGTTCGCCAAGCTGCGGGGCATCGGCTACGACCGCTACACCCTGTGCGAAGTCGGCAAGAGCTACTCCCCGGAGGAGGGCCTCAAGTTCCTCACCGACTACAAGAAGCTGTGGGACGAGCTCGCCGCCGGGTGACACCGCCGTCGGCCGGTCGCAAGCTCCCGGCGACGATGGCTTCGACTCAGCCCGCCGGGGAAATCTCGTCGAACGGGATTTCCCACTGGCCCAGCCCGACGCTAACCGTCACGGTCTGCTTCTTGGCGTCCACCTTCACCACGCGGCCGACGCTGTCGAACCGCGTGACCCGCACCTTTTCGTTCGCCGACAACCCCGTCCGCCACTCCTTCAGCGCCACCTGCTCCGCCGCCTCGCGGTCCATGGTGGCGATCTTCTCCTCGTACTCGGCCTTCTGCTGGTCGGCCTCGTGCTGCGCCGCCAGCGCCGCCTCGCGGGCCTTCTCGGCCTCCTCGCGGAGTTGCTGCAACCGCACGAGTTCGCCGGTCTTCCCCTTTTTCCGCTTCAGGTAGCGGTGGGCGCGCTTAAGGAGTTCCTTCGGCAATTTCAGGCGGCGGGCGATGCGGAGGGCGTTGCTCATCCCGAACTGGCCGATGTGCAGGCGGTACGTCGGGCGGAGCGTCTCGATGCTGAACTCGACCGCCCCGTTCTCCGCCCGGTCGTTGTTGAACGCATACGTCTTCAGGTCGCCGAGGTGCGTGGTGACGATGGCCCGGCAGCCGAGGATGTCGAGTTCGTCCAGGATCGCGCGGCCGAGCGCGGCCCCTTCGGTCGGGTCGGTGCCGGCCCCCAGTTCGTCCATCAAGACGAGGCTGTTGCCGTCGGCTTGGCCCAGGATGGTGGCGATGCGGGTGATGTGCGAACTGAACGTGCTGAGCGACTGTTCCAGACTCTGCTCGTCGCCGATGTCCGCGAGGATGTGCTTGAAGACGGGGACCGTGCTGCCGGCCTGGGCGGGGATGTGCATCCCCGATAGCGCCATGATCGACAGCAGTCCAGTCGTCTTCAGCGTCACCGTTTTGCCGCCGGTGTTCGGCCCGGTGATGATGAGCAGGTTGAACCCGACGCCGAGCCGGATTTCGATGGGCACCACCGTGCGGGGCTTGGCGACGGTCTTGGCTTCCAACTTGAAGATGTGTTCGAGGATCGGGTGGCGGGCGTTGCGGAGCCAGAGCTTGCCGTCGGTGTTGATCTCTGGGCAGCCCATGTTGTATTCGCGGCTGAACGTGGCCTTGGCGGTGACGAGGTCGAGCCGGGCGATGACATCCAGGGCGAAAATGAGCGGCTTGGCGACGCGGCCGACTTCGGCACTCAGCCGGCGGAGGACGCGCTTCTCCTCGCGGTCCTCCTCGGCCTTCAGCGTGATCCGCTCGGCGCTGAAGTTGGCGACGCTGGCCGGCTCGATGAACACCGTCTCGCCGGTGCCGCTGACGCGGTGGACGATGCCCTGCACCTTCGCCCGGTGGTTCGCCGACACCGGCAGCACGTAGTGGTCGCCGTTCACGGTCGCGTTGGCGTAACTCAGTATCTTGCGCAACTCCGGGTCGCGGAGCAGCCGCTTCACCTCGTTCTTGACCTTCTCCTCCACGTCGTACAGCTTCTGCCGCACCGCCGCCAACTCGCGGCTGGCCATATCCAGGATGTGCCCGCGGCCGTCGATGCACCCGCCGATGGTGCGGGCCACGATGCCCATGTCCTCGATGCCGTTGAGCATCTCGATGAGCCGCTGCCACCGGCTATCCAGCCGCATCCGGTAGCGGTAGATGGCCCCCGTGCAGGTGAGCGTTTCCGACACTTGCAGCAGTTGTTCGGCGCTCAGCATGGTGCCGATGGCGGCGCGGCGGACGACGAGGCGGACGTCGTGTAATCCGGTCAGCGGCGGGGGTTGGCCGTGATCCAGCGCCGCGACCATTTCGGACACCAGGCCGAGTTCCTCGCGGATCTTCTCCGGGTCGGTCAGCGGCGCGACTTGCTTGGCCAACTCGCCGCCCAGCGACGACGCGGCGAACCCCGCGAGGATGTCGCGGACCTTGGCGAATTCGAGCAATTCCAGCGTGTGCGCGTCCATAGTGGCGACCGGCGATTCGGTCGGCGTCCGTGGTGGTTCGGGGAGTGCGGGCCGGCGAACCGGTGGCAGTTGCAATGCGGCGTTCATACCCGCCAGACAGCGGTCCCGTCTGGCGGGTTCACGGGCATTTTAGTTAGCCCGACGCGCGAGCGAGGGGGATTCGCGACGGCATCGGGATGAACCCATTCAATACGAGGAACGCGGATGACACGGATGAAAGCAAGGATGAAGAGGATCCATCACCAGGAGACAGCAGTCAGGGAACAGGAGTCAGAAGACCCCGGTTCTCGCTGCCTTCTGACTCTTGACTCCTGACTTTCCGATCCCGGCTTTGATCCTGCCTTCAATCCGCGTCATCCGTGTTCCGTTTGATTGGACGGTTTCTTTGAGCCTGCCAGGTCCTCGCGGTGGCGCGTCGGGTTAACGCTTCACCGCCCGCGTGGCGGCGAAGCACGGGATGAACTCGCTCAGCCGCCAGTCGGTGCCGCCGTCCTCGTAGAAGCCGGTCAGCACCAGCCCGGCGTCGAGCTGCCCGCCGATCTGGTCCTGCAGCGTGTGGCCGAAGCAGAGGGGTTCGTTCTTGTCGGTGTACTTCCGCCGGTCCTCGTCCGTCAAACTGGCGAGGTCCGAGTACGGGATGCGGTGCTTCACGACGAACTGGCCGTCGTCCTCGGCGGTGTCCTCGAACAGGTACAGCACCGGGTTCGTGAAGCCGGCCATCAGCACCCCGCCCGGCCGGAGGACGCGCGCGCACTCCTTCCACACCGGCAGGATGTCGGGCACGAAGACGTTGGAACAGGGGTGAACGATCAGCCCGAAGCGGCCGTCGGGGAACGCGGACAAGTCCCGCATGTCGCCTTCGACGGTGTCGAGTGTTAGGCCGTCGCGGGCGGCGACTTCGCGGTCGCGGGCGAGTTGGGCCGGCGAGTTGTCGAACACGGTGACGGTCGCGCCGGCGGCGGCGAGGACCGGCCCCTGCTGCCCGCCGCCGGACGCGAGGCACAGCACGTCCAGCCCGGCCAGCGGCGGGAACCAACCCTTCGGCACCGGCTTCGTCGGCGTGAGGACGATGTCCCACTCGCCCCGGCGCGCGGCGGCGACCGCCTCGGACGCTACCGGCACCGTCCAGCGGTTGCCGGTGGCGACTTGGTGGTCCCATGCGAACCGGTTGTACGCGCGGAGATCGGCGGTCGGGCTGGGCGGCGGCGTCATTTCTTGATCCGCTTCCACGTCTCGCAGAACACGTCCGCGCCCTTGGCCGATTCGAACTTGGCCGGCTTCGGGTTGGTGTCGGCGGTGTAGCACACCTTCAGGTCGTCGGCCTTCAGCTCGTAGATGCCGTGGACCTTCTGGCCGTTCTTCACCCCGCCCTGGAAGGTGAGGGTGAACGTGCCGGCCTTGGCGTCGGCGTCGAACGCGGCGGTGGCCAACCGGCGGCCCGTCCCTTCCTTCGGATCGACGACGTGGAACAGGCTGTACACGCCGTTCGCCACCGACAGGCGGATCGTCTCCCGCGACTCGGCCGTCGGCATCATCTCCTCGCCGCCGTACATCACCGACGCCGGTGCCCACACGCCGTTGAACTCCTTGCCGGCGGTCCCCGCCACCGGGGGCGTCGGCTTGGCCGGCTCCTGCGCGAAGACCGTACCGAGGACGCACGCGGACACCGCTCCGAGTAGCAAAAGCTTTCGCATGACGGACCCTCTCGAACGTGGCACGAGTATCGGCCAGCGTCATGCCGGCGGCGGCGGCCGGCGTCAAGGGGAAGTGCGTCGGCGGATCGAGCAGGGTGTAACCAGATTCTCTTGTGGTCATGCGGCGAGGGACGCCCAGTACGCCTCCCACTGAACCGAGTGGCGGACGCACACCCGCGCCGCCATCGGC
>JAYUFU010000024.1:0-8297 GCA_043738505.1 Fimbriiglobus sp. | reverse complement strand
CTTTGATCCGTGTCATCCGCGTTCCTCTTCTTGAACGGTGCCGTTCAAACCACCAGGTTCACCAGCTTCTTGGGCACGACGATGACCTTCTTCGGCGTGGCACCGGCGAGGGCCTGCTTCACGGCCTCGTCGGCGAGCGCGGCGGCTTCCAGGCCGGCGGTGTCGATGCCGGCCGGGACGAGCAGCTTCGCCTTCAATTTGCCGTTGATCTGCACCGGGATTTCGATCTCGTCGGCCTTCACCAACTCGGCGTCGAACGCCGGCCACGGCTCGTAGGCCAGCGTGGGGCCGTGGCCGAGCGCCGCCCACAGCTCCTCGGCGGCGTGCGGGGCGTAGGGCGCGAGCAGCAGCACGAACGGCTTCAACACCGACAGCGGCCGGACCTCCTGCTTGGTCAGGTGGTTCGTCAGTTCCATCATGGCGCTGATGGCGGTGTTGAACCGCATCCCCTCGGTGTCCTCCGTCACCTTCTGGATGCAGCGGTGCAGTTCGCGCAAGGTCTCCTTGCCGGGTGCCACGTCCTGGACGGTCGCGTTTAACTTCACCGTCTCGGCGTCGTCTTCGATCATCAGCCGCCACACGCGGCCGAGGAACCGGTACACGCCCTCGACACCCTTCATGTTCCACGGCTTCACCGCCTCCAGCGGTCCCATGAACATCTCGAAGAGCCGCAGCGAGTCCGCACCGTATTGTTTCACGACATCATCCGGGCTGATGACGTTGCCACGCGACTTCGACATCTTCTCAGCCTTGGCAGTCACCTCGATGGTCGTGCCCTTGATGTACAGTCTCCCTTTCCGCTTCTCGGTGAGATCATCCGTCATCGTCAGGACGTAATAGGCTTCGGCGTCGCTGTCTGCGTCGGATCTCTGTGTCCACTTGATGCCCAGTTCTTCGAACGCCGTGTGGTTATCCTCAAGGCGGTCCAGCGGAACGCAGTACTCGTACTCGCCCAGGATCATGCCCTGGTTGACGAGCTTGTGGAACGGCTCCGGGCAGTTCACATAACCCCGGTCGAACAGCACCTTGTGCCAGAACCGCGAGTACAGCAGGTGCAGCACGGCGTGTTCGGCCCCGCCGACGTACAGGTCCACCGGCAGCCAGTGGTTCAGTTTGCCGGCGTCGGCGAACGCCTGCGGGTTCCGCGGGTCGATGTACCGCAGGTAGTACCAGCAACTGCCGGCCCACTGCGGCATGGTGTTCGTCTCGCGGCGGAAGGTGTCGCCGTCCCGCTCCACGGTCAACCAGTCGATGGCCTTGGCCAGCGGGCCGTCGGGGCTGCCGGTCGGCTTGTAGTCGGTCATCTCCGGCAGTTGCACCGGCAGGTCGTCCACTGTCAGCGGGATGACACTGCCGTCCGGCGCGTGCAGCACCGGGAACGGCTCGCCCCAGTACCGCTGCCGGCTGAACAGCCAGTCGCGGAGCTTGTAGTTCACCTTCGCCTCGCCCTTGCCTTCCACCAGCAGCCACGCCGTGATCTTCCGCTTCGCCTCTTCGGTGTTGAGACCATCGAGGAAGTCGGAGTTCACCGCTACGCCCGTACCCGTTCGTGCGGTGAGCAGCAGCGCAGGAACGGAACGCGGTAGTTCTAGGTCCATGTTCAGATGGGATTTATCGAACTGGTCATCACTGTGGGCAACGGCAGTGTGCCCTGCGGTATGAACTACCAGGTACGCCGATGGGTTCTTCTGAACATAAGTGTCCAGCCGCTCCCGATTCTGGTCTGGAACGTAGTCGAACAAGGTGAATCGCGTGTTCAGAAGGTTGTGACTGACGACGATGCCTTCCATCGCGTTTGCGCGATCTGCCCACACTTGAGCGGCCTTGTCGTTCGACATGAAAGGTGCGTAGGGCGTCTTCACAACAGGTTGGATGTCCAACCCGTACTGCTTGGCGAACTCGAAGTCGCGCTCGTCGTGCGCCGGCACGGCCATGATGGCCCCGGTGCCGTAGGTGGCGAGGACGTAGTCCGCGATCCAGATCGGGATTTGCTCTCCATTAACGGGGTTAATGGCATACGCACCCGTGAAGACGCCCGTCTTCTTCTTGTCGTTCATGCGGTCGAAGTCGCTCTTCCGCGATGCCGCGTCTTGATACGCCTTCACCGCCTCCGACTGCTCGGCCGTGGTGATGGTGTCCACGAGTTCGTGTTCCGGCGACAGCACCATGTACGTCGCGCCGAACAGCGTGTCCGGGCGAGTGGTGAACACGGTGATCGTCTCGCCCGACTCTTCCGCGCTCGCCGTTGGCTCGCGGCAAACCTGGAATTGAACCTCCGCGCCTTCGCTCTTGCCGATCCAGTTCCGCTGCATCTGCTTGATGGCGTCGGACCAGTCGAGCGGTTCCAGGTCGTCGATCAGCCGCTCGGCGTAGGCGGTGATGCGCATGAGCCACTGTCGCAACGGCAGACGGATGACGGCATGGCCCCCACGTTCGCTCTTCCCGTCGATGACTTCCTCGTTCGCCAACACGGTGCCCAAGTGCGGGCACCAGTTCACCGGCTGCTCGCCGATGTACGCGAGGCGGTGGTCGTCCTGGTAGCGGCCGACATCGATGTCGCCCTTCGCCGCGATCTCTTCGGGGATGGGCAACTCACTGATCGGCCGGCCTTTTCCCGCCACCGGGTCGTACCAGGTGTCGTAGATGGTGAGGAAGATCCACTGCGTCCATTTGAAGTAGGCCGGGTCGGTGGTATCGACCTCGCGGTCCCAGTCGTAGCTGAAGCCGAGCGACTTGATCTGCCGGCGGAACGTGGCGATGTTCTCGACCGTCGTCTTGCGCGGGTGCTGGCCGGTCTTGATGGCGTACTGCTCGGCGGGCAGGCCGAAGGCGTCCCACCCCATCGGGTGCAGGACGTGGAAACCGCGCATCCGCTTGTACCGGGCGAGGATGTCGGTAGCCGTGTACCCTTCCGGGTGGCCGACGTGCAGGCCCGCGCCGCTGGGGTACGGGAACATGTCGAGGATGTAGTACTTCGGCTTGCCGGCGACGCTCGACTCGTCCGGGTCGGGCGTCCGGAAGGTCTTGTTCGCCTCCCAGAACTGCTGCCAGCGGCGTTCGATGTCGGCGGGATTGAAACTCGGCATGGCTGGCCCGGTGCGATGAAGCGAGGAAGGAGTTGGCTTACGGTCGGGTTGAACCGGCGTCAACGAAGCGGACACCGCGCCGGCGGCGGTGGTTCGCCTCGAAAGCGCGGCCGCGACCGGGTAGAATTCTATCCCTTCGCACATTCGTTCACGGTTCCCCGGTGGCCCCGATGTCCGACCGCAAGTTCGCCCACCTGCACCTGCACACCCACTACAGCCTGCTCGACGGCTTCAACCGCATCCCGACGCTGGTGGAGCAGACGAAGAAGCTGGGCATGAACGCGGTCGCCATCACCGACCACGGCAACCTGTACGGGGCCATCGAGTTCTACGAGGCGTGCCGGAAGGGCGGGCTGAACCCGATCATCGGGTACGAGGCGTACTTGGCCCCCGGCAGCCGGCGGGAGCGGACCAAAGTGAGCAGCAGCGGGGAGGCGTCCAGCCACCTGACGCTGCTGGCGAAGAACCGCATCGGGTTCCAGAACCTCATCAAGCTGTCGAGTATCGCATTCCTGGAGGGGTTCTACTACAAGCCGCGCATCGACCGCGAGATTCTGGAGGCGCACAAGGAAGGATTGATCTGCCTCAGCGGGTGCCTGGCCGGGCAGTTCAACCAGTACATCCTGAAGGACATGCACGCCGACGCCGAGAAGCTGGCGGGTTACTTCGCCAAACTGTTCAAGGACGACTTCTACATCGAGATTCAGAACAACGGCCTGAGTTTGCAAGACCGCTGCACGCCGGTGGCGGTGGACATCTCCGACAAGCTCGGCATCCCGCTGGTGGCTACCGCCGACGCGCATTACCTGTGCGCCGACGACGCCATCGCTCATGACGTGTACTTCTGCATCACCACCGGGCAGAAGCACAACCCGAAGAAGAAGGTGTACCCCGAAGAGAAGATGCAGAACCCGTACTACGTCCGCAGTCCGGGGGACATGTACAAGCTGTTCCCGGACTTCGCGGGCGCGGTGGCGCGGAGCCAGCAGATCGCCGACGGGTGCGACATCCGGCTCGATTTCACGCGGCGGGTGTTCCCGGTGTTCCAGTCGCCGCGCGAACTGACGGCCGACGACTACCTCCGGGAATTGTGCGTTCAGGGCATCAAGGAGCGGTACGGCGACAACCCGGCGCAGGCGGTGTTCGACCGGCTGGAGATCGAGTTGGATGTCATCCAGCACATGGGGTACTCGGCGTACTTCCTCATCGTGTGGGATTTCGTCCGGTTCGCCCGCGAGCAGGGCATCCCGAGTACGGCGCGGGGGTCGGGCGTGGGCGCGATCGTGTCGTATGTCCTGTACATCAGCCACGTCTGCCCGCTCGAATACGACTTGCTGTTCGAGCGGTTCCTGGACAAGAGCCGGAAGGAGCCGCCGGACATCGACATCGACTTCTGCCAGGACCGCCGCGAGTTGGTCATCCAGTATGTGAAGGAGAAGTACGGGCACGACAGCGTGGCGCAGATCGGCACGTTCGGCACGCTGGCGGCGAAGGCGGCGCTGAAGGACGTGGGCCGCGTCATGGGCATCGATCTGGCGAAGGTCAACTACATGTGCAAGCTGGTGCCCATGCAGGGGGCCGTCGCCAAGGACTTGAAGGAGGCGATGGAGGTGCCGGAGTTCCGCAAGGAGTACGAGTCGGACGCGGTGGTGCGGCACTGGGTGGACATCGCCCGCAAGCTGGAGGGCATGAACCGCAACGCCGGCACGCACGCGGCCGGGGTGGTCATCAGCAGCGGGCCGATCACGGATTACGTGCCGGTGCAGCGGGTGGTCCGCAAGGGCGACGGCGGCGACGGCGACAAGAAGGACGGCGAGGTGGTGATCACCACCCAGTGGGAGATGGGCGTCATCGAGAAGGTCGGGATGCTGAAGATGGACTTCCTCGGGTTGCGCAACCTGTCGGTATTGGATGAGACCGTGCGGATGATCGCGCGGACGCGGGGCGTGAAAGTGGACCCGATGACGTTCCCGCTGGACGACCCGGCGACGTACCAGTTGCTGCAACGGGGCGACGCCAAGGGCGTGTTCCAACTGGAAAGCGAGGGGATGCGGGAGCTGCTCAAGCAGATGAAGCCGGACAACATCCGCGACCTGATCGCGGTGCTGGCGCTGTACCGCCCCGGCCCGCTGAAGTCCGGCATGGTGGACACGTACATCAAGCGGAAGCACGGCCAGGAGAAGTGGGAGTACGAACACCCGGTGCTGCGCGACGTGCTGGACGAGACCTACGGCGTGATCGTTTACCAAGAACAGATCATGCGCATCCTGAACCGCCTCGGCGGGATCGAGTTGAGCAAGTCCTACGCGGTCATCAAGGCCATCAGCAAGAAGCTGGAGGACAAGATCGAGGCGGGGCGGGCGGACTTCATTTCGGGGTGTCTGTCGCAGGGCGTGTCGCAGGCCGTGGCCGACGACATCTTCGGGAAGATCGTCTTCTTCGCGGGTTACGGCTTCAACAAATCGCATACGGCCGCCTATGCGCAGATTGGGTATCAGACGGCGTACCTGAAGACGCACTACACGGCCGAGTTCCTGGCGGCGCTGCTGTCGTCGGAGATGGACGAAGGGAACAAGCGGGACCTGATGGTCGAACACATCGCCGACGCGCGGAGGCTGGGCGTGGACGTGGACCCGCCGGACGTGAACAAGGGGCAGCCGGACTTCGACGTGGTGACCGGCAAGATCGTGTTCGGCCTGACGGCCATCAAGGGGCTGGGGCGCGGCGCGGCCGTGGAGATCGTCCGCGCCCGCGAGGCCGACGGGCCGTTCCGCCACCTGTTCGACTTCTGCGAGCGGATCGACCCCCGCATCCTGAAGGAAGGGCAGATCGAGAAGCTCATCAAGGCCGGGGCGATGGACTGCTTCGGCACCCGCAACCGCAACGCCCTGCTCCAAACGCTGCCGCGGGCCGTGCAGGGGGCCGGCGACAAGCTGGCCGACCGCAAGAAGGGACAGAAGAACATCTTCGACGTGTTCGACGGCGCGGACGACGCGCCCGACGACGGCGGCAGGTTCGGGTTCGGCCCGATGGCCGTCGCCGACGTGCCCGAATGGCCGGAACTGGAGAAGCTGAAGTACGAGAAGGAGGTGCTGGACTTCTACATCTCGTCGCACCCGCTGGCGCAGTTCGACGAGCAGCTCCGCCGCTACCGCAGCCACGACGCCGCGCAGGTGGCGAAGCTGGACGCCGGGGCCGACGTGCGGCTGGCCGGCATGGTGGTCGAACTCATCCCGAAACTGGTGAGCAAGGGCCGCAACGCCGGCAACCGGTGGGCCATCGTGCGGGTGGAGGACTTCACCGGGGCGGTGAAGTGCATCTTCTGGGCGGACCAGTTCGCCCGGTTCAAGGACGACCTGACGGCCGACGCCATCCTGCTGTTCGACGGCAAGGTGGAGTGGCGGGAAGGCTCGACCGAGCCGGACGTGATCGTCGAGAAGGTGATGACCATGGACCAGGCCCGGAAGGACCTGACGAAGGGGCTGATCCTGCGGATGGACTACCGGTCGGACGCCGACGGGCGGGACACGTTCGAGGCCATCGGGCGGACGCTGAAGAAGTCGCCGGGGCCGTGCCCGGTCTACCTGACCGTCCGCGACCCGGTCGGGCGGGCGGCGCAATTCAAGCTGAGCTTCGAGCACTTCGTGGACCCGGCCGCCGTTCGGGTGGAGGAACTGGAGATGCTGCTGGGGCCGGGCAAGGTGCTGTTCAGCGGGCGGTGACGATTCATCCAAGGGGCGGCTTGGTTCCGTCGCAAGTGGAGGTATGATGGGCAGGTGTTCTCGTTCATTCCGTCCGGTTTGGAGAATCCGCGATGTCCCAACTCGACGACACCGAGATGCCCCGGACGCCCCCCGGATCGGTGGCGGAGCCGAGCGCGTCGAACACTTCGCCGGCCTGCCGGCCACCGCAACCGGTGACCGACGTGGCCCGCCTCCGCGCCTCCGAACTGATTCGCCTGCCCCGGTCGGTGTGGGAACCGGCCGTCGCCGCCGCCGCCGAGCGCGCCGCGGAAGCGTACCGCACAGACCCGGCGTTCGGCGGGTTCGAGGCCTTCGTGTTCGAGGCCCAGTACATTGACGGCGAGAAGGTGCCGTTCCGCGCGTCCGAACTGCTCCGCTGGCCCGCGCACCTCCGGGAGTACTACTTGGTCGCCGCCGCCGAGCAGGCGTCCGAGGAGTACCGCACCGATCCGGAGTTGTCCGGCTTTGAGGCGTACCGTTATGAGTCCCAGTTCCTCGAGTGACTCGCCCGCGCCGTGGGCGTATCTGCCGGGCGAGGTGTGGTGGGTGAGTTTCGACCCGGCCGTCGGTCCGGAGGTCATCAAGACCCGCCCGGCGGTGGTCGTCAGCGTGCCCTTCGTCGCGGCCTTGGACCTCCGCGTCGCCGTGCCGATCCTCACGCGGAAAGACACCCACGGTGGCTACCCGTGGCTCGTCCCCATCGCACCCACCGCCGCGAACGGACTCGACCGGCTCGGCTCGGCCGACACTTCCCAATTGAAGAGCCTGTCCCGCCGGGACCGGTTCAAGACGCCTCTCGGCCGGCTGTCGCCCGAAGACCTGACCGAGGTGTACGCCGGCATCCGATTGTGCCTGGGGTTGACCGACAACGGGTGACGATTGCCGCCGTCGGTCGTCTCATTTAGGTTAACCCGTGAGTCCGATACTTCCCGCAGGTTCCCTCCGATGACCCTTCGCACCCTCGCCGCCGTCATTGCCGTCCTCGCCGTCGCCCCGCTGGCGTCGGCCGACGAGAAGACCCACAAGAAGGCCGCCGAGCAACTGCTCGTCACCCTGCGGGTCGAAAAGGCGATGACCGACACCATCGACCCGATGATCGACGCCCTCATCAAGACGAACCCGGCCGTCGGCACCTACCGGCCGGCGCTGAAGCAGTACCTCACCCGGCAACTGGCGTGGGAGGTGCAGAAGGAGGAGTGGGTCGCCGCCTATGTGGAGGAGTTCACCGAGCCGGAGTTGCTCGACCTGACCAAGTTCTACCAGACGCCTCTCGGCCAGAAGGCGCTGGACAAGCAGCCGAAGCTGACCAGCCGGGTGATGGACTTCGCGGTGAAGAAGGCGCTGGCCAACAAGGACGACCTGCGGAAGGCCATCGAGGCCGACGCGAAGAAGAACTGATGCGAAGGCGTCCTCGTCGGTTTCGATCCGAGCCGGAAGCGTGAGCGACGGTCTTCAAATCACCGTCGCT
>JAYUFU010000023.1:0-8299 GCA_043738505.1 Fimbriiglobus sp. | reverse complement strand
CGCGGCCGGCGGGAGGAGCTGGGGCTGACCCAGGAGGATCTGGCCGGGAAGGCCGGCATCCACCGCACGTACCTGAGCGACGTCGAGCGGGGCGGCCGCAACCTGAGCCTGGTGAACATCGAGAAGGTGGCCAACGCCCTCGCCCTCAGCCTGGCCGAACTGTTCGTCCGCGTCGATCGTTTGTGACCCGCGCCGCTGCGCCCGTCGACGCCCCGAATGACATGCGATTGCGGCACACGGCGCGGCCCGGTGCCCGACCAATCCGGGTGCCGCCCTTCACCCCCGTGCCGTATCGAATCGGTCGTCCGGTATGATCGCGGACGAGAAACGATTCCTGGAGACGGTGGGGTTCCGCATCCGGGAGCGGCGGACGGCCGCGGCCCTCACCCAGGCGGAGTTGGGGACCGCTGCGGCCTCACCGCACGTTCGTCGGCCGCGGCGAGCGGGACAAGCTGAACCTGGCCCTGCTCAGCTTGCGGAAGCTGGCCGAGGCGCTGCGGACGACGCCGGCGGTGCTGCTCGGCGACGTGGATCGAACGGGCACCTGAGTCGGTACGCCGGCGAGGCCGAACCTCCGAATCTTCCCAGCCCGATCAGGGGTTCGAGCCGGCCACCGTCACCGGCGTGAGGTCGGGAAATGCGGCGTAGCAACTCCCGTCTTCCGGGTTGGCGGCGGCCACGCTCGCCAAAATCCGGTCGCTCAGGTCGAGGTAACTCTGTCCCGCGTTCGCGCACTGCTCGATCAGCAACGCCATCCCCCGGACCCGGTTCACCTCCTCCACCGCCGCCCGCGCCTCCGCGAACTCGACGAGCCGTTGCCGGACCTTCCGCGCCGCGCCGAACCGCGGGTCGCCGGCCCGGCCGAGTCGGCCGCGCAGCTCCTCGAACAGGTCGTCGGCCGACATCCCGGTCGGCCGGCGGATCACGCCGGCGTGGCGGGCCTGGCGGTGACGCTCCGCCCGTTGTCAGCCGTCGCGTTCCGATCAGATCCGGAAGAGCCGGTCCTTGGCCGCCTCGGTCGAGAGCAGGGCCGGGTCGGGGACGATGCCCAGTCGCATCAGGTCCAGCCGGTCGGCGTCCCAGCACAGGCCGACGGTCGGGTCGGCCGTCACGCCGCCGTCGGCGTGCCCGGCACAGGCCGCGACCAGCGCGTCCATCTGCCGGCGGCTGAGGCCCAGTTTCCCCTGCCGGTACAGGTCCTCGGCGAAGTCGACCGCCCGCCGCCCGTGGTCCGGGTCGTCGCCCTCCTTCGCCCGCCCGACGTCGTGCAGGAGGGCGAACAGGCGGGCCACTTTCGCGTCGGCACCGGCGACATGGTCGGCCAGGGCGAGGACGTACCGCTCGACCGCCTCCCAGTGCCGCGGGCCGTGATCGGTGACGTCCCGGGCCAGTCGGAACGCCGCCGTCGCCTCGGCCAGGACCGCCGTCGCCCACGCCGGTCGGCGGAGGGGGCGGACGGGCCGGACGTCCTCGAGCCGTTCCGGCACCACGACCACCTCCAACTCCCGGCGGCCGAGCAGGACGGCGATGACGTCCGCCTTCGCCGCCGTCGCCCGCAGGACGCCGGGACGCGAGCCCCGGTGCCGGTGGGAGAACCACCGGGCGATGCCGTAGCCGAGCGTCCAGGAGTGGCCCCGCCGGTTCGCCCCCTGGTGCCCGCGGTACAGCGTCAGCGGGTCCGGCAGGGACGCCAGGAACGCCCGCTCCCCATCGCCCATCATGGCCTCCCGCCCGGAGCGGTCGGAGGCGAACAGGGCGTCCACCTCCGACCGCCAGTGCTTCCCCGGACCGTACGAAGTCCAGTTCTCGGCGAGCAGTCGCCATAAGTCCCGGTCCGCCATCCGGTCGGCCACCCGGAAGAGGGCCTCCAGTCGGAACGCCTCCTCGTGCCGCCGGACGTGGTCCGCCCAGCGACCTTCCGTCGCCGCCATCTCGGCGTCGGCCCGGGCGGCCAGGTACCAGCGGCTCGCCTCCCGGTTGAGCCGGGCGTTCAACAGCGGCCCCCAGTAGAACGGGTGCCGGACGCGGCGGGCGAGGTGACCCGGCGGGTCCACGTAGGGCAGCAGGTCGGGGTGCAGGCCGTCGGTGGTCGGGTCGATGTGCTCGCCGGCGGGACAGATGGGCGGCTGGAATAACTGAGTCATGGGTACCTCGGGTGGGGTGGCGGTCGGGGTTGCCGTCCGCCACCGGTTTCGTGTGGAAGCCCGACGAAACCCGTTAGTCGGGAGGCCGCCGGCCGGGCTACGGGGTCCGGCGCGGGCGGCGTGTTCTCTGCGTTGGAACGTCGTGGCGGGATCCCGTCGCGTTCATCCGTCGATCACGGCGTCCGGCGCAACGGCGGTGTCGTCGGCCGGAGGGGTGGGCGGTTCCGGCCGCCACAGTCGCAGCCGCCCGTCGGCGTCGTACACGGCCTTCGCCGACTTGTGCCACCGGTCGCTGGCCGAGTAGTCGACCCCCACCCGCATGTCGGGCAGCACGTCCCTCATCCCGAGGATCATGAGCCGTTTGACGTCCTCGGCCGCCGCCGTCAGGTCCGCCGTCGCGGGCACCTCCACCAGCAGCTCGTCGTGGACGAAGTTGACGATCCGGTAGCCGGCCCGCCACACCCGCCACAGGGCCAGCTTGGCCCCGTCGCTGGTCAGCCCCTAGAAGATGGTGTTGTGCCGGGCCGTGTACCCGGCCAGCGCCCGCAGCCGGCCGGTGAGGACAAACACGCCGGCCCGGCCGACCAGAGCCGCGACGGCCCGCTGCAACCCTTTCGACGGCGTCCGCGCCCGGACCGCGTCCGCCCACTTGGCATCGAGGCCGTCCGCCAGCCCCGCCAGCCGCGTCCAGAAGTAGTCCATGTCGGCGGCGGAGTACGGCTCGCCGCTCCGCTTGCACGGGTCGTCGTGGCCGAGCACCTTGATCGCCATCATGCCGAGGAAGCGGTTCGGCTGGTCGCCCTGGCCGGCACCGTCGGGATGCCGCAGGAAGCGGTCGTCGCCGGTGTGATCGAAGTGGTCGAGGGCGGTCAGCCCGGCCGCGGCGGCGAGTTCGCCGGGCGTATCGACGGTGTCGGCCAGGAACTCTCGCATCTCCGGGAACAAGGGCGAACCACTGCTCCGACAGGGCGGCGACTTCCTCGTCGGTGTACGCGATTCCGTAGGTGTGCTTCGCGTACGCTTGCAGTGACCGGTCGCCCATGCCACCGGGTTTGCCGAAATTGATCGGCTTCACGTGGTCCCGCTCGGCCTTCGTCACCGCGTCCGGCGGCTTGCCGGTGACGACCGCGGCGAACACCCGGTGCAGGTCGTCGCCGGCGTTGATCCGCTCGGCCATGACCGACCGCCGGCCGAACTGGGCGAAGTTCGCCTGGGCCAGCGCGGCCAGTTCGATGGCGGCGTAGTCGAGGTCGAGGAACACGGACCCCGGCGACGGCACGAAACAGTTCCGCACCCGGTCGTCCTTCGGCAAGTTCTGAGCGTTCAGCTCGCCGAACGAGGTGGTGCGGCCGGTGCGGGCGAGGACCCCGAACGACGGGTGGATGACCGGCCGGGCGAGCTTGGTCAGGAACGACCCGAGCAGCTTGTCGGCGGCCCGGTAGGCCAGCAAGTCGTCGAAGAACGGCACCACGGCGGCGAGATCCTGGAGGACGTCGGCGGACGTCTGGTACTTGCCCGAATCGGTGCGGGGGAACGGGACGTCCGGGTGTTCGGCCTCCAGCTTCTTGAACTTGGCCTGCAGCGCCTTTTGGGACCCGTCGCCCCGGACCAGCACGCCCTGGTCGCGCAACCGGCCGGCCAGTTCGGCCCGGTGCGCCTCCAGCGCCGGCCGCAACTCGTCCAGACGCTCCCGGTCCACGTGCAGGCCGTTGCGGGTGATCTCCGCCAGCACGACGGCCGCCTTCAGTTGGATGTGGTGGGTCAGCACGCCCCAGCGGTCCCAGCAGTCCCGGAGCCAGTCGTCCGACACGAACCCCCACGTGCCGCGGGCCGACTCCCGCAAGCCCTCGATCCGCTCGCGGAGTTCGTGGCACACGCCCCGGGTGGCGATCACGTCCTTGGCGAGGTACTCCAGGTACACCGCCGGGATGTCGGCCGCCGGGCGTACGACGTGCGGACCCCGCGGCCCTCGGCGTCGGTCGCGTCCTTGGGCAGTTCGACGCCGAGGTACAGTTTGGCGCACGTTTCGAGCGTCGCCTCGCCCTTGCCGCCGGCCGTGTGCCCGGCGGTCGCGAGCGCGTACAGGCGGTGCAGGAGCAGGGTGTCCCAGACGAGGCCGGCCTCGACCTTGGCGTACACGTCGAGCGTCGGCTCCGCCTGGCGAAGGACGGCCAGGTCGAACGCGGCGTGGTGGAAGACGACGGGCAGATGGGCATGGGCCTGCCAGAACGCGGCCAGATGCTCGCGGGTCACGAAGTGCCCGCGACGGCCGTCGAAGGCGGCTCCGAGGACGTAGGCCGGAGTGATCCAGTGGCGGGCCTCGTCGATCCGCGTGGTCTCGCAGTCGAAGGCGAACGTGTCGGTGAAGACGGGGCCGAAGTCCGGTTTCCAGGGGCGGAACGGGTACACCTGCCCTTCGAACGTGATGTCCATGATTGCTCCGCTGGTGGCACGGTGCGTAAGTGGTGGAGTGCGACCGTCCCCTTTTACGCCGGCGTCGGATCACGGGATGACGTCCGCAATTGTTCAGGGGCGGAACGGATGCATACGGCCTCCGATGTCGATATCCCCGAGACCCGCATCTTGTGAAACGGGTGTTTGGCCGCGGTGAATGTGGTGGTAGTGGTGAATACGATCTGCCCCGTCCGGAACCCGTGTTGGAATGGATTCCGGGAGGGCGGTGCTGCTCTTGGCGGAGGGGTGGGGACATCCACCACATTCACCAACGGCGCGTCGGCGGGGAACTCTACCACTCCTCGCCGTTCCCCCCGGCCACGAGGGGGAGGCTCGCGGGCGGAGGCACCGGGGGCGGTTCCGCAACCGCCGGCCCGGCCGCCGCGACTCCCCCGTCGGGCGGCTGGGACTCGTCCCACGCGACTTCGAAGTAGTACCGCTTCTCGTTCGACCGCAGGGCGACCGCCCGCAGGGTGGCCGTGCCGGAGCGGCCGTCGTGGCAGACGGCGACCGGGCGGCCGACTCGTGCCCCGAGCCACTGGCCCAGGCGGATGGCCCGGGCACGGGGGGTCTTCGCGTCGCCGACCACCGCCTCGAGCAACTCGGCGGAGATGAAGAGGGGTGCCCACTTCGTGGCCGGCAGGGCGCGGTCCGGGTCGGGGCGGACGATGGCAGTCGGTTTCACGGCGCGGTCTCCGGGGGAGTCGTGACGACGAAGGGTCCGTTCGGGTGGGCGACGGCGGCGGAGGCGAGCGCGGCGAGATCATCGAGATCCGCATTGAACTCGCCGGACGCCTCCTCGTAGTTGACCAGGAAGTCCGGGAACCCGTTCGCCAGCAGGATGCCGCCGATGAGCTTCGCCCAGCGGTGGCAGCGGTGGGGGCGCACGCCGTCCGGCCGCCCGGCCTGGGTCCACCGGACCACGAACCCGGCCAACTCGGCGAGGAGTTCGAGACGGTGTTCGCGGGCGTAGACCAGCGGTTCCGGACCGCTGAAGGTGCGGTTCCCGGCCGGCCCGTCGTAGGCCAACCGGATGGGCAGTCCGCGACTGAGCAGGTCCGGGCTGACTCGCGTCTGGTTCATGGTCAGCCCCCAGATCACGTCATTCGGCCGCACGAAATTGTCGCTCGTGCCGAGGATGCGCAGAGCGATCTCCGGGGCCATCGAGTTCGCCTCGATGACCGGGCTGCTGATCGGCAGGCCCGTGGCCTGTTTGGCGTTGTCGAAAATCAGCACGCTCTGCCGGGACGATCGCAGGGTCGCGCAGATGCGTTTCTGCAACTCCTCGTCGTCGGCCGTGAACGTGATGGTCCGCGGGTCCGCGCCGTCGAGGAGTTGGCCCAGCAGGCGCAGGAGGAGGGTCTTGCCGACGCTCGCCTGATTCCCGTCGACCAGCGGCAACCCCTTCGCCCCGTCGAGGAAGTGGTTCGCCAGGAGGCCGGTCAGGCACAGGCCGAGGAAGTTGGTCAGGTCGGCGGCGTCCCGGAAGCAGAAGCCGGCCAGGACGGTCCGCAAGTGCGGTGGCAACCGGAGGAGGGCCGCTTCCCCGGCCGGCAGAGGGGTGACGTCGGGTTCGACTTCGGGCCCGTGGATCAGGACCCCGAACTCGCGGGAATAGCCCGCCCCGAGGAGGGTGAAATCGGGCGCGAACAGGGGCCGCCGCGCGTACAGGGCGATGCGGGGAAGGGCCTCGGTGATGGGCTCCGAATTGAGCAGGACGGAGAGGGCCCTCTGCGGCACGCCGTACTGGACGACGCCGTCCTTGGACGGCTGCTCGACCACCATCAGGTTCGCCAGCACGCCGGGCGCGGCCCGCGCGACGTTCGGCCCGAGGCACAACGGCACGAGCGCGGCGTCGGCACCGGTGCCGCCCCGCGCGAACATGACGGCGTCGCCGTAGGTGAAGAGGCGGGGCTGGCCCTCGGCCGGCACCAGTAGCGGGATGAGCTGCTGGATCAGGTTCTCGACGGGTTGCTGGAACTCCCCGGTGCGACTGATGCCGCGGACGACGATCAACTCCCTCGCGCCCGCCACCGGCAGGGTCGCCAGGTCGTGCAACGCGTCCATGAGTTGCTGGGCGATCTGGACGGCCGGGGCCGGGACGCCGGTCGCGGCACTCGTATGATCGGTGGTCGCCATGGTTACTCCCTCCCCGGCGAGGGAGCAGCCATGACCGTGCCGTACAGCCGGGCCAGGTTCACCTTTCCGCACTGCCCGTAACAGCGGCCCTCGTTGGCCATCGCCCCCATCGAACTTCCCGGCGACTGGCAGACGGGGCAGGGGGAGACCCGGCTCGACCCGAACAGGATGCAGGCGACGGTGGCGAACGGCCGACGCCGCAGGTCCTCGACGAAGTCGAGGACCGCCTTGGGCGACACCGGCACGCCCGTCCGCAGGCGAGTCACCGGGAGGCCGCTCTTCGAATTAATAGATCCGAGCGGGCGGGTGTGGGCGTTCAGGCCGGGCGCGTTGGGGTCGCACGGCAGGGTTCCCTGGACCGCGCGGACGACGGCCGCCCAGCGGTCGCGGTCGGCGGTCGTCCCGAACTCGACGGCGGGCTCGACGTGCTGCAAGACGTGCAACCCGGTCCCGCTGTGCCGCACCTCGGCGTGCCGGAGTAGCGGGTGCCGGTCGAGCCAGTCGCGGACGGTCTGCGTGTAGAGGCGGTCGGCGGCCGTCCCGCCCTCCCCCGCGTACAGCTTGGGGGCCAAATACTTGGGGTCCAGGTCCAGCATCGGCGACCGCACGCGGACGATGAGGGCGACCGCGGTGGAGACCCGCTCGATCTGGCCGCTGAGGCCGTCGTTGTAGGTCTGTTCGCGGACGTCGAGCTGGTCGTCGCCTTCCGCGGGTGGTCGCGTGGCCTCGAGCGGCGGGGCGGCCAGGGCTTTCTGCTCGGCGGTGCGGGGTCCGGGATCGATGTCCGGCATGGGGTGATCTCGTGGTGGGGGTCACAGCGGACCGCTCGGTGCGGCCCGGCGTGCGATTTGCGATTGGCGGATCAGAGGCCGTCGGCGTCCAGTTCCTGCTCGGCGCGGAGAACCTCCTCGCCGCGATCCGCGGCCGTGGCTTGGGCCGCCGGGCCGGCCGACAGGTGGGCCACGAACCGGGCCACGGCCGCGCGGGTGACGAACCGTCGGCCGCCGACTTTCACCGTCTCGATGCGGACTTTCGGGTTGCCGACGCCGTGCAAGGCCCACCGGATGGCCGTGCTGGCGTGGACGCCGTGGAGCGGCGGGGGCAGCAGTTTCGCAATCTGGGTCAAGGGCAGCATTTCCGACTCGTCGAGCATGATCGCTCCTCCTCTCGCCACGTCGCGGCGATGTGGAAGGGTATCTGCCGGAGGGGGTGGCTCTGCATGGAAATGCCGCGTTCCGGGCCGGAACTTCTGGGAGAACTGGGAGTTCTTCGGGAGTACTGCCGGCGGGGCCGAGGCCTCTTGACTGCAAGGAATTGCTGGTCGAGGAGTTGCAGAGAATATCCCGAGGCATGTCCGTTCGCGAGTCGCCATGTCGCACCCACCGATGTAATTGATGCGATAGCCAGGAATTGCATGTTGAGGGGGTTGACTACCACCGGCATCGGGAAGTCGCGAATGTCAACGGGGTGTAGCTAACTTCTCCGGTGGTGACAGGGCAATTTGGGTCGAGGAGGGTCTTGCTCCTTCTCCGCTCGGATGGATCCGATGACCCCGCCCACCG
>JAYUFU010000022.1:0-2706 GCA_043738505.1 Fimbriiglobus sp. | reverse complement strand
TGCCCCCCCCCACCCCCGACAACAGGCCAAACGGAGACGCCACCCGGCGGCAACGCGCTCACCCGTCGCGGGTGGCGAACCGCCAGTACGCCAGCAGCAGCATGAGCGTGATGAACGCCATGCTCACCCCGATGGCCGAACCCCACGACGGCAAGTCCAGGCGGTCGCGGGCCTTCAGGTCGGCCGGCGTGGACACCCCTTCGGCCAGCGTCCGCGACATCAGCTTGTCCAAGTCCTTGTACCGCGGCAGCACGGCGTTCGCCCCGTCCACCGTGTATTCCAGCCACTTCGGAACGCCGTCGCCCTCCTTCACCGGGGCCGACCGGTAGAGGTCGAGGACCGACTTGCCGGTGCCCACCGCCCACAGGAGGAACATGAACAGGATCGTCAGCAGGATGGCGACGATGGCGTTGCGGGTGAGGACGCCCAGCAGCGCCGAGAAGGCGTACAGGATGGCGAAGCTGAACGTCAGCATCGGGATGCTGAGCAGGAACACGGGGCTCCAGTGGCCGGACCGCACGCTCATCACCAGCCACACCCCGCCGATCGCCACGCCGGCGACCAGGAACATGAACGTCAGCCCGCCGACGTACTTGTACACCAGCAGCTCGCCCCGGCCGACCGGCTTGGACAGGATCAGGTCGAGTGACCCCTTCCGCATCAGATTCGGGATGAAGAACGCCGTCAGGATGATCGTCACGAGGAGTGTGACGACGGCCCCGACGCCGTTCACCAAGTTGTCCTGAACCAGCAGCAAGCCGTCCGCCAGGGTGCCGTCCGAAAGGGTGAAGGCCCCGAACAGGGCCTTCGTGGTGTACGGCCAGCCCCGCGCCGAGTTGCCGCCTTTCACCTCGACATCGAACAGGTATTCCGGCTCCTTGACGCCGCTCAGCCGCTTCACCGTCACCTCGTCCAGGCCGGCGTGCAGGGCGAACTGGTTGCGGAGGAAATCGGCCATCATCTCGTCCGACACGGCCGCCGTCTCCGCCGGCGAGACGACCTGCTGCGAGACCTTCATCATCCGCTGGGGCGTCGGGTCCGGATCCGGAGCCCCGCCCTTCTCTTTCCCCTCTCCCTTGCCGCCCCGCTTCCCCTCGCCGCCGAGTTCGAACTGACTCAAATCCAGCTCGCGGAACTCGACTCGCGGCGGTTGCTGCGCCCACGCCGCGACGACCGGACGGAACCAATCGGTCCTCGACTGGATGACCGTCAGGTCCGGCCCGCGCGGGCCGGGCGCGACCGGCAATTCGAACCGCCCCGGCTTGACCGCGAGGCGCATCTTGTACGTCCCCGCCGACCCACGGTCGGCGTCCATTCGCTGCACCTCCGTCGCCGCGTACTCGCACGGCCAGTACGTCGGCCGAGAGGCCAAACCGCTGCCGAACCGCATCCCGACCGTCTCGTTGTCCGCGCCGCGGTTCTGGAACGCCATCGGGAACTTCTTGGCGATCTGGGCGAACGCCTTGTCCGGCGGGGCCGGGGTGAACGAGATGCTCGCGGCTAGCACGATCACCAGCGCCGACAGGCCGAGCATGACGTAGATGACGAAGCCGTCCACGGCTTCGCGGTACGAGTCGCGGAGGAAGGCCAGGAACTTCATCGGTCGGTCCTCCGGGACGGGGCCGGGCGGGCGGCGCGGACGGCCCGCTTCGTCCGCGGCTCGGTCGAGTCGATCAGCTTCACGAACACGTCCTCCAGCGTCTGCTTCATCTCCACCAGGTGCCGCAGCCGCAGCCGCCTGGCGCTGAGCAGGTCCAGCACCGGGTCGATGCCGTGCCCGTCGGTCAGTTCCACCTCGGCCGTCTCGCCGTCCAGCGTCACCGCGTACCCCTTGGCCCGCAGCTCGTCGGCCGGGAACTCGTCGCCGTCGGCCAGCCGCACCGCGAACTTGTCCGACTGTCGCGTCAACTCGGCCACCGTCCCCTGCCGCACGACCTCGCCCAGGTGCATGATGGCCACCCGGTCGGAGATCATCTCGACCTCGCCCAACAGGTGCGAGTTGACGAAGATGGTCCGCCCCTCGCCCTTCAGTTGCACCAGCAGCTCGCGGATGTCCTTGCGGCCGACCGGGTCCACGCCGTCGGTCGGCTCGTCCAGGAAGATCACCTGCGGGTCGTGGAAGAACGCCTGGGCGATGCCCAGCCGCTGCTTCATCCCCTTCGAGTACGACTTGATCTTGGTGTCCATCCGCTTCTTCAGGCCGACGATGTCGAGCGCCTCGGCGATGCGGGTGCGGCGGTCGTCCGGACTCATGCCGTACAGGCGGCCGTAGAAGTCGAGGACGGTGCGGGCGGTGTGGTAGCTGGGGAAGGCGTGGTCTTCGGGCAGGAAGCCGACCTTCTTGCGGATGTCGGCGGTGCCGACCGGCTCGCCCAGCAGGTAGGCGTCGCCGTCCGTCTTGCGGACGATGCCGAGCAGGATTTTGACGAGGGTGGACTTGCCGGCCCCGTTCTGGCCGAGGAGGCCGTAGATCTGCCCCGGCTCGACGGCCAGCGACACGCCCTTGAGCGCCTCGATGCCGCCGTAGTCCTTGCGGAGGCCTTGCGTTTCGATCACCGGCACGGCGAACCCTCGGCGGGGTAGGGGCGTTACGCAAAGGATAGGAGCGGGGGGTGCGGGAGCAACGGAGGCCGGGGTTTTCCTCGATTGTGTTAGCCCGCCGCGCCAGCAAGGGGCCGGCAACTTTGGCGGTTCGCCCCTTGCTGG
>JAYUFU010000021.1:0-8303 GCA_043738505.1 Fimbriiglobus sp. | reverse complement strand
TCGTCGCCGCGACCGAAGGGAGCGGGGAAGCCTCTCACTGCCAGCCGCGCCGCCGGAACAGCCAGCCGGCCAGGGTCATCCACGTCGCCGCCAGGCCGACGCAGGCGAGCAGGTTGCCCCAGTGGCTCGGCTCGATGTCGCCGGTGACGGCCGCGTGGACGATCTTCGGCCCGTGGAACTCGATGAACAGGTACGGGATCACCGGCACCCGGCTCTGCGAGCAGACCATCAGCAGCAGCGACACCGTGAGCAGGTAGCACATCGACCCCATGAACGCCGCCCGCTGCGTCTTGGCCAGCGTGGACACGGTCATGCCGACGCCGAGGAAGCCGCCGGCCATCGCCAGCATCGCGCACCAGAAGAACAGCGATTCCAGTGTGGCGAAGCGGTAGATGCCCGCCAGCACCGCCGCCAGCGCGATGCCCAAGACCGGGTAGAAGAGGAACTTCGCCGCCACCAGCTCCGCGGGAGAGGCGGGCGACAGGGCTTGCGCCAGCAGGACGCCGCGTTCGCGCTCCTCGCAGTTCAGCGTCGGCAGCAGGTAGCAGCACATGAAGTACAGGGCGAACACGACCATCGCCGTGGCGATGGCTGCGCGGAAGTCGAGCGGCTTCGCGCCCAAGCCGTTGCGGACGATGTCGATGTCGGTACCGACCGGGCCGGCGGCGGACGGCTTCACCCGCTCGGCCTCGGCGGCCAGCGCGCGGAACGAGTCGCGGACGGCCCAGGTGTCATCGGTGGCGTCGGACGGGGCGGTCAGGCGGGACGGATCGCCCCCAGCCGCTTGCAACCCCTCGGCCGTTTGCTCGTGGACGACCTCCCGCGCCGCCCGCAGGAACCACGCCTCGTACACGGCCACCGCCGCCGGGTCGCCGGGCGGGTGCCACACCTCGAATTCCAGCCGTCGGCGTTCGTGGCCCGCCGGTCGTTCGCGGACGCGAATGGCCCCCGTGCCCGGCGCGTAACTGACGACGCCGACCAGCGCCTCCGGCGGCACCCGGCGCGGGACGATCGCGGACTTGAGGTTGTCCGGGATGCGGGCCTTCAGCTTGGCGACGAACGGCGTCTCGCGGTCGTATTCGAGGTAGCAGTGGTGGACGCCGCCGACGAGGTCGCCGCCGGCCGACCCGCCGCCGTCGGCCGCCGTCGGGTTGAACACGGACAGCAACAGCGCCGCCACGACCAGCAGCGCGGCGAGCGCGATGCCGCCGCGGTTGGCGACGTGCCGGCGGAATTCCTTCAACAGCAGCGGACGCAGGATGTGGAAGCGCATGACCGCACTGTAGGACACGACCGGGGAAAATGCCGGGCGGTCGGCCGGCTCACGACGGCGGCGGGGCGTCCGTCGGCCCGGCCAGGGGAGGCCGGGTCCGGCGTTCCTCCTCGTCCTTCTGGATGGCGTCCAGGAGCCAGTCCGGCGGCTGCCAGCCCATCCGCGCGCGGGTGGACAGCAGCCCTTCCGGCGGGAGCGGCGTCGGGTCTTGCTCGCAGTCGAAGGTCACGAGCGGGATCGTGCTGCTCGTTTCGTTCATCACGCACCTTGGGGCTGGTGGACGCGGAACCGTTGGTCGTCCGCGATTTCTCCATTCCAGTATACCTCGACCGAGTACCAACCGGGAGCGGAGAATCTCACGTTGGGCAGGTTGAACCGCGCGTAGAGCGAGTCCAGCGGGTGCCGCAGCGGAACGAGTTGGGTCCACGGTCGGGCGGCGAGTTTCCCCGTCCCCAAGTTCACCAACTCGAACTGGAACCGGACGGAGCCGAGTCCGTCCCGCAGCCAGGCGAACAGGCAGAGCTTCGGCAGGACATACGGCCAAAGCGCGGTCGCCGGCACCGTGACGGTGTCCCACAAGTTGACGACGTGCGGCTTTCCCGTGAGCGGGTTGCCGATCACGTCGTCGCACAACAGGAACGGTTTGGCGATGGGCAGCAATGTCAGTGACACGAGCGGCACTCCTGGACTGGTTCGGGAATCAGAACACCTCCGACACCACCCGGCCGCGGCTGACGGGGATGGGGCGATCAAGAGTGTCGCGCATCTCGGCGTCGGGCGGGATGCCGAGGGCGTGGAACACGGTCGCCGTGAAGTCCTGCCAACTCGCCGACGAGCAGCCCCGGCGTGGCACTCGGCATCGATGTCATGTCGCCGCGCATCTCGGCCGGCGAATCCGGCTTCGGGTTCCACGTCTCCTGCTGGGGCGGCGCGCCGAGCAGGAACAGCAGGATGACCGACTTCGCCTTCTTGGGCTTGGCCGGCACCGACTCGTGGGCGCGGAGCAGCCCCGGCAGCGTCAGGCCGAACGCGCCGAGGCCGCCGACGGCGAGCCAGTCGCGGCGGCTGAGGCCGTCGCACAGCGGGGCCGACGGGTGCGTGAGGGAGAGCATGGCGAGGTGCTCCGGGAGGGGAGTGGGTGACGGGGTCGAACCGGCGGGTAGGCTGATTATGCGTCGGCGGGCGGGCGGTGTAAACCGGGTTCATCGGATTGCGGGCGGGCGACCGGCCGAAGTATAATGGGGACGCCCACGAGGAGGAACGCAATGCCCACGACGAAGAAACCGAGACCGTACGCGACGGGGTGGGTGCTGCCGCTGCCCCGCAAGCACAAAGGCAAAATCCCCGCGAAGGTGATCCGCGCGGCGGTCCAGAAGGTCGTGGCTGAACGAAAGGCGCGGCTGGCCGCACAGGGAAATCGTCGAAAAGCCGTGGCGACCGGGTGATCCGGAAGACGACGCCGAGGTCACCCCATGACCACCCGACGCGAACCGCCGACGTTCGAGGAGAGTGTGTTCATCAACTGTCCGTTCGACGCGGAGTACGCGCCGCTCTTTCGGGCGATGGTGTGAACAGCGCTGCCACTTCGCTTCGTATCTTCCCCTCGCACGCTCCCTGCGGTCGCGGCGAAGAGTGAGTCGCTGACCGCCGATTTTCCGCCGCCCCCTGGCACATCCCCACGTCCGCCGGATATCATCGCCTTCGCCGGTCGCATTCCCGCCCCCGCCCGTTCCGGGCACCTCTCTGGTCCGAGGAGACCCATGCTGACACGACTGCTCCCCGCCCTCGCGCTGCTGCTGCCGGCCGCCGCCGTCGCCGCCGACCCCGTCCCGCCGAAGGGCTTCACCGCCCTGTTCAACGGCAAGGACTTCACCAACTTCCGCGGCTGGGACATCCACGGCAAGGGCGGCAACCCGCTGGAGTTGGCCAAGCAAACCGCCGAGGAGAAGACGAAGCGGTTCGACGCCTGGACCGAGAACCTGAAGAAGACGTGGACCGTCGAGAACGGCGAACTGGTCAACAAGGGCGAAGGCGCGTTCCTGGCCACCGAGAAGGACTTCGGCGACTACGAACTGCTGGTGGACTACAAGCTCACCGCCACCGTGGACAGCGGCATCTACCCGAAGACCATGCCGCAGATTCAGGTGTGGGATCCGGAAGACCCGAAGCAGGTCGCCAACGGCAACCAGAAGGGCAGCGGCGGGCTGTGGAACAACGTGCCGAAGGAGTCCCCAGGCCGCGACCCGCTGGTGAAGGCCGACAAGCCGGCCGGCGAGTGGAACAGCTTCCGCATCCTCGTGCTGGGCGAGCGGATCACCATCTACCTGAACGACAAGCTCGTGGTCGATTACGCCCGCCTCCAGAACTTCTGGGACCGCAAGCTGCCGGTGCCGAAGGCCGCCCCGATCCTGTTCCAGACCCACCCGCCGAAGCTGGAAATCCGCTGGCGGAACATCTTCATCCGCGAGATCGGTAGCAAAGAAGCGAACGAGCTGTTGGCCGCCAAGACCGGCACCGGGTTCGAGTCGATCTTCAACGGCAAGGACTTCACCGACTGGCAGGGGGCGACCGACAACTACGAAGTGGTCGGCGGCGCGATCCGCTGCAAGAAGGGCCTCGGCGGGGTGCTGTACACGAAGGCCGAGTTCGCCGACTACCAAGTCGCGCTCGAGTTCAAGCTGCCGAAGAACGGCAACAACGGCTTGGCCATCCGCTACCCCGGCGGCAAGGGTGATGGCGCGTACATCGGCATGTGCGAACTGCAAGTGCTGGACGACGCCTACGCCGGCATCGACCCACGGCAGGCGCACGGGTCGGCCTACGGCATGGCGGCCGCCGCGCGGGGCTACCAACGACCGCAGGGCGAGTGGAACTACCAGGTCGCCACCATCAAGGGCAGCACCATCAAGGTCGAGCTGAACGGCACGACGATTCTGGACACGGACTTGTCCAAGATCACCGAGTACATGGCCAAGTCGCCGCACCCCGGCAAGGACCGCAAGACCGGCTTCTTCGGCTTCTGCGGGCACAGCGACCCGGTCGAGTTCCGCGACATCAAGATCAAGACTTTGAAATAGTTCCAGGTTCCAAGTTCCAGGTTCCAAGTTCAAGACCCCTCACACCCGCGTTCCGGGTTCCGCGTTTGCGGTTCCAGGTTTTCAACTTGGAACTTGGAACCTGGAACCTGGAACTTTTCGGAGTCATTCATGACGACGAAGCTTACCCGCCGCGCCGCGCTGAAAGCCGCCGCCGGCGCGCTCGCCGCCCCGGCCGTGTTCCGCTCGTTCGCCCGCGCCGCCCCGTCCGAGACCCTGCTGCACGTCAGCGTCGGGGCCGGCGGCATGGCCGGGTCCGACATCCTCTCCCTCACCGCCGGCAAGCACCTGAAGCTGGTCGCCGTCGCCGACGTGGACGAGACGGCGTTCGACCGGCTGCGCGCGGCGTTGAAGAAGGCCAACCGGCCGACCGACTTCCAGACGTTCCGCGACTGGCGGGAGATGTTCGACAAGGTGAAGTTCGACTCGGCCAACATCTCGTGCCCGGACCACATGCACGCCTGCCCGACCATGCGGGCGATCCAGATGGGCAAGGCGGTGTACACCCAGAAGCCGCTGACGCAGACGATCCACGAGTGCCGGCAGCTCACCGTCGCCGCGAAGGAGAAGAAAGTCGTCTCGCAGATGGGCATCCAGATTCACTCCGCCGCCAAGCACAAGACGCTGGTCGCGCTGATCCACGCCGGGGCCATCGGCAAGGTGACGGCGGTCCACAGTTGGAGCGGCAAGGACTGGGGCGACGCCGGCAAGCTGCCCGACCGCAAGGACGAGGTGCCGAAGACGCTCGACTGGGACCTGTGGTTGGGGGTGGCGAAGGACCGACCGTTCCTCGGCGGCGGCTACTTCCACCCCGGCAACTGGCGGAAGCGGCTCGACTTCGGCACCGGCACGTTCGGCGACATGGGCTGCCACATCCTCGACCCGGTGTTCGGCGCGCTCGGCGTCGGCAACCCGTCGAGCATCATGTCCGTCGGGGACGCGCCGAACGCCACCAACTGGGGGCTGAACTGCCAGGTCGAGTTCGTCTTCCCCGGCACCAAGCACACGGCCGACACGGTCAGCCTGACGTGGTACAACGGCAACAAGCGGCCGCCGGCCGAGGTGACGAAGCTGATCGAGCCGCACAAGCTGTCGGGGCAGGGGAGCATCTTCATTGGCACGGAAGGGGTGATGTACTCGAACTACGACGGCGGCAACGTGCCGATCCTGCTGCCGGACGAGAAGTTCAAGACCTACGACATGCCGAAGGTGAGCGGCGACAACCACTACCTGCAGTTCGTGGACGCGGCGCGGGGCGAGGGCAAGACGAGCGCCCCGTTCGACTACGCCGGCCCGCTGACGGAGCTGGTGCTGCTCGGCTGCCTGGCCACCCGCTTCCCGAAGAAGAAGCTGGAGTGGGACACCAAGACGATGACCGTGACGAACCTGGAGGAGGCGAACCAGTTCGTCAAGCGCGCGCCCCGCAAGGGCTGGGAAGAAAAGGGCCTGTGACCGGCGATTCGCCGGTTCCGGCCTTGACTCCGGGCCGTGTGGCGGAAATAGTAATACCACACACTCACGCTCAGGTGCCGGACCCAACCGGCTGATAACTAGCAATCGACCTGACGCGGACAGGGTCCGGCCACGCCGGGCTTTGTGTGTCGAACCTCATCCGGCGGCGGGCACACCTCGGTGTCCCGTCGCCGGCTTCGTTTGCCGGCGTGGGCGGTGATCGACGTCCCGCATCTCGATCCGACGATACCACTCCCCACTCCCGTTCCCGTGCGCGACGGTCGCCCCGCACACCATGTCCGCGAGTTGCAACAGTTCCTCGGGGCCGGAATCGCGAAACTTCACTTTGCCGATGCAAGACACGGGCGGATCGCACGCCTTCCCCACGTCGCGGAACGCTCGCGCGACGATCTTCAGGAATCGCCGATCCCCGTTATCGTCGAGAATCAGCAACTCCTTCGCCGGGCCCCGCCCGGCGCTGTTCCCGCGGCTGTTCAACAGGGTCGGGCGGAGCGTCGCGGCGAGGAGAACGGCCGCCGCCCAGTAGATGTCTTCCGTATCCGACCGATCCGGATGGTGCTTGTCCACCGTGGCGACGGCGAATCGGAATTCGTGCCGGAGAACGTGGCCGAAAAAAAGCTCCCGCCGATCCGGATGCACCCACGTCTTCGAGAACTTGAACTCGTAGTCGGACCTCAGTCCGAGTTCCAATCGGGCGGCTTGGACGGCGCGACGGATTTCGGCGGCGATGTCGAGGGTCGGCACCCACACCGCCGCCAAGTGGAAGTGGCGGTTTCGCGGGTCCGGGTCGCGGCCGGGGTCGCCGGATTCATCCAGGAACGTTGGCATTCAGAAGTGATATTCACTTCAGCCACTTCGCGTACCGCGTGCGGAGTTTGGCCACCTTCGGGCCGGCGACGGCGGCGCAGTACGGCTGCCGCGGGTTCAGCCGGTAGAACCCCTGGTGGTAGTCCTCGGCCGGGTAGAACTCGCCGGCCGCCGTCACCTCCGTGACGATGGGGGATGCGAACACCTGCGCGGCGTCCAACTCGGCGATCACCTCCACGGCCGTCTTCTTCTGCTCCTCGGAGTGGGTGAAAATCGCCGAGCGATACTGCGGGCCGACATCCGCCCCCTGGCGGTTCGGCGTCGTCGGGTCGTGGAAGGCGAAGAACAGGCCGAGGATGTCGCGGTACGCGATCACCGTCGGGTCGAACGTGACGCGGATCACTTCGGCGTGGCCGGTCGTCTTGGCGCAGATCATCTCGTAGGTCGGGTTCGGGACGTGCCCGCCGGCGTACCCGGACACCACCGACTCGACACCCTTCACCAGCTCGAACACCGCCTCGACGCACCAGAAGCAGCCGCCGCCGAGCGTGGCGACTTCGCGCGGGGAAGACATGGGGAAGCCTCGGGGGTGGGATGTCCCCATTCATAGGTCGGTCGCGCGCCCCCCTTCCCGTTCTCGGCGAACGCGGCCGGCCAGTGCCCGTTGCGGTGCGGTTCGCCTCACGCCCGCTTCGGCAGCAGCGCCGCCGCCCACTCGCCGATCCGCCGGCCGGACTCCAGGCCGGCCGCGTTGTCGAATTGGTAGTGAATGCCTCCGTAGATGCGGCTCCGGCCGGCTTCCGCGGCGGCGGCGAACGGACACCGTCAAGAGGCGGCCGAATTTCTTCTTGGAGTCGTGCTGGATTGGGAACAACACGAATCGCTCGATCACGGCCGTCGCGATGTCATCCGCGTCTTGGCCTTTGGCGAACTTCGAGACGTGCTGTGTGAGGACCGGCAGGTAGGTCGAAACGAATTCCTTCTGTGCCTCCGGCTGGTAGCCTTGGAGCCGCGCCAGAAGCGACGCCCGCGTTAGAATGGGAAAGGTACTCATGCGCCGTCTCTCGTAGCTGGTTGTCGCTCGATATTCTACGCACCCCGCTTCGGCAAAGCCATCGATCGGAACGTCCGGCGGGCGGCGCGAAGGACGCGCGCGGGTGGCTCGCCCCCACCGAGGGTCGGTCCCGCAGATAGAGCGCGGAACGGAATCGGCGGCCACGTCCACGCCGCCGGCGAAGCCGGGCGTGAAGGCTTAGAAGCTGCGGGCCACCTCCGCCCGAGCGGCCGTCGAACACCTTGACGTGCGGCCCGCCGCCGGCCCAGGCCCCGACCACGATGTCGGCCCGCCCGCCCCCGTCACGTCCGCCGACGCGAGGTTGATCGGGCTCGCTTCCGTGTCGCCCCGTCATACCAGGCCAATAACGAGAACAAGCGTGTGAGGTGGGGGTTTTGCAAGCTCGGCTCCAAAACTTTGACCTGGGGGGGGATTGAGGTGATAACACGGCAGCGGTTATTCGTAGCGATGGAAACGGGGTGGTGGCCTATTGGCGTTGTATGGCTGGGAAGGTGATCCACTCCTGGATCGACCACACGTGATCGGTCAGGCCGGCGGCCATCGCCGGCGTCCGCTGCGGCCACGTCCCGTCGGTCCCCTT
>JAYUFU010000020.1:0-23022 GCA_043738505.1 Fimbriiglobus sp. | reverse complement strand
CGCGACCGCAGGGAGCGAGCGAACGCGGTGGTTCGATTTCACTTCGGCCGGATGGCCAGTCCGACGCTGCCCCGCAACACGTCGATCAACTCGCGCATCTTGTCGTCGCGGCCGCCGGGGAGGCGTCAAGCGGAAAGCCAGCCCCACCCCTCCGCAACGGACATTCCATCCCCACACCAGTATAGTATCCTGGTGGCACCCCACCGAGGTGTCCCCGATGATCGACTTCGACCCGCCGATCCCCGTCACCGTGATCGCCCGCGCCGCCCACCTGCGGGCCGGCGGCATGGACTGGCAGGAAGTCGCCGAGAAGCTGTACCGCACGCGAACCGAAACCGAGGCCATGGCGCGGCACCCGGAGTGGCCCCGGCTGTACCGCCTGGCGGCGCGGGCGGTGGCGCGGGAAGCCGAGGCCGACGCGAGGCTAGAACGACGGCGGGCGCTGCGGTCGCACGACGAGGCGCAGGCGACCGTCGCCGCCGAGGAGACCTACAAACTGCGGGCGAAGCGAACCGGCGGAGGGAAGCCGCCGCCGCCGACCACCCGCGACCAGCACGTCCGCACCTACCTGGACTGCCTGAACGCCATGTCCGTGGCGGAATTCTTGAAGCTGGAAGGGTGGGTGACGGCCGACCCGAATGTAACGCCGCCGTAACGGTCTCCGCCGACCTCGCGCTCTTTCCGCGCCTGTCTCGTCGTAAGATTGTCCCGGCGGATTCCGACCCCTCCTTCGAAAGGGGGGTTCTGGGGACTCTCCTGCACCCGCGACCCTGGCGGATGGCGGTTCCGGTGCCGATCAAAGCACCCGCAATTTGGACAGGATCACAGGATGAAGGCATGGATGAAAACCAGAGAAAGACTTCTGTCTTGTTCTGAATCCACTTTCATCCTGTGATCCTGTCCAAACTCCGTTCCTCGTTCCGCAATTTGGACAGGATCACAGGATGAAATCAGGATGGAAGAAAAGACGCTGTCTTCTGCATTCATCCATGCCTTCATCCTGTGATCCTGTCCAACCCTCTTCTCCCCTTGAGGACTCTCCCATGCGACTGCGCTCGTGGCTGATGGCGGTTCCGGTGGCGGCGGCGGCGGCGGCCGGTCTCGGCCTGTTCGCCGATTCGCTGGTCGGGGCGAACAAGCAGGACGGCGACCCCAAGCCGGCCGTGCGATTGCCGCTCACCCAAGTCGTGATGTTCAACAGCGGCGTCGGCTACTTCGCCCGCAGCGGCGAAGTGGAGGGCGATGCCCGCGTGGACCTGACCTTCCCCGAAACGGACATCAACGACCTGATCAAGTCGATGACCTTGCAGGATTTCAGCGGCGGCAAGGTGACGGCGGTGTCCTACGACAGCCGCGAGCCGGTCAGCCGCACGCTGGCCAGCTACGCCATCAACCTGAACAGCCAGCCGAGTCTGGCCGGCATCCTGACGCAGGCCCGCGGCGAGAAGGTCGAAGTGACCATGCAGCCGGGCAACACGGCGCAGCCGGGCAACCTGACCGGCACCATCGTCGGCATCGAGACGCAGAAGATTCCGGCCGGCCAGACGGTCATCGACGCGACCGTGCTGACGCTGCTGACGGGCGAAGGAATGCGGAGCGTGAAGATGGCCGACGTGCAGCGCGTCCGGTTCACCAACCCGGTGCTGGAGAACGAACTGAAGCGCGCCCTGGACACGCTGGCGCTGAGCCACGACAACCTGAAGAAAGCCGTCAGCATGCACTTCAGCGGCGACGGCAAGCGGAAGGTGAAGGTCGGGTACGTCATCGAAGCGCCCATCTGGAAGACGAGCTACCGGCTGGTGCTGGACAAGGACGCCAAGCCGTACCTGCAAGGGTGGGCCGTCGTCGAGAACACGACGGATGAGGACTGGGGCGGCGTGAAGATGGCGCTGGTGTCGGGTCGGCCGATCTCGTTCAAGATGGACCTGTACAACCCGCTGTTCATCCAGCGGCCGACGGTCGAGCCGGAACTGTTCCGCTCGCTGCGGCCGGTGGCCTACGAAGGCGGCTACAAGGACAGCAACAACGAACGCCTCGCCCAAGCGGAGAAGGCCAAGCAGTCCGGCGGCCCGATGGCCGGTCGCGGAGCGGGCAAGCCGGGCGCGGCGGCGGGGTATTCCGCCGGCGAAGCGAAGGGCGAAGCCGAGTCCGACCGCAAGTCGCTCCGCGACTCGGTGAACGGCATCGCCAGCGGGCGGGACAAGGAGTTCGCCGCCGATCTCGCCGCGCGGATGGACCTCGGCGCGGTCGCGTCCGCCGCCACCGCCAGCAAGCTGGGCGACTTCTTCCAGTACCTGATCGACCAGCCGGTCAGCCTCGCCCGCCAGAAGTCGGCGCTGCTGCCCATCGTCGGCAAGGACATCGACGGCACCCGCGTCAGCATTTACAACCCGTCGGTGCAGGCCAAGCACCCGCTGCTCGGGTTGCGGTTCAAGAACACGACCGGCGCAAACCTGTCGCAAGGGCCGGTGACGGTGTTCGAGGGCAGCACCTACGCCGGCGACGCCCGCTTCCTGGACATCAGCCCGAACGACGAGCGGATGATCGCCTTCGCCATCGACCTCGGCACCGAAGTCATCCCGCAGAACGGGCCGGGCAGCATCAAGATCACGAACGTGAAGGCGCAGAAGGGGATCGTCCACATCTCGCGCCAGGTCCGCGAGGAGAAGGTGTACAAAATCAGCAACAAGAGCGACACCGCCCGCACGCTGGTCATCGAGCACCCGAACCGCACCAACCAGCAGTTCAAGCTGGTGGACACGGCCAAGCACATCGAGGAGACGGACGGCCTGTGGCGGTTCGAGACGAAGGTGGAGGCCGGCAAGTCGGGCGAATTCAAAGTGACCGAGCAGAAGAACCTGGGCGACCAGATCACCCTGACCAACTCGGCCGACGACCAGATCCGCTGGGTCATCAACCTGAGTGAGGCGTCCCCGGCGCTGAAGGCGAAGCTGACGGACGCGCTGACGCTGAAGGCGACGTGGGACGTGATCCGCCGCGAGTTGACGCAGGTGCGGGCCGACAGCGCCCGCATCACCGCCGACCAGGACCGCATCCGCAAGAACCTCCGCGAGACGCCGAAGGAGGCCGACGTGTACGGCGAGTACCTGAAGAAGCTGAGCGCGCAGGAGAAGGAGATCGACGCGCTGACCGCGCAGGAGAAGAAGCTGATGGCCGACGAGTTCAAGGCGAAGAAGGGGTACGAGGACTTCCTGTACAACATCGACGGGTGAGTTGCGCCGGTTCGCCGAGCGCGTACCACATACGCGCTCGACGACGCCTCGCGGCGAAACAGGTCACTCGACTCACGGCGGGCTGAACAGCACCACTTGCAGGTACGACCCGTCGGCCGGGTCGCCCACCACCGGCGACGGCCCGAACCCCAGTCCGAGCGCCGTCGCCTTCCGCGACGAGAACCAGCTGGTGCGGTGCGCCCGGCTCGCCTTGATGTAGTCCAGCGCCACCTCGGCCTGCTTCTTGGTCAGTTCGGCGGCGGACGAGGTGGTCTGCGTCTTGTCGCCGGCGGCGCACTGGGCGACCACCACCACCTCGCTCTTGCCGCTCGACCCCCGCACCCACCCGGACACCGCCTCCAGATGCCGCCGCCCGTCGTCGGTCAGCAGCGCGGTCCCCGGTTCGAACAGGTCCTTGGCGGCGTAGGTCATGGCGTCCCGCTTCAGGTCCGGGCGGACGAGCAGCGCGGCGGCGTCCGTCACGTACCCGCGGATGAGCGGCATCTTCTGCACGGCGTCGGTCCCCTGCCGCACGCTCCGCAGGGTGTCGCGGCCGTCCTGCACGAACCGGTCCACGTCGGCCACCTTGGCCTCCACCCCGCCGATGGCCCCGTCGGCCCGCTTCACCATCAGCCGCGAGTCGTGGGCGAGGCCGGTGATTTCGGCGTACAGCTTGTCGTCGGTGAGCAGCTTGCCGAGCGTGCCGGACCCGCCGCGGGCGTCGCGGACCAGGCCCTTCACCTCGTCCGCCACCTCGTTCAACTTGCCGGCCGCTTGCGCCAGAGTCGGCGCTTCCTTGGCCTTCAACTTGCCGTCGGTGAGCGGGCCGGCGGCGGCGGTGCCGGGGTGGACGGCGATCACCTGCGAGCCGACGATGCCGGTGGAGTGGGCCATCGCCGAGGCGTCGGCGAACAGCCGGCCGGCGAACTTGGCGTCCACCTTCATCCGCACCGTGACGGCCGCGTCCGGCCCGTCGTGGTCGGGGTACTCGACGGCCACCACCTGCCCGGCGTCCACGCCCCGGATGCGGACGACCGTGCCGGGGGTGATGTCGTGTGCCTCCGGGAAGCCGACCGTCAGTTCGGTGGTGTCGGTCCAAAGGCCCTGCTTGTCGGCCACGCGGAACAGCCCGTACCCGCCGGCCGCGAGACCGAGGACGACGGCGAGACCGAGAACCAGCGCCTGGGCGCGCGACAGGGATTGCGACACGGATCGACCCTCCGAACGAAGGGAAAGGACGCTGGGGGATTATACCGCACAAACCGCCAATCGTTTCGACACCTACCATTCCAGTATTCGCGGTTCGCCCTTCCGGATTTTCGCCCATGACCCCCTGCCTTTCGCAAGCCACCACCCTGCCGACGCCGTTCGCCGAGGACATCGCCGGCACCGCCGACGGCGGCGGTCGGGTCGTCGAGGCGTGGCTGACCAAGCTGGAGAAGCACCTGGAAACCGCGTCCGTCGCGGACACGAAGGCGCTGCTGGCGGACAAGGGCGTCACCATCGCCGCCGCCGCGTACCAGGGCGGGCTGCTACTCTCCCAGGGCGAAGCGCGGAAGGCGTCGTTCGACCACTTCAAACGTCGGCTCGACCTGTGCCAGGAGTTCGGCATCCGCACCATGCTGCTGGTCGCCGACTTCGCCGTGCGGCCGGACGAACAGGCGCTCGGCCGCGCGGTCGTATCGCTGACCGAAGCGGCGCGGTGGGCGGCCGGCTTCGGCGTGGACTTGGCGCTGGAGTTCCGCGGGACGGACACCTTCTGCACCTGCCTGGAGACGGCCCTGCTGCTGACGGCGAACACCGGCGAGCCGAACGTCGGCGTCTGCCTGGACGTCTTCCACTACTACAAGGGGCCGAGCAAGCCGGACGACCTCGACGCGCTGACGGCCGACAACCTGAAGCACGTGCAGCTGTGCGACGTGGCCGGCGTGCCGCGCGAGTTGATGACCGACGCCGACCGCGTCTTCCCCGGTGAAGGTGACTTCCGGCTGGAGCCGATCCTGGCGGCGCTAAAGCGGATCGGCTACGCCGGCGCGGTGTCCTTGGAACTGATGAACCCGATGCTGTGGCGGTCGAAGCCGTCGCAGGTCGCGGAACTCGGCCTGGCGGCCCTGACGAAACTGCTCAAGACCTGATTTGACCGCCGCCCAGTTTCCGATTATCCTTCCATGACCCACCGCCTCACACTCCGACCACCCGGAGCTTGTCCGCCATGCGTCCGATCCGCCCTTGTACTGGCCCGAACCGCCGCGATATCCTCCGCTTCGGGTCGGTTGCCGTGGCCGGGGCCGCCGCCGGCGTCAGCCCGTTCACCCTGAAGGCGGGCGAACCGGATCGCACCACCAACGACCCCGCCGTCATCTTCATCTGGCTGCCCGGCGGCCCGCCGCACCAGGACACGTTCGACCTGAAGCCGGACGCGCCGGTCGAGTATCGCGGCGAGTTCAAGCCGATCCGCACGAACGTGCCCGGCATCGACATTTGCGAACACCTGCCGAAGCTGGCCGGCGTCGCCGACAAGTTCGCGCTGATCCGCAGCATCGCGCACACGTTCGCCGACCACGGCGGCGGACACAAGAAGTTCCTGACGGGCCGCGACCCGCAGCAGCCGACCGGGTTCGTGAACGATTACCCGATGGCCGGCAGCATGGCGAACAAGCTGATCGGCGGCACCAAGCACGGCCTGCCGAGTTATGTGTGCGGCGTGGACGGCGGGCGGCAGGGGATCGACACGTTCAGCTTCGGCAGCGCCTACCTCGGACCCAGTACGCACCCGTTCATGGTCGTCGGCGACCCGTCCGACCCGAGGTTCGGCGTCGGCGACCTGTCGCTGTCGGCCGGCAACGTGGGCAAGTTCGACGACCGCAAGTCGCTGCTGGCGACGTTCGACAAGGGGCTGGCGCACGAGCCGAACGGCATCGCCACCGGTCTCGATCAGGCGCGGGGGAAGGCGTTCGACCTGCTCGCCAGTTCCGCCGCGAAGGCCGCCTTCGACCTGACGAAGGAAGACCCGAAGCTGCGGGACCAGTACGGCGACCACCGCTACGGACAGCGGTGCCTGCTGGCCCGCCGGTTGGTGGAGGCCGGCGTCCCGTGGGTGACGATGGTGCTGGAGAACGCCACCGAGCGCGGCAAGGACACGATCGAGGACGGCACCTACAACTGGGACAGCCACGCCGTCAACTGCCACATCTTCAAGGACACCAAGCACAAACTCGGCTTCCTCGACCGCGCGCTGACGGCGCTCATCTCGGACTTGTACGAGCGGGGGCTGGACAAGCGGGTGCTGCTGGTGGTGACGGGCGAGTTCGGCCGCACGCCGAAGGTGGAGCAGGCGAAGAACCGGCCCGGCCGCGACCACTGGCCGCTGGCGCAGAGCATCCTGGTGAGCGGCGGCGGGGCGAAGATGGGGCAGGTGATCGGCAGCACGACGGCGAAGGCCGAGACGCCGAAGGACCGGCCGATGACGCCGAACCACCTGTGGGCGACCATCTTCCAGCACCTGAAGCTGGACTACAAGGCCGCCAGCTTCGTGGACGCCACCGGCCGCCCCATGCCGATGCTGCCGGACGGCGAAGCGATTGCCGAACTGGGGTGAGGGCAACTGTCGCCGAAGGATTCCGATGATGGCCTTCTTCGGTCAAGCGAACGATCCGATACCGGTTGGCGTGGAGTTGTTTCCGCTCGACTTCATCTGCTTCCTGTTTGGTGGACCGGTTGCCGGCCTGTTCGCGGTGATTTGCTTTGCGAGCGCGCTCGCCGGGCACCGTTACGCGGCAACCGCGAACCTGTCCGGTTGGGCGACGCTGGTGTCGGGCGGTCTCTTGGGCGTCGTCGCCGTGGTTGCGAACTCGCCATTCCTGTGCATCGAGTTGCTCGCGGTTGTGCCACCCTCACCGGCGGTGTTGCTCGTGGTGATTCGCTCCGGGAATGTCCTCCGGGAGCAAGCAGAAGTGACGGAGAACAATCCGGCAGCGAACGCCCGCGAGTGATCGGTGCCTGCACGCCGGAGGCGTGCCGGACTGTAGCCAGGGGTGAAACCCCTGGAAGTCGTTGGAAAGCGGATCGCACCCCGGAGGGGTGCCGGACCCGCCACTTCCGGCACCCCTCCGGGGTGCGGGGGATTTCGTCTTGGTTTTCCAGGGGTTTCACCCCTGGCTACAGTCCGGCACCGCTCCGCGGTGAAGAACGATGCTCGACCTCACCACCCTCCCGGCCCGCTGGGGCAAACGTCATTTCAAACGCCCCACCTCGGCGGCGTTGAAGGCCCTACCCCTCCGGGACGAGGACCGCGAAGTCCTCCGCACGGTCGGACTCCCGACCGGGCCGCAAGAGGCGCTGGCGCTCAACTTCCGCTGGTGCGAGGCGGACGTGGTTCACACGCCGGCCGCCCTCCGGCTGCTGTTCCCGCCCGACGCCACCAAGCCGAAGCACTTCCCCAAGACCGGCGACAAGCAACTCGACGAGTGGGTCGATTTGTCCGCGCTCGTCGTCCTCGGCGAGGTGCGGCCGACCTCCGGGGTGGCCGGCAACGTGCCGGTACTCGCCCTGGTCTGTCTGGACGGTAAGTCCGGCCAGGTACTGGTCTACTACCACACCGACACTCAGCCGGGCGGGTCGGTGATCGAGGTGTTCGGCAGCGACCTGCCCGGCTACCTGCGGAGCTGGCTGGCATACAAGGAGTGGCGGGAGCACCTGGACGCGGAGGAGGAGCGGTTGCGAGCGGAGCGGATGAAACGCCTGCGAGAGATTCACCGCGACCTCGGCAAGGAACTCAAAGCGGCCGACCCGACCGGCTTCGCGGTCAAGAAGATCGGCCTGTGGGAACACCGCTCCCGCAACCTGCTCGAAGATCTGGAAGACGACGAGGACGCCGACTGGTGACGCTCCGGCGGCGGAGTGGCGATACCATACCGTGACGCGCAACGCTCTCGCACGGACGCCCCGCCCATGACCCCACCTCCGGACCCGGCGTCGGATCGGCTGTTCGCCCGCCTGACGTGGGCGACGGTGGCCCTCGGCGCGCTGGCGCGGCTGGTCCGCTTCGCCTCGCCGTTCCCCCTGTGGGGCGACGAGGTGTTCGTCTGCCAGAACTTCCTCGACCGCGACTTCGCCACCATCTTGAACCAGCTCGACAACGGCCAAATCTGCCCGCCGCTGTTCCTGTGGGCGCAACTCGCGGCGTTCAAATTGCTCGGCGGCGGTGAGCAGGCCATGCGGTTGTTGCCCGTGCTGGCCGGCGTGTTCGGGATGCTCGGCTTCGCCCGGCTGGCGGTGCGACTGCTGCCGGCGTTCCCGGCGTTCCTCGCCGTCGGGTTCCTGTCCGTCGCCATCTGGCCGGTGAACCTCAGCACCTTCGCCAAGCCGTACAGCTTCGACCTGCTGGCGTCAGTGGCAGTGCTGACCGTCGCCGTCCACTGGCACGAACGGCCGGGTTCGACGGGTCGGGGCGTGCTGTTCGCGCTCGTGTTACCAATGTCGTTGCTGGCGTCGTACACGGCGGCGTTCGCGGCCGGTGGGGCGTCACTGGCCATGCTGATACCCGCGTGGAAAGCCGGGTGGCCAAGCCGACTGCTGTTCGCGCTGGCGAACCTCGGCGTGGCCGGGGCGTTCGCGTTCGTGCTGACCGTCGGCAAGGCGCAACTCGATACGCCGGACGTGCCCATCAAGGACTTCCTGTTCGACTACTGGCGGCACGGCTTCCCGCCGGACGAGTGGTGGATGACCTCGGTCTGGCTGTTGCAAGCGTTCACCGGCCGCATGTTCGCGTACCCGGTCGGCGACGGCAACGGCGGTAGCTCGCTCACGTTCCTGGCCGCAGTCATTGGCGGTTGGGCGTGGTGGAAGTACCGCCCGCGCTGGCAGTTCACGCTGCTGTTCGTGCCGGTCGCGCTGAACCTCGTCGCGGCAGTGATGATGAAGTACCCGTTCGGCGCGTGCGGGCGGCTGAGCCAGTACGCGGCCCCGGCAATCTGCCTGTTCGCCGGCCTCGGCACCGCCACGTTCCTCGGCTGGTTCTTCGTATCCGCCCGTGCGTTCCGCATCGCGGCGTGGGCCTATGCGGTGCTGTTCGCGGGGCTGGCCGGCGGGTACATCGTCTCGGCGATCCTGCAACCGTACCACGACGCGGAGGCCCGCTGGGTGCGGGACACGGTGGCCGAGTTCGCCAAGCAGGTTCACCCCGATGATCGCGTCGTCATGCGGCCGCCGGACACCCCCGACGTGCCCATCCCCCACTGGCACTTCCGGCTGCTGGGCGACCGCGTGACCTGGGGCGGGCGGTGGCCGACGGACGGCACGGCGAAGCGGGTGTGGGTGGTGGACTACTGGCAGGGGTCGAAGGCCGCCGCGCACCAGTCGCGCGCGGTGGCGGTGCCGCCGGGGTGGACGGCGGGCGACCCAGTGCCAAAGACCTACGTCTGGCCAGTCGCGGACGAACCGGATCAGAAGCTGTCACTCGTCTTCGAGCGGTACGACCGCTCGCCGTAACCCCGTGGACGCAACCCCATGCCCGCCGACACGCGCCTGCACGCCGTCCGCTTCCCCCGCGCGAATGCGTACCACCCCGACTGGCTAATCGCCGGCGTCAGCGGCGGGGCGAACCCGCTGTGGCTGACCGAGTGGGTGTGCGAGGCGATGGACCTGCGGCCGGGGATGCGCGTGCTGGACCTCGGCTGCGGGCGGGGGCTGTCGTCGGTGTTCCTGGCCCGCGAGTTCGGCGTGCAGGTGTGGGCGACCGACCTGTGGTTCGACCCGACCGACCGGCTCCGCCGCATCCGCGACGCCGGGGTGGAGGCGTCGGTCTTCCCGATCCGCGCCGACGCCCGCGCGCTGCCGTTCGCCAACGACTTCTTCGACGCGATCGTCGGCATCGACTCGTACTTCTACTACGGCACCGACGACACCTACCTCGGCTACCTGCTGCGGCTGCTGAAGCCGGGCGGCCAGCTCGGCATCGCCGGGGCGGCCTTCCTGACGGAGTTCGACGGCACGATTCCCGAACACTTGAAGGCGTGGTGGGAGCCGAGCATGAGTTGCCTGCACCCCGCCGCGTGGTGGCGGACGCACTGGCAGCGGAGCGGCATCGCCGACGTGGAGCTGGCCGACGAACTGGCCGACGGCTGGAAGTACTGGCTCCAGTGGCAGCACGTCATTTGCCCGGAGAACGCCGTGGAACTGAAAGCCGTTGAGGCCGACGCGGGGCGGTTCGTCGGCTACGCCCGCGCCGTCTGTAGGAGGAAGCCGGACGTGCCGCTGGCGGAACCGATTGCGTCGGTGCCGACGGCGTACACGCCCGCGCCGCTGCTCACCGGTCGATGACGAGCGGGGCGGCTTCGTACTTGTCCTTGCCGTGGCTGAACGTCACCAGCACCGTCAACTTGCCGTCGGGCATGACGATCTTCTGGAAGCAGTCCTTCAGACTGAACGACATCGGCCGGGCCTCCATCGGCTTGATCGTGCAGAGTCGCGGTTCGGCGAACGGGGCCACGAGAAACATGGGATGCAAGATCTCGAGCTTCTTGCCCATCGCGTCGCGGATCTCGATATCAAAAGCGACCAGCGGGTCGGCCGTGAATTTCCACTCGACAGCGTCGTTTGAAGAGTTCGTGATCGTAATCACGACGGCGTCTTGGTTCTTCCCGTCCAACTGTACGGAGAGTGCGACGGGCGATGGCTGTCTCATTTTCGGCACCGGCGCGGGGATGGTATCGCCCGCCGCCGGCACCAAGCCGATGGCGGCGAGCGAGTTCGTGAGGGGGTTGCTGAGAGACCACATGTTGCGACACCTCGTGAGTTTACTTGCGGGTGTACACGAAGAGGTTCAGGGTGGCCGTGTCTCCAAGTGCCCGTTTCGTCAAGGCCAGGTAGGAATCGTAGACGGCTTGAAGGGTGTCTTCCTTGAGGTCTTGCTGTCCGTTCTTCGTCAGGACTTTGGTCTTATCCATGTCGATCTTGCCGTCTTTCAGCACGATCTTCTTGATGATGAACGTGTGATCCACCCCGCCCTGACTCCGGAACGCGATGGCATCCCCGTTCTTGATCGCCTTCGGGTCATCGACTTTCTTGTAGAACACGTCCAAGATCGCTTGAGCATCGGCCCCGGAGAAGATCGACGGCGGGGTGACCGCCGTCGGATCGCCGCCGAACGTGAAGCCGTGGCACCAGTAGATTTTGCATCTTCGAGATCGGCGACGGGCGGGTCATCTGGCGTCTGACGCCACTCGGAGACCACCATGAGGCCGTGTTGGGAGAGGTGGGAGACGGTAGCGGGATCCATCGCCCGAGTGTCTGAGGAGGATCGCCGGGGATGCCGAGGGAACCACACGTTCGTCAAGGAGATCGACGTTGAGTTGCGTTCGCAGGTTGCACAACAGCATGGGTGTGGCTCCCGGAGTAGAATTTCAAAATCAAGCTTTCGCCTGGTGCAGGTCAAGATGATTCTCGCGGATTTTAAAACTGCCACCAACCCTCTTCCTTCCAAGTCCCTCTCATGCCCGACCTCCGCGCGAACGCCCTGGACATCTGGCGAGCGGCCGTCCGCGCGGCGGCCCCGACCCCGCTCGTGGAGGCCGCCGCTGCTGGTCGAGCTGAAGGCGTTTGACGGCGAACCGGCGTGGGGTGGTGCTCATCGACAACGCCCCGTGACACGCCGGCGACGGTGCTGGCGGAGAACCCGCACCTGGAGTTGAAGCGGTTGCCCAGTTGCAGCCCGCAAGTCGACCCGATCGGGCGGTTCCGGAAGTTGCTCCGGCGGCGGGCCACCCACAACCGCCCGTTCGACACCCCGGCCGACCTGAAGGCGTCCGTGCGGAACAGCCTGCGGTACTTCCAGACGGTGCGGAGCAAGGTGAAAACCCTCCTCACCGGCCGGCAGCGAAAGACCGTCCCCACATGAGACAGCCGAACCGGGTTCGCGTTTGAGGCAGTGGCGGCGAAATGGCGCATCGGAAAGCCGCGTGCCCCCACCTCTCGCCCCACGTCGTGGGGCGAGTTCACCAGAGGCCCATCCCGTCGTGCGGACCACGGCCGGGAGGCTTTCATCCCGCAAATGTCCGACACGTCGAAAATCGGCACGGCAGGCGGGAAATGCGATTCGGCAGAAAATCCCAACTCTTGCAGCCGAAAACGCCCGATTTGGGAGCCGTCGAAAAGGCTGTCAAGTGGGGGTTTTGGAAATTCCGTCAATTCCGCTTGGCATATGAACGGTTGTCGAATATAGTTCCTTACATGCTGGACACCCGATATAGAGTCGGGCGTCGGGCAAGGTCGAGCCGCACCACCCGCACCGGAGTCCGCCCGTGACCAACCTGACCGTCGACAAGAAGAAGCCGGTTCTCACCACCCAGCAGCAGCGGATCTTCGACTACATCCGCCACTACATCCAGCAGAACGGCTACCCGCCGGCCATCCGCGACATCGGCAACGCCTTCGGCATCGCCTCCCCGAACGGCGTCATGTGCCACCTGCGGGCGCTCCAGAAGAAGGGGTACATCCAGCGGGACGAGAAGAACGAGCTGCGGGGCGGGCGGGCGCGGGCCATCACCATCCCCGGCGTCACGTCCGGCGGGTTCAGCCTGCCGCTGCTCGGCGTCGTCGCCGCCGGCAAGACCATCGAGGCCGTCGAGCAGGACGACCGGCTGGAGATGAAAGACCTGTTCGGGGCCGAAGGGCTGTACGTGCTGAAGGTCCGCGGCACGTCCATGATCGAGAGCCAGATCGCCGACGGCGACTTCGTCATCATCAAGAAGCAGGACTCGGCCGACAACGGCGAAAAGGTGGTGGCGATGGTGGACAAGGCGATGACGCTGAAGAAGTTCTACAAGAAGAAGGACCAGATCCGCCTGGAGCCGTGCAACAGCACCATGGACCCGATCCTGGTGGACCCGTTGCAGCAGAACGTGGCCGTCCTCGGCGTGCTGGTCGGCGTCATCCGCAAGTGCTAAGCGGCCCTGGCACCGGTTCGGCCGCCGGTGCCACGCGAGACTCGCCAGTCTGGACACACCGGCCTTCGGGCCGGTGTCCCTCATTTCGGGGCCGTTTTCGGCAGCGGTTGCCACTCGGTTTTCAGCACCCAGTCGCCCGTCTTCGGTTTGGACGGCAGGTTCTTGACCTCGACCTGCGTGCGGATGACTTTCTGATTGCGTTCGATTTCCCTCACCCGCTTGATGACTCCATCCGGAGCGAGGAAGACGGGCGGCTCGCGGCTGGCCACGACGACAGACACCTGACAGTCGCCCGAAGCGCCGGTCGTGTCCTTCTACCCGCGCGGCAGGCGGATCGCCAGTTTCAGCGGCAGCGTGTTGACATCCGCGGCGGAGGCTTTCCGCTCGCCTTGTTTCTCGGCGGCGCGGGCGTCGTCCTCCTCCGCAACGACGGCGCGTTCGATCAGCAGGTAAACCACCGGCGAGCGACCGCCGAGTTCGGTGAACTCCTGATGCGGCGAGTCGAGCGTGAGCGTGACGATGTCGCCCTCCCAGGTGGCGACGGCCCGAAGCCCGCCGGCGACGGAAGGCAGTTCGCGGGCACACGGGAAATACGCGCCGAACCCGCCCGTACCAAGGGCGTGGGTCAGTTCCGCGTCGGGGGTGATGGCGACCTCGGCCCGCGTCCAGGCGAGCGGTTCGTCTTCCTCGCCGGACTGAACGCGCGACAGGCGAAGCCCCCGCTGGGGTGCCGGCTGCGGCCGACCGAGTCTCCGACTGACGACCGTGAAGTTGACGGCCTTCGATTTCGTTCCGGCGTACGCCCACGTCAGTTCGTACTCGCCGGCGGGAAGTGGTTCGCCGGTGCCGAGACGGCCGACGTTGCCGCGAACCGCGAAGTAGCCGTTCGCCGGGATCGCCCAGCGCGGCCCGCCGCACATGGTCGCTTGCCCCGCGAACGGACTGGACACCGTGTCGGTCGCCGTGTTTCGCACGTCGATGCTGCTACTGCCGTAGGCCGTTCGACCGGCGAAGTCGAACCCCATCCAGAGGCCGTGCGGCTTGTCGGCGCGGTTCTTCAGCACGAACAGGGCGGGGATCGGGTCGCCTTCCTCGAACCGCGTGCGGGGCAGGTGAACGGCGACCGCGACCGACTTCGCCTTCCGGGCTTCGCTGCTCTCTTGGTCATCCGGAACCCTGACGGGATCGACGAACGGCAGCTTCGCCAACTCGTCGGCGGAGTACGAGGTGACGGCCGTGGGGCGGCTCTTCGGCACCGGGGCGGCGACCAGGAACGGTACTGCCACAAGAAGGAGTAGCGGCATGGCGCGCATCGAGTTCGCCCTCGGAACGGAACGCCAGCCTACTGCAAAGAACGGACGGCGGGCCGGAAACTCACTTCCGCTTCTTCTTGGGTTTCTTGAGGAGATTTGCGGGTGCGGTGTTGGCGAAGATGTCCCGCACGGCCACGGCGAACCCCGGCAACACCTTGCCGCCGTCGAGGGTGTCCGCTTCGGTCAGCACCTTCGAGCCGCGAAGCTTTCCCTTCGGATAGACGGTCATGGTCTTCGCCTTTGGATCGTAGTACCACAGGAGTTTGACGCCGGCCGCGCTGTACTCTTCCCGCTTGATCCGGAGTTCGTCGGCGGTGTGGCGTTCGTCCACGATCTCGGCGATCAAGTCGGGAACGGCGTCGAGGAACTCGCTCTGGCTGGTTTCCAGCGCCTTCGGGTCGTCCTGACTTTCCCACAGCAGCAGACAGAGGGAAGGGATCCGTACCAGGGTGGGCGAGAGACGCAGCAGCGTTTTCCCGCCCACCAGCATCCCGGCGTTGCCGCCGAACACGTGGTTGCCGAGTGGTCCCATCAGTTGCATGAACCGTGCGGCGTTCCCGGCGTGTAGCAACTTCTCGACGAGGATTCCGTCCACCAGTTCGTACATCCGCGCGGTCGGCTCGAACTCGCGAATCAAATCGCGGCGTGTCGGCGGCGCGGACAGCCGCTCGACAAGGACGCGATCCGGCGACACGTTGCCGACGCGCCGCAGCACGTCGGCACAAGTGCGATAGTGGAACAGAGGGGGCATGGCTCACTTCCCGCCGGTCAGTTCAGCAAGCAGGGCGGTCGCGTCGTACACCTTCGCCAGCGCTTCCAGCACCGCCCGCGAGTGGACGGCGACGTGCCGGGCCTGCACCTCGGTGTAGACGAAGTTCCGCACCAGCCCGTGCCGGTTGCGGTCGAAGTTGACGCCGACCAGCTCGCCGGCGCGGTTCAACACCGGACTGCCGCTGTTCCCGCCGATGGTGTCGGCGGTGCTGCAAAAGTCGAACGGAGTCGTCGGGTCGAGCTTCGCCTTCGCGTCGGTCCACCGCTTCGGCAGCTCGAACGGCTCGCGGTTCTTCATCTGCTCGGCCCGTGCGAACGCGCCGGCGAAGGTGGTGTGGAACGGCAGTTTCTCGCCGTCCACCTCGTACCCCTTCGCCACCCCGAACGCCAGCCGCAGCGTGAACGTGGCGTCCGGCGGCACCGCGTCGCCGAGCGCGACGAACCGCACTTTCGCCAGCTCCGCGTAGGCCTGCTTCTCCGGCTCGTCCACTTCCGTTTCGTACCGCGCCCGCAGCTTCCGCGCCTCGGCGTCCACCGCCTTCGCCAGCAGGATCATCGGGTCCGTCGATTCGGCGACGGCCTTCGCCCCGCCGTCCAGCAACTTCTGGCGAACGGCCACGTCGTACAGATTCGATTCGACCAGTTCCTCGGCCCGTGCCGCCGGGTTCTTGCCGGCGAGGGCGATCTTCACGAGCGCGTGTTCGCCGCCGAGTTGCTCGGCCAGGAACGTGAGCGACGCCTGCAACCGGGCGCGCTCCAGCGGCTTCTCGATGGGGGCCGGGGAGAGCAGCCCGAACTTCAGCGAGTCCAAGTTCGAGTCGCGGTACTCGCGGAGGCGGTCGCCGGACTTCTTCGGCAGCTCGTCGGCCATCCGCACCAGATGCCGGGCGATGGCGAACAGCTCACTGAAGACGGCGTGGCCGGTTTCGAGCAGCGCGTGTTCCTTCTCGAACGTGCGGTACGCGGCCTGGAGGAGTGCCACCTTGGAAACGGCCTCGCGGAACGCTTTCGCGTCCGGGCTTTTCTCGAGTTGCGGGAATCGGAGGGCGATCTGGTCCTCGATTTTCGCCTTCTCCTCGAGGATCTTCGGGTCGAGCAGCCCCTGCAATTGGCCGCTGAACGCCTTCCGCGAGTTGGCGACGCTGTGCAGCGCGGTGGCCGCCTGCCGCCGCTGCTCCGGGCCTTTGTCGCCGTACTGCGTGAGCGCCGCTTCCAGCGCCCGCAGGCGGCCGAGCGTGTACGGCAGCGTGGAATCGCGGCGGTGCTTCAGTTTCGCCAGCGTTTCCAGGCGGTTCGTCGTGCCGGGGTGTCCGGTGACGAACACCAAATCGTTCTCCTTCGGCCCGACCGTGCTCCACTTGAAGTAGTGTTCGCACTTCAGCGGCTGGTCGTTCTCGTACACGCGGAAGAAGGCGACATCCAGCCCGTGCCGGGGGTACTCGAAGTTGTCCACGTCGCCGCCGAACGCGGCGATGCCCTGCTCCGGGGCGAACACGAGCCGCACGTCGGTGTACCTCTTGTACCGGTACAGGTGGTACGCGCCGCCCTGGTACAGCGTCACCACGTCGCTCCGCAGTTTCGTCTTCTCCAGCGAATCCTTTTCGATCTGCCCCATCACGGTGCGGCGGGCGGCGGCGGCTTCGGCCGGTTTCATCTCCGGCTTCACCGCCGCGTTCACCTGGGCCGTCACGTCTTCGATGGACTGGAGGACGTTCAGTTCCAGGTCCGGGCACTTCGCCTCGTCCTTGCGCTCCTTCGCGCGGAAGCCTTCGGCGAACAGGTCGCGTTGCGGCGTACTCATCTTCTGGAGCGCGTCCGCCGCGATGTGGTGGTTCGTCACGACCAAGCCGTCGGCCGACACGAACCCGCCGCTGCCGCCGCTGTTGAACCGCACGTTCGCCTTCATCGCGCGGTCCAGCCACGCCGGGGTCAGGTCGAACTGGTACTTGGCTTTCAGCAGTTCGGTGGGCGGCGCGGACAGCAGCCACATGCCCTCATCCGACCGGGCGGTCATGGGGACGACTCCGAGGAGGAACAGAAGGGGGAGAACCGACAGACGGGATGCCGACATGCGAAGACCCTCGCGGCGGGAAACGGCCGTGGGGGAATTGTAAGCGGAGACGGGCACTCGGTCGAAGGCCGGTGTCGTTCTCGGCGGGCGCGGCCGGCGGGTTTCTGATATCCTTCACCCCATGACACGCGACGAACTGGCCACCAATTACCTGGACCAACTGCCGTACCCGCCGTACCCGGTGCAGGAGGAAGCCCTCCTCGCCTGGTTCACGTCCGAGCAGGGGGTGCTGGTCTGCGCCCCCACCGGCACCGGCAAGACGCTGATCGCGCAAGCCGCGCTCTTCGAGGCGCTGCACACCGACACCGTCGCGTACTACACCACGCCGCTCATCGCCCTCACCGAGCAGAAGTTCCAGGAGATGCAGGCGGCCGCCGAGCGGTGGGGGTTCTCCCGCGACGACGTGGGCCTGATCACCGGCAACCGCAAGGTGAACCCGAACGCCCGCGTGCTGGTCGTCGTCGCCGAAATCCTGCTCAACCGGCTGCTGCACCAGGACGGGTTCGACTTCTCGCGGGTGTCCGGCGTCGTGATGGACGAGTTCCACAGCTTCGCCGACCCGGAGCGCGGCATCGTCTGGGAGCTGTCGCTGAACATGCTGCCCAAGCACGTCCGCCTGCTGCTGCTGTCCGCCACCGTCGGCAACTCGGTCGAGTTCCTCAACTGGCTCGACCGCCAGCACGGCCGCAAGCTGGAACTGACCGAGGGCAAGGAGCGGAAGATCCCGCTGACGTACAAGTGGGTGGCGGACGAGTACCTGAACGACCTGCTCGTTCAAATCGCCAAGGGCGACGAGGCCACCCGCAAGACGCCGGCGCTGGTGTTCGCCTTCAACCGCGACGAGTGCTGGAGCATCGCCGAGCAGTTGAAGGGGCTGGACTTGATGACCGCCGCGCAGAAGACCGCGCTGAACGCCGAGGTGGACAAGCTGGAGTGGCCGACCGGCGTCGGGCCGAAGCTGAAGCAGATGCTGCGGCGGGGCGTCGGCGTCCACCACGCCGGGCTGCTGCCGAAGTACCGCCGGGTGGTCGAGGAACTGTTCGAGAAGAAGCTGCTCAGCATCGCGCTGTGTACCGAGACGCTGGCGGCGGGGATCAACCTGCCGGCGCGGTCGGTGGTCATCACCAGCCTGGTGAAGGGGCCGTTCGGCAAAGAGAAGCTGATCGACCCCAGCACCGCGCACCAGATCTTCGGCCGCGCCGGTCGGCCGCAGTACGACACCGAGGGGTTCGTCTTCGCCGTCCCGCACGACGACGACATCCGCATCGTCAAGTGGAAGGAGAAGTACGACCAGATTCCGGAGACCTCGAAAGACCCCGTGATGCTGAAGAAGAAGAAGGAGATGCTGAAGAAGAAGCCGAGCCGACACCAGCAGCGGAAGTACTGGACCGAGGCCGACTTCGAGAAGCTGAAGGCCGCGCCGCCGGCCAAGCTGTACAGCAAGGGGCCGCTGCCGTGGCGGCTGCTGGCGTACCTGCTGAAGATCTCGCCGGACGTGGAGAAGATTCGCACGGTGGTGCGGAAGCGGCTGCTCGACCAGCCCCGCATCGAAGCCGGCATGAAGCAGCTCAACCGCATGTTGCTCATCCTCCACGCGCGGGGGTTCGTGAAACTGGAACCGGAACCGCCCGTCGAAGCCGACTCGACCGCCGAGAAGAAACCGGAAGCGGTGGTTCCGGCCGTGCCGAAGAAGCCGCTTCCCGGCGACCCGGCCGCACCTCCCGCCGAACCGCGCCCGCCGGAATACTCCCCGACGCACGCGCACCCGACCGAGAACCTGGACAAGCTGCTCGTGTTCCGGGCCGTGCATCCGCTGTACGGCGCATTCCTCGTCGAACACCTCGGCCTCGCCAGCCGCGAGGAGCGCATCCAAATCCTCGAGAGCGTGCTGGAACTGCCCCGGCCGCTGCTGCGATACGTCCGCGTGCCGTTCGAGATGACGCCGGGGCCGCTGCAAACCGAGCGGCTGGACGCCGAACTGCTGCGGCGCGGGCTGATCCAGGCCACCCCGCCGAAGTCCGAGGACGACGACGAGGACGACGGCTTCATCCCGTGGGACGAGCGGCCGCCGGTGCTGGCCGAGAAGGTGCGGCTGCTGTTCGACGCCACCCACCCGGACGTGACCGACGTGACCACCACGGCGGTCTGGGCGGCCGGCGAGGTGCTGAACTTCGGCGGCAACTTCAACGCCTTCATCAGCCACAAGGACTTGGCCAAGCAGGAGGGGCTGATCTTCCGCCACCTGCTGCGGATGAGCCTGCTGACCGAGGAGTTCGCCCAACTGACGCCGCCGGACACCGACCCGGTGGCGTGGCAGACGGAACTGCGGGACATCGCCGACAAGCTGACCGAGGCGTGCCGACAGGTGGACCCGGCCAGCACCGAGGAGACGATCAAGAAGGCCCACGAGAAGATCGACGTGGTGGCGCTGGACGCCGCCGTCGCCCCCCAGCCCGTCGGCGGGAAGGCGGCTGCCGAACAACCGCCGCCGCCCGCCACGCCCGACCCGGCCGAGGACTTCGCCGCCGGGCTGGAGTGAGCGTCAGTAATCCTCACCCGGCAGCCGCTTCCGAAGGCCGCGCGCGATGCTCAGTAGCGCCTCCGCGCGTTTGTAGGGATCGGCGATCTTTTTTGCGTCCTCAAACACGGCCTTCCCCCCATCGATTTCCGTGCGCACTCGCAGGTACGCCCTCCACACATCAAGCCAAGCGGGAGGGTTGAGTCGGCCCGGCGGATTCTTGACGTTCTTGCAGTCCGGGCCGGCAAGGTGTTCGGCTTCCCTCAGCGCGCGTCGTCCGGCCTCGACATCGCCGGCTGCCGCTTTCGCCCGCGCGAGTTTCTGTAGACACATGCACCGAGCGTACACCTCTTTCATCCCTGCGACCAGGGCTTCCGCCTCCTTCCATTCGCGCCGATCCGCGTGCCAGCGGACGAGGCCCGACTGCCATCCCTCGAATGAACAGGAAAACGGGAGCTTGGCGATGTCCTTGACCATCTGCGTCGCCTTTTTGTTGTCGCCCGACTTGTAAACAGCGGTCGCCAGCGAGAGCTGCGAGTAGGCGATGTCGCAATCCTTCTCGTACGTCTTGAGGGATGCCGCCGCCGCGTCGAAGTCGCCACACTCGGCCTGCGCGGTCACGAGCGTGGCGAGGTAGTAGTCGCGCTGCGAAGCGGTCGCCCAGCCGAGTCGCCGGTCGGCCTGGATCATCTTCTCGGTGTGATCGCTCATGTCGGCGAGGAGTTTCGCCACGCGCTCGGGCTGTTTGGCACGATGTCGGGCCGGGATGAGTTGGGCGAGTGCGTTCAACTTCACGCGCGGCTCGTCGCCACCCATCTCGGCGATCACCTTCTCGGCTTCGTCGAGCTTGCCGAGTCTCGCCAACTCCCACGCCAGCGCGCCGCGGAAGCGGTCGCGGTTGGCGGCGATCTTCGCCTTCGCGACGAGCTTCGCCAGCAGTTCCACGTCGCCGGTGTTCCTCATCCGCTCGGCGTCCAGGACGTACTCCTCGTTGCCGGGAACGAGTGTGAACGCATCCCCGGCCAGCCCGCACCCGGACATGGCCGTCCACTGGCACCCCCGAAGGGGGCCGTCTTTCGTCGCCTCCGCGATCGACTTGAACAGTTCCCGCGCCCGCTCCGTGTTCCCACACCGGGCGAACTCCTGCGCGATGGTGAGCAAGGTGTGATCCCGCTGCCAGAGGTAATCCTCGGGGTTCTCGATCTTCTCCGCCGCTTTCAGGGCCAGTTCCAGCACCTTGCTCGGATCGAGCGGCATCTCCTTCGGCACGGGCGCGCCGAGCAGCGGGCCGTTCGCGCCACCGAGGGCGAGCGCGAGGAACACCACCTTCACGACCGCGCTTCGCGTTCCCATGTGTCAGCTCCTCTTGTCGGATGATGACGGCCGGCCGTCCCATACACTCACACCAATCTTCCGCGAGTCCCCGCCGCTTCGCAAGGCCACCTCATGTCATCCTCCGCTGACACCCCGCAGTCACTGCCCCGCGTCCTCGGCCCGTGGGCGGCGGGGGCCGTCCTCGTCGGCTGCGTCATCGGCACCGGCGTGTTCAAGAAGGCGTCGGCGGTGGCCGAGCCGGTGCCGGGGGTGTTCCTCGAATCCGGCATCGCCATCGCCGCGTGGGTGGTGGTCGGGCTGCTCACCCTGTGCGGCGCGCTGGCGCTGGCGGAGGTGGCGGCGCTGTTCCCCCGCAGCGGCGGCAACCTGATTTTCTTGCGCGAAGCCTACGGCCGGCTGTGGGGGTTCCTGTGGGGGTGGGTCGAGTTCTGGTTCCTCCGCTGCGCGTCCGTCGCCGCGCTGTCGGTGGTGTTCGCCGACGCCCTGCACGACATCGCCAAGTACGCGGCGAGCACGAAGGCCGAGGTGATCGCCTTCTGGCCCCGTCAGTGCCTGTCGGCCGGCATCGTCGTGCTGCTCGGCGCGCTGGCCGCGCGCGGCACGAAGCTGGGGGCCGGCGTGCAGGTCGTCGTCACGTCGGTGAAGGTGTCGGCGCTCGTCCTCATCGCGCTGCTGCCGCTGATCCTCTGGGTGTTCCCGGCCCCGGTCGCCGAGGTCGCCCCCGACCCGGCGCGGTTCGCCCCGGTCTGGCCGGCGGACTGGTCGCAGTTCAGTTTCGCCGCGTTCGCCGCGGCCATGGTCGCCGTCCTGTGGCCGTACAACGGGTGGACGAACGTGGCCCCGCTGGCCGGGGAAATCCGCGACCCGCAGCGGAACATCCCCCGCGCGTTCGTCGGCGGCATGCTGGTGCTGATCGCCGTCTACACCGGGGTGAACGTGTCGTACTACCTGGCGATGACCGGCCGCGAGATGGCCGGCGTCGGCGACACGCCGGTATCCACGGCGGTGTGTGCGCGACTGCTCGGCCCGGTCGGATTGATGCTGGCGTCGGCGGCGCTCATGGTCAGCGTCTTGGGCACGGTCGGCGGGAACCTGCTCGTCGGCCCGCGCAGCGTGTTCGCCTTGAGCCGCGAGGGGTTGGCCCCGACGGTGCTGGGAACCGTTCACCGAAAGTACCAAACCCCGCTCGTGGCGACGGTGCTGATGACCGGCGTGACGGTCGGGTTCGTGTTCGCGGTGGCGGCGTACACCCGCTTCACCGGCGCGGGGCTGAAGTCGTCCTTCGACGTGCTGACCGACTTCATCGTCTTCGGCTCGACGCTGCTGGAAACCCTGGCGGTGGGCACGATCTACGTCTTCCGCGCGCGGCACAAGGACGGCCGGCGGTTCCGCTGCCCCGGCTACCCGGTGGTGCCGGCCGTGTACATCCTGACCATGCTGGCGGTGCTGACGAGCATGATCCTGACGCCGGACAAGCAGACGGAGGCGTTCGCCGGGCTGGCCTTCATCGCCAGCGGCGCGCTGGTCTACCTGCTGGCGGTGCGCAAGTAAGGCACCGGGTGCGAACCGGCGATTCTCTTGATGCGTCATGGCTTGGCCCTCGGCGGCGGCATCACCACAGCAGTCGCGCGGCCGTATCGGGGTCGGGCGCGCCGGCCCCCGGCAGCGGGGTTGGCTCGTCGATCTCTGCGGCCGCTCGCGCGGCGAGTACGGCGCGGGCGCGGCGAGTACGGCGCGGGCGCGGCGGCCGCGGCCAGGCTCCAGCATCCAGTCGTCGTCGTGGTCGTGGAAGTGACAGATGACGCCGCTCTGGAGGTGCTGGAGCTTGACCCGCTCG
>JAYUFU010000019.1:0-8323 GCA_043738505.1 Fimbriiglobus sp. | reverse complement strand
CCTCGTGCGGTGGCGCACCGGCGACCTCGCGCTCCCGAAATGGGTGATGCCGGCGGCCGTCGCGGGGTTGGCGTTCACGGCGGTCGCGGTCGCCGGCGGGTTGCTCGTCGCGGGCGGCGAGGTGAAGGTGCTGCCGGCCGGCGCGCGGGTGTTCCCCGGCCTCGGGCGGTGGGCGGTGATCGCCGCCGTGCCGCTGGCCGCGGCCGTGGTGATGGCGCTCGCGGTGCGCGCGAGCGACCGCGCCCGGTTCGTGCGGGCGCTGACCGCGGGGGCGGTGGCGTTCACCGCGCTGGTCGCCGCACTCCCGCCGCTGGCGGTCGATTCGCAGAAGGCACCGAAGGAACTGGTGCGGGCGAGCGGCGTGGACGATCCGACCCGCGACATGCGCCTCGCGCACTTCGATTGGTTCCAGCCGAGCGTGGTGTTCTACGCCCGCCGCGAGGTGACCGAGGTGGTCTCGGCGGACATGGCGGCCGAGTTCCTCGCGGTGCCGACGCCCGGTTACCTGTTCATCCCGGCGAAGACGTGGGAGCAGGTGGAACCGAAGGTCGGGGTTCCGACGCGGGTCGTCGCCCGGCACCGCGACTTCTACCGCAACTGCGACGTGCTGGTGGTCACCAACGACGTGACCGCCACCGCGGGAAAGTAAGCGAAGCTTAAGTCCGCGTCTTCATTCTTGACCTCCCCCCTTGAGGGGGAGGTGGGCGAGGCTTTGCGAGCCGGGTGGGGGGTGAACGTCGCACTACTCGCGTCGCTTCGAGAGGAGTGGAAAACGTCACTCCGGTCGCGTCGCTTCCCCCCCACCCGGCGGCGAGGCGCCGCCGACCTCCCCCTCAAGGGGGGAGGTCAAAGACAAGGTGCGCCCTGCGAGCGCCGCGAACGTCCGCTGCGCTTCCGCGGCGAGCGTCGGCCAGTTGAATTTGCCCTCTACCCACTCGCGGCCGGCGCGACCCATGCGGGTCAGGCGCTCCGGGTCCGCGAGCAGTCCCGCCAGCGCCGCGGCCGGTTCGTCGGCGCGGTCGCACGCCACCAACATGCCCGTTTCGCCACGCTTCATCGTTTCGGCCGTGCCGCCGGACGCGCCCGCCAGCACCGGCCGCCCGCACGCCTGCGCTTCCAGCAGCACCATGCCGAAGCCCTCCACGTCCTTGCCGACCGCGCGGTTCGGGAGCGCGAACAGGTCGCACTGTTGGTAGCAGTGGAGCAACTCGGTGTCCTTCACTTCGCCGAGGAACTGCACCTGCGAAGCGACGCCGAGACGCGTCACCATCTCCGCGAGGCGGGCGCGTTCTTCGCCGTCGCCGATGATCGCGTAAAGCAGGTCCGGGAACCGGTCGCGGAGCCGCGCGACGGCTTCGATCATCACGTCGTGGCCCTTGCGCCGCTGGAGCCGGCCGACGGTGAGGATCACCCGCCGCCCGTCCCAGCCCAGGCGGCGACGCACGTCCGCGTCCGGCGCGGCGGGGCGGAAGTAGTCGCAATCGACGCCGGGGTGAAGCAACCGCACGCGCTCCGGCGGAACGGCCCAGTCGTTCAGGAGCAGGTCGCGGGTGAAGCCGGAGTTCGCGACGACCGCGGTCGCGCCGCGGAGGACGCGCCGCGTCAGCCACGCGAGTTCGCGGCTCGTGGTCGCGACGTTGATGTCTTCGCCGTGCGTGTAGCAGCAGTACGGGATGCCGGTGCGCATCTTCACCATGCGCGCGACCAGTCCTTCGGACAGCGGGCGCGCCGCGTGAATCATCCGCACGCCTTCCTGGCGCGCGAGCCGGCGCACGCTTCGCGCCGTGCGGAGGTAGTGCTTGAGGCTGCCGAAACTGCGGACGCCGCGGTTGCGCATCTCCAGTGGCAGGCGCGTGACGCGCAGGTCGTGGCCCGCGTCGAACGCGCCGGCGTCCGGGTGGTCGCCGGCCGCGACGAGGTACTCGGCGCGCGGCAGGCGGCGGTAAATCTCCCAGAACCACCGGCCGCTGCCGCCGGTCTTCGGGGGGAAGATGTCGCTGAGGAGGAGCGTCGGTCCTGCGGTCATGCCGGTGTCCCCTTCCGCCCGCGCCAGCGCTCGAACGTCCACCGCATCAGCGGCACGAACGGGCGCGACCGCACCTTCAGTGGGCCGAAGTGGCCGCACAGCGCGTCGTGCAGACCGTCCAGCACCGCGGTCGCGGCGGCGTCGTCCCCGCGGTCGCGGCTGAGGCAGTAGAAATAGTAAACGTGCTTGAGGTACTTCCGCCAGCTCCGTAACCGCGCCGGCGGGCGGCGGTAGCTGCCGACGTGCTTCCGCATCAGGAGGAACAGGTTCCGCGCGTCGAAGTACCGTTGCAGCGGCTTGCCCTCGCGCTGGAACGAACTCGACCCCTTGTGCCACACCAGCGGTTCGGGCAGCACGCCGCAGCGGAACCCGGCGCGGCGGGCGCGGAGGCAGAAGTCCGATTCCTCGTGGATCAGGAAGAAGCGTTCGTCGAGGAGGCCGACGCGGCGGAACACTTCGGCGGAAGTGGTGAGGCAACAGCCGTAGACGATCTCGACTTCGGTGATCGCCGGAGCCGGGGCGATGGCCGGGCGGTCGAAGAAGCTCGCGCTGCCGTCTGCGTCGAACGTGCAGCCGTCCATCATCACCACGTCCGGCTCGTCCATCCAGTACACCACCGGTCCGACGACGCCATAACCCGCGGACATGCCCGCGAGCAGGCGGGTGACGAGGTTCGGCGCGACGACGGTATCGTTGTTCAGCAGCACGAAGTATTCGGCACCGCGGGCGAGCGCGTCGCGGACGCCGACGTTGTTCCCGCCGGCCCAGCCGCCGTTCACGGGGTTCTGAATCACCCGCACCCACGGGTACGCGGCGGCGAACTGTGTCCCGACTTGCGGCTTCGAGCCGTTATCGACCAGCACCACCTCGACGTTCGGGTAGTCGAGTTCGCGGAGCGACCGCAGACATTTGTGTGTGTCGTCGGTGCCGTTGTAGTTGACGACCACAATCGCGACGCGCGGAGACGCCGGGGTCACGACGCGGCCCCCGGCTTCTCGGACCGCTTCTTGGCGAGGCGCTTCGCGGTACCGACGAACTTACCCGCGAGCCGGGCGGCGAGGCCCAGGCGGTCGGCGTCGTACAGCAGTCGCGCGGCCTGAAGCCACCCGCGCCGCCCCAGCGACGCCCGCAGTCCAATTCGTTCGGCGTAGGCGCGGTTCGCGACGACGGCGGCGACTTCGCGCAGCCCTTCCAGTACCGACGCGCGGTCGTAGCGGCGGGCGGTCGCGTGTTCCGCTTCGAGCATCCGCCGGTACGGCTCGCCCCCGGCGCGGGCCAGATCAATCGCCTCGCCCACGGCGACCGCGGCGGCGTCGGTGTCGCGGTCGTGTACCCAGAAGCCGTTCGCGGCGGTCGCGTATGGGTGCGGGAAGTTCGCCGTACCGGGGAAGCCGGCGACGATCGCGTTGCACGTCATCGCTTCGAGCGCGGTGAGCGGGCAGCCTTCCAAATCCTGCGCCACGAAGAACACGCGGTTGGCGCGGAGCCGCCGCGCGACTTCCGGTTCCGGCACGCCGTCAATCTCCACCCACGGCACGTCGGGGTGCGCCCGCTGCACGGCTTCGCGCACGCGGCGCACCAGGTCCGGCATCTTCCGCGGCATGTAGCTCACCGCGAGTGCGCTATCGGCGGCCGGCTCGGCGATCTCGAACGGCGGGCGGACGATCCACGGCGACACGTGGAAGATGCGGTCCCGCGGCACGCCGTAGAAGTGGTGGCAGAGCGCCGCGACGTAGGGCGAGATGGCGAACACGAACTCGATGCGACTGCGGGCGAGTGCGCGGGGCGGGCCGTAGCGCAGGCCGTAGAAGCCGTTCTGGTTGTTCACCGCGACGCGGCAGTTCCAGGGCGCGCACGTCGCGAGCGAGTCGCGCAGCAGCACCTCCGGGAGAATCACCACGTCGTCCGGTTTGAGGTGGTCGCCGGCGCGCTCGAACGGCACCGGGGCGAGGTCGATGGGCACGCGGTAGAACACGTCGTCGTCGAACGAGTTCGGGCGCGCGAAGAACTGCTCGTCGCGGAGGAGGAACGTCTCGACGCCGGCCTCGCGTAGCAGCGACGCGTGCAGGCGGAGTTCCTTGTTCCCGCCCGACGGTTTGTCGTGCGTCGGGTAGTAGTAGAAGAATCGCATCGGCGTCTCGGGGCGGGTGTCGGTCACGCGTGCCCCTGCTGGAGCGAGCGGTACATCGACCGGTCGAAGCGGCGGTAGTAGGCGAGCAGCAGGCGGTCGGCGCACTCGCGGCCGACGAGCCGCGCCAGAACGGATTCCTTGCGCCCCAGCGGCGGCGGGAACCCGGCGCGGGCGAGGGCGTCGAGCGTCGCGGTGAGCGCCGCGATCAGGTCCGGGCGCACGCGCCGCACGCGGAGTCGGCGGCGGACGCGGAGCGCCGCGGCCGACAACTCCGCGCCCCACCGGGCGAGCAGCGCCGGCGCCCGCGCGAACCCGGCGTGCGCCCGCACCAGCACCTCGGTCCGCGTCACCAGCATCCGCTCGTGGTTCGTGCTCATCGAGCCGGGCGTCTGCCGGTAGTACGCGCCCACCTGCGGCACCGCCACGAACGCGGCCCCCGCGAGCGCCAGCCGCAGCCACAGGTCCCAGTCCTCGCACGACCGCAGGCTCCGCTCGAAGCCGCCGACCGCGTTCACCAGCGCCCGCGAACTCAGGTACGCGTTCGGCGGCGCGGGGTTCGCGTGGATGAGCCGCGGGAACGCGTCGCCGGGCGGAATCACGAAGTCGGTGTCGATCGGTACGGATGGGTCGGTCGCGAACTTCCGCCACCCGCACACCGCGAGCACGTCCTCCCGCCCGCCCGTCGCGCTCACCAGCCACTCGACCGCGCGCTCGTGGAGCAGGTCGTCGGCGTCGAGGAACAGCAGGTACTTGCCGGCCGCGGCCTCGATGCCGGCGTTCCGCGCCGCCGGCAGCCCGGCGTTCGCCTGCGACACGTACCGGACGCGCGGCAAGAACCCGCGGGCCACCGCGTCCGTGTCGTCGTCCGACCCGTCGTTCACCACCACCGCTTCGACCGCCGGGTGCGTCTGCGCGAACACGCTCGCCAGCGCCGCCGGCAGGAGGTGCGCCTGCCGGAAGCACGGGATCACCACAGATACGAGCGGAGCACTCATGCGAAGTCGCGTCGGGTGGTCACGGAATGACCAAGGGGGCCAAGAAGGTCAAGGGGGCCACATATCCCCACTGGCCTTCTTGGCCGAAAGGGCTGCGGGATCGCCACCGGATACGGCGCTTTTGTACAGTTGCGATCCCTTCGCCTGCTCAGAGGCGGCGGCGGAGCGCGCCCCACGCGGTGCCGGGCAGCGCCCGCAGCAACGCGCTGAGCGTCCGCGGGCGCGTGAGCGGGGCGAGAACGCCTTCCCGGACGACCTCGAACGGGAACTCCGCCGCCAGCGCGTGTTCCTCGCGGAGCGCCGGCCGGTTCGCCAGTTCCGTCTCGCGGACGAACAGGAACGCGTTCTGCTGGTACCACCACTCCACCCGGCGGTCGCGCAGCACGCGCGGGCGGATCGGGTCGAGGCGCGCGAACCCGCGCGCGGCAAACAGCGCGCGCCAGAACGCCGGCCACCGCTCGTTGATGTGCGCCGTGCCGCCCTGGCCGGGGACCGCGGCCGAGAACAGCACCACCGGCGCGGCGTCCGTGAGCAGCCGCACCAGCCCCGCCGACGCCGGTTCGGGCAGGTGTTCGCCCACCTCCAGGCACATCGCGAGGTCGAACGTGCGGCCGAGCGCGGGCGGGTCGGTCAGGTTCACTGCGCGGAAGCGGTCGGCGGAGATTCGCAGCTTCGCGCGGTCCACGTAGTCGCCGTCGATGCCGAGGACGTCCGCGACGCCCAGTTCGGCGAACGCGGCCAGCCACGTCCCCAGCCCGCAGCCGACGTCGAGGACCGACGCGGGGCGCACGAGGTCGGCCACGATCGGCGCGACGACGCGCGCGGAGCGGAGCGAGCCGTCCGCCTGGTCGGCGTAGAACGCGGCGTCGTAGGGCGTCGCTTCGGTCGCGGTCATTCGCGCGGTCTCACTCGGAAGGAACGATTTCCCAGCTCGCCGGCCAGCACACCGGGCCGGCGCTCGGCGGCGGCAGCTTGCCGGTGCCGAACACGTCGGCCGGCACCACGGTCAGCTCGGCCGCGTTGGAGATCACGTCGAAGTCCTGAATCCGGTTGCCGAAGTACAGGTCCAGCGGGTACACGCCGGGCATCAGCGGCAACTCCGGCAACCGGCACACGACCGTCCCGGCGGTGAGCGGCGCCGGCTGCGCCGGACCGGGCGTCACCTTGTTGTTGACGCCGAAGATCGGCGAGTGGTACGCGTCCTTCACCACCACGCCGAGCGTCGCGTCGGCCAGCGGCACGTCCACCGCGAACTCGACCTCGACGCGCGCGGTGCCGCGCATCGGCACGGCCGGCGAGCGGCCGTCGGCGTCGTCCACGATCCGCACGCGGCGCATCGCGGGCGTCGAACCGCCGGTGCGCCCCGCGTGGCTCGTCAGATCGACCAGCGCCCCCGCGCCGCCGACGGCCTCGCGGTTGTACGCCTCCACCACGCCGCGGGTCGGGCCGTCGGCGGCCACCTGCCCGCCGCGGAGCCACACCACCCGCGAGCACAGGTTCTGCACCGCGGTCATGTTGTGGCTGACGAACAGCACCGTCCGCCCGCCGGCCGAAACCTCGCGCATCTTCCCCAGGCACTTGTTCTGGAACTCCGCGTCGCCGACCGCGAGCACCTCGTCGATGATGAGGATTTCCGGCTCCAGGTGGGCCGCGACCGCGAACGCGAGCCGCACGTACATGCCGCTGCTGTACCGCTTCACCGGCGTGTCGAGGAACTGCTCGACGCCGGCGAACGCGACGATCGCGTCGAAGCTGCGGGCGATCTCGCGGCGGCTCATGCCGAGCACGCTGCCGTTCAGGAACACGTTCTCGCGCCCGGTCAGCTCCGGGTGGAACCCGGTGCCGACTTCGAGCAGGCTCCCCACCCGCCCGCGCAACTCGACGCGCCCGGCGGTCGGCTCGATGATGCGCGACAGCACCTTCAGGAGCGTGCTCTTCCCGGCCCCGTTGCGGCCGATGATCCCGACCACCGCGCCGGGGTTCACCTCGAACGACACGTCCTTGAGCGCCAGGAAGTCGCTGTTCGTGGGTTGCGGCGCGCGACGGAACAGGGACGCGAGCCGCTCCGACAGGTTCAGCCCGCCGCGCACGCGGGTGCCGAGCCGGAACCGCTTCGTCAGGTTCGTTACGCGAATCGCGGGGTGCATCGAGCCCTCAAATCAGGTCCGCGAATCCGCGTTCCACGCGCCGGAAGTATAGCACCCCCGCCACCGCCAGCGCGACGCCCACCGCCGACGACACGCCGAACGCGTACCAGTCGAACGGGCCGCCCAGCGCCGCCTGCCGGAACGCCAGCACCAGCCCGTACGCCGGGTTCAACGGCAGGTACGTCTGCGCCGTCGGACCGAGCGCGTCCGCCGGCAGGTACACGCTCGGCGTCGCGAACATCCACAATTGTACGCCGAACGTCAGCACGTACTTGAAGTCGCGCTGCGCGACGATCAGCGCCGAGAGCAGCACGCCCACGCCCGCCGCCGCGACCGCGAGCGACACTACCACCAGCGGCAGCAGCAGCACCGACCAGCCGGGTGCCACGCCGACCGCGAGCGCCATCGCCGCGAGCAGCGCCGACGCGATCACCAGGTCGAACAGCCCCACGCCGACCGTGCTGAGCGGGATCACGAGCCGCGGGAAGTAGATCTTGGTGACGAGGCGCTCGTTCGCGACCACGCTCCCGGCCGCCGCGGTCACGGTGTTGCCGAAGAACGTCCACGCGACCATGCCGGCGAACACGAACAACGGGTAGTGTTCCACCTTGCCGTCGATGCCGGCCATGTTGCCGAGGAACAGCGCGAACACGGCCATCGTGGCGAGCGGCTGCGCCACCGCCCAGCCGAGGCCGAGGACGGTCTGCTTGTACCGCACCTTCACGTCGCGGAGGGCGAGGAAGAACAGCAGTTCGCGGTACCGCCATAGCTCGCCCAGGTCGGGCAGTGCCCACCCGGCTCGCGCTTCGATGACGGTCACCGGCGGTTCGAGCGGCGCGGACAGCGGGCGCACCGGCGGCGGGGTCGCGGTCGGGTCGGCATCGGGTTCGGCGCGCGCGTCGGAGACCACCATACCCTCTACTTAGCACATGCGTTCGGCGAGCGGCGCGGCGGGCGACGCCTCAATCTCTTGACCTCCCCCCTTGAGGGGGAGGTCGGCGGCGCTTCGCCGCCGGGTGGGGGG
>JAYUFU010000018.1:0-8328 GCA_043738505.1 Fimbriiglobus sp. | reverse complement strand
CGCCACGGTGGTCCGCTCCCTCCGGTCGCGGCGAAGGCGTGATTATTCGCCCGCCCGGCCCAGGTGAATCACCCGATCGCACAACGCCCCCACCTCGGCGCTGTGCGTGACCACCAGCAGCGTCCACGGCGCGTCGCGGCCGAGGATGGCCGGCAGGACGTTCGCGCGGATGTCCGCGTCCATGTGGTCGAGGGTCTCGTCCAGCACCAGCAGCCGAGGCTTGCCGACCAGCGCGCGGGCCAGCATCAGCCGGTTCACCTGGCCGAGCGAGAGGGGCGTGCCGCCGGTGCCGAGGGCGGTGTTCAGCCCGTCCGGCAACGCGAGGATCGTTTCGAGCAGCCCGACCTGCTGGAGTGCCGCCCGCGCGTCGGCGGCCGTCACCGCCGCGCGGCCCATGCCGACGTTCGACAGGACCGTGCCGTCGAACACCTCGACCCCGGACACGATGGCGACGCGCTCGCGGACGGACTCCAGGGACACGTCCCGCAGGTCGGCGTCGTCGATCTCGATCCGCCCGCCGTCCGGCACCCGCAGGCCGAACAGCAGCTCCACCAGCGTCGTCTTGCCGCACCCGTTCGGCCCGGTCAGGGCCACCCGCTCGCCGGCGGCCAGGGTCAGGTCGAGGTGGTCCAGCACGGCGTGCCCGTGGCCGCCGTACCCGAACCGCACGCCCCGCACGGCCACCTTCGCCCCGCCGGCGCGGGCCGGGAACGCCTCCCCGCCGGCCCGCTCCAGCGGCAGGTCCATTAGGTGGCCGAGCTTGTCCGCCGCGGCCAGCAGGTCGTAGTAGCTATCCAGCTGCTTGCCGAACTTGGTGAACGAGCCGACCACCAGGGTGACGACGATCTCGGCGGCGACGAGCTGGCCGAGCGTCAACCGCCGTTCGGACACCAAGTAGCCGCCGACGGCCAGCAGCCCGGCGATGGCGAACGCCTGGAGGAACAGGGCGAACCCGAACTGGCGGACGACGCGGCGGAAGTGGTCCTGCCGCTTCCGCAGGTAGTCGCGGGTCAGCTCGTCGGCCCGCTCCCGCGCGAACCGCGGCCCGCCGGCCAGCTTGAACGCCAGCCGGTGCCGGGCCATCTCCTGCATCCACCCCGCCACCTCGTACTTCGAGATGGACTCCCGGATCGCCGACCCGACCGCCCCCCGGCCGAAGACGAACACCATGACCAGCAGGCCGCCGACGAGGACGATGTCGTACCCCAGGAGGACCGTGTCGTAAACGCCCAGCAGGATCAGGCCGATGAGGATTTGCAGGACGATGGTGATGCCGTCGAGCATGAGCGTGGCGGCCGACTTCTGCACCGTCATCACGTCGAAGAAGCGGTTCACCACCTCCGGCCCGTGGTCGTGGTCGAACGCCTCCGCCTTCACCCGCGGCAGGCGGTACGCCAGGTCGTCCACCACCCGCACGAACAGCCGCCGCTGGATGTACTCGACCGCGACGGTTTGCAGCAGTTGCAGCAGCGCCGCCAGCACCAGCGCGATCAGCAGCCCCAGCACCAGCACGAACACCTGCTGGACCAGGGTGCCCAGCGCCGCGTTGTTCAGAACCGCCCCGGCCACCAGCGGCGTGGCCAGCGTGAACAGCCCCACCCCGACGGCGAACAGCAACACCACCCACACCTCGCGCCGCTCCGGCGCGAGCAGGGAAAACACCCGTTGGAGTGGCGTCGGGTGGTGCGGGTGGTCGTGGCCGGCCATCGAAGTCCCTGCGAAGCGCGAAGATGAGGAATCGTCCGCAGAGTATTAAGTACCGTCGCGGTGCGATTTCCACCCGGACGACGAATTTCGAGAGCGGGAGCGAGGTCGCGTGTCGGGCCGGGGTCAGTATACCAAGCGAGGCATCACTCCGAGGAGCCGTCGTCATGTCCGTCCTCGCGCTCCTTCGCCATCCGGCGGTCGTTTGCCACGGCGGGCCGGCGGAGCAATCCGTTCTGGACGCCATCGCCGCAAGGTACGGTGCCGAGTTACCAATGGAGCTGCTTCAACTCTGCGAGGCCGGACAGCGGATCGAGATCGACGCGCTGAACGCGGAGTTCCACCGACCGAACGCGATCCTGGAAGGGCTTCAGCCCGGCGGGTGGTGCGACATCCCGCACTCGCACGGGTGGCTGCCCGTTCTGGATGACCGCGAGTCGAATTGCATGGTCCTCGCCCTTCGCGGCCCGCTCGCTCGGCGGGTGATCTGGATGCCGCACGACGACGGACCGTCGCTCAAGTACCGCGACCTGAACTCCTTCGCCGCCGGATTGCTGGCGGCCATCCAGTCGAACGAGCAGGCGTGTCTGTTCTTTCCGGACACGTTCGGCGATTACGCGCCGGCCGGCCCGCGCACGATCGCCGACCGCGCCGACGCCCGGCTGCTACTCGCCGCTCCGCACCGGCAGAACGAGTGGAACTTCGCGATGCAACTCCTGGGCGCGGAGGACTTGGACGAGTGGGCGAGACTGTTGGAAACCGAGCATTTCATTCGCCGGGACGCGCGGGCGCGATTGGGGCAGATGGATTCCGAACCGATCCGCCAACTTCTTGCTCGGGATCGACAGGAGTTCGACTCCTTCGCCACGACGGTCGCGGACGCCGCCCGTGCCGCCGGATTCCCGGTCGGCGAACGGCGGGACATCGTCCTCCAGATCAACGACAGTTGGTATCAGTTGGAAGGGTTTTTCTACCGCCGGCACATCCCGGACGCGCTGCCCCGGCTGATGGCGTTCTTCGCCGACCAAGCCGACGGTGTGAACCCGCACGACCGGCCCGGCCACTTCTTCACCGATTGACGGCGGAAAAAATTCTCCCGCTACTGACCTACTGTTCCCCCGCCGGTGGCGGTTACTATCTCCCTCACTCCACCCGGCACGCCGCCGGGCGTCGAGTCCCAGTAGCCTTACCCATTCCGGGAGACGGTGCGATGGCCGCCAAAGAAAGTCGGGATCTGAAGACCGCGCTGGCGCAGATCCAGAAGGAGTTCGGCGAGGGGGCGATCATGTCCCTCGGCGAGCACGCCTCGCAGGAGATCGAGGGCATCAGTACCGGGTCGCTCAGTCTGGACGTGGCCCTCGGCGGGAAGGGCATCCCGCGCGGGCGGATCACGGAGATCTACGGGCACGAGAGCAGCGGCAAGACGACGGTCGCCCTGCACGCGGCGGCGAACGTCCAGAAGGCCGGCGGGGTGGTGGCGTACATCGACGCCGAACACGCCCTCGACCCGACGTGGGCGAAGCGGATCGGCATCGACCTGGAAAGCCTGCTGGTGAGCCAGCCGAGCTACGGCGAGGAGGGGCTGCGGATCGCCGAGATGCTGGTGAAGAGCAACGCCGTGGACCTGATCGTCATCGACTCGGTGGCCGCGCTGGTGCCCAAGAACGAGCTGAACAACGAGATCGGCGACGCCAGCATGGGCATGCAAGCCCGCCTCATGAGCCAGGCCCTGCGGGTGCTCAACCCGTCCATCTCCAAGACCCGCACGTCGATCATTTTCATCAACCAGATCCGTCAGAAGATCGGCGTCATGTACGGCAACCCGGAGACCACCACCGGCGGGCTGGCGCTCAAGTTCTACGCCAGCGTGCGGCTGGAGGTGCGGTCCACCACCAACGCGGTGAAGAACGACGACGGCGACGTGATCGGCAAGGAGATCAAGGTGAAGGTGGTGAAGAACAAAGTCGCCCCGCCGTTCCGCACGGCCGAGTTCTTCCTCATGTACGACCGCGGCATCGACCTGGAGGCCGACGTGCTGAAGCTGGCCGTGGACACCTACGAGCTGGTCGTCAAGAGCGGGTCGTTCTTCAGCTACAACGACCAGCGGCTGGGGCAGGGGGCGGACAACGCGGCCAAGTTCCTCCGCGAGAACCCGACCGTCCGCGACACGATCATGCAGCAGATCCTGGCCGCCAACGCGGTGAAGATGGCCGGCCTGCCGATCCCGGCGAACCAGGACGGCGACGCCCCGGACGCCGGCGCGGCCGAGGAGACGGCCCCGGTGCCGGCCAAGAAGCGGGGCAAGGCGGCGGCCCCGGCCAGCGAGTGACGTGGCGTGACCGCCGGCGGGCCGGGTTCGCCGGCGGTCACCGCTTCTTGCCGAGCAGCACTAGCGCGATCAGACCCAGGGCGAAGCCGGCGAGGCCGCACAGGTGGACGGGTTTGAGCGGTCCCACGTCCGGGATGGGCAGGTCGAGTTGATACCCGACGACCGCCACCGCCGCGCCGACGGCCATGACCGCCAGCGTGAGCGTGCGGCTGACGAACAGGCTGAGGACGGCCAGCAGCCCAGCCAGCAGCACGTTCACCGAGTTCACCCAACTCGCGACCTCGGCCGGCAAGAAGCCGACCGCGAGCGGCTTGAACTTGTCCGGGTGTTCGATCAGCGGCAGGAACTTGTCGGCGGCTGGGGTGGCGACGGCGGCGGGCGCGTTCTGCTTCACCCACATGAGACCGGCGACGATCAGCGCCGCCCCGACGAGCAGCCGCAGCCGCGGGTCGAACGGGATGCCGACGAGCTTGCGGAGCAGCACGGCGAGCGGGTTGGCGCGGGGGCGGGGTTGGCGGGCCGCCATCTTCGCGCGGTCGTACCGGGTCAGCACCGCTCGCACGTCCACCTTCTTCTTCTTGTCGGTGTTGGCGGCGCGAATCTCGACCGCCTGCTCGACCAGATCGTCGGCGGCGTCGGCGGCCTTCGCCTTCGCCTCGGCGGGGGCCAATCCCTCCGCTTCCAGTCGCGCCGTCTCGACGGCGAGCAGCAGCTTCTTGTCGCGGGCCTGTTTGCGGGCGTCGAGCGCCGCGTCGAAGCGGCGGAGCAGCCCGTCGCGCCAGGCGGCGGACTTCGGCTTGCCGACGATCTTCTCGGCGAAGTCGGCGCGGGCCTGCACCTTCGCCGGGTAGCCGTACAGCAGCTCGAACACCTGCTCCCAGCGGCCGCCGGCCGCCTCGACGACGAACGCGCGGATGCCGTCCTCGTCCACGCCGGCCAGCCGCACCCGCTTGAGGACGCCGTCCAGTTGCTCCTTGATGTCCAGTCGCCGGTCGTGCGCGGGCTTGGCGGCGAACAGGGCGAACGCCACCCCGGCCGCCGCCCCGCCGATGATGGCCCCGAGGCCGATGCCGAGCAGCCCGGCGAAGTAGAGGCCGACGAGGAACAGGACGACCGCCGCGCCGACCGTCAGCCAGTCGGCGAGCCGCGCGCCGAACGCCCACTCGCGGGCCTTGCGGAACAGGTACGAGCCGGTGAGCAGCCCCGTGGCCGCCACGCCGCTGACGACCGCCGCGAGGATGCCGAGCAGCACCGCCCCGCCGACGGGTGGACTGACGAACACCGCCGCGACGCCGGCCACCAACCCGACCACCGGGCCGACGGTGGCGATCGTCTGGGCCGCGCCGCCGGCGCGGAGTTTCGTCACCAGCCCCTCGAACTGGGTGAGCTGCTCTTCGGTCGGCCGGGGCGGGCCGCTGGCCTGGCTCGCCTGCCATTCCTTCAGCGCGGCGATCAACTCGTCCATCGACTGGTAACGGTCGGCCGGGTCTTTCTTCAGCGTGCGATCGACGATGCCGGCGAGGGCGGCGGGGACGGACGCGGCGACCTGCCGCAGCGGCGGGGGCGGCTCGGTCAGGTGCTTGGAGATGACTTCGACGGCGGTCTTGCCGGTGAACGGGGCGCGGCCGGCGAGCAGCGCGTACAGCGAACAGCCGAGGGAGTAGATGTCGGCCCGCGCGTCCACGGTGAAGGCGTCGCGGCACTGCTCCGGGGCCATGTACGACGGCGACCCCATCGCCGTTCCCACCCGCGTCACGTCGGCCATGCCCCGCAGCATCGCGCCGGGCCGGGAGTCCGCGCCGTCCGACGCCGCGTCGTCGGCCTTGGTCATGTGGCGGGTCTTCACCAGCCCGAGGTCCGCGACCTTGACGATGCCTTCGCCGTTCACCATCAGGTTGTCCGGCTTGATGTCGCGGTGGACCATGCCCCGGTCGTGCGCGAACCGCAGCCCGCTGGCGGCCTGGAGGATGTACCCGACCGCTTCGGCCGGCGGCACCGAGTCGCGGTCGCGGAGCAGCTCGCCGAGCGACCGGCCGTCCACGAACTCCATGCTGAAGAAGCTGGTGCCGCCGTCCTCGCCGATGTCGTGAATCTGGACGACGTTGTGGTGCGTGAGCTGGGCGGCGGCGTAGGCCTCGCGGACGAACCGGGCCAGGAAGATCGGGTCGGTGGCGAACTCCGGGTTCATCACCTTCAGGGCGACGGCGCGGTCGAGGGACACCTGCCGGGCCAGGTAGACCGCGCCCATGCCGCCCTTGCCGATCCGCTTCAGCACCTCGTACCCGCCGAGTGCCGCGTGGTCCCCGTCGTCCTCTTCCGCCGAGGCCGATTTCCCCCGCACCCGCGCGGCCGTGTCGAAGTCGGCCGTCGCCTCGGCACCGTCCCCGCCGGGGGCGAGGCGCGTGACGGACGTGGTGTCGGGGTCGAACTCGGCCTCGGGCGCAGTCGGCTGGCTGACGAAGGTGCCCTCGTCGGCGGCCGGCGGCGGCAGGTCCGGAGCCGTCGGCAGTGTGCTTTCAGCGTCCGCGACGACCGGCCGGCGCGGGCGGGCGCACCGCACCACTAGCCGGCGGGTTGATCTGAATGGCCAGGACGAACGGCACGCCGCACTTCGGGCACTTCGGGTTGTACCGGCCCGGCTTCGGCGGGTGGACGGTGATCGGCGCGGCGCAAGCCGGACAGGGGAACAGCATGGGACGGATACCGGTCGGGGCGGGGCCGGCGAGTGACGGCATTGTGTCATCCGACCCCGCTTCGGGCAACCGGCAATCCCGCCGGGGGTGTGCCAGCGGATTCTGGCGGTGTCAGGCGGCGAGCCAGGAGTCGGCCCACGGGTCGGAGTCGGTGAGGCCGCACAACTCGGCCATCCGGTTCGCGTTCGGCACCGTCCACCGCGCCCCCGTCTGCTCCCTCCGCTTGCCGATCACCTGCTTGCGCGCCCTTCGATCAACCCACTGCCGATCGGTTCCCCCTTGGCCAGCCGGTGTCGATATACCCCGCCCGGCAGAGGTTGATCTTTTCTTCGGGCGGGAGATCGGTTCCACTACAGGGCGTGGCGAGCGGAGGGCTCGCCGATCCGTTCGGGAGTCACGGATGGCCGCTTGGTTCTTCCCCACCCTATCCGCCGACGAGCAAGCTGTGGTTCTGGCAGACCGGAATCACCACCCCGACCCGGTCGTCCGCCGCAAGATGCTCGTCCTGTGGGCCGTCCACCTCGGCCACACCCGCCAGCAGGCCGCCGAACTGGCCGCCGTCGGCATCGCCACCGCCAAGCGGTATCTGATCGCCTACCGCGACGGCGGACTCGATGGCCTAAGCCGCACCCACTGGCACCGCCCGACGAGCGAACTGGCGGACCACGCCGACGCCATCCGACGGTCCCTCGCCGAACAGCCCGTCCGCACCGCCGCCGAAGCCGCCGACCGCATCGAGTCGTTGACCGGACTGCGTCGCGGCCTCACCCAGACCCGCAACTTCCTGGCCGGCCTGGGGTTCACCTGGCAACGCACCCGCGCCGTCCCCGTGCCCCCCAAAAGTCCCTGACCGAGCACGTCGCCATCCAGCGGGAGTTCCTCGACGCCGAACTGCAACCGGCCCTCGACGCGGCGGTCGCCGGCACCGGGCACGTGCTGTTCGTGGACGCCGCCCACTTCGTGTTCGGCACCTTCCTCTGTTGCCTGTGGACGATCCTGCGGGTGTTCGTCCGCGCCGCCTCCGGCCGCCAACGGTTCAATGTGCTGGGGGCGTGGAATGCCGTCACCCGCCGGTTGCTGACCGTCACCAACACCACCGTCGTCAACACGGACACCATGTGCCAACTGCTCCGCCGGATCGCCGCCGAGGGGTTGGTCGGCCCGGTGACGGTCGTGCTGGACAACGCCCGGTATCAGCGGAACAAGGTGGTCCAGGCGTTGGCCGCGGAGTTGTCCATCCGCCTCCTGTTCCTGCCGAGCTACTCGCCGAACCTCAACCTGATCGAGCGGTTGTGGGGGTTCGCGAAACGCACGAGCGTGTACGGCAAGTACCACCCCGACTTCGCCTCCTTCCGGGCCGCCATCGAGGACACCCTGGCCCACATCCCCACCACTCACGCGAATGCCTTGGAATCCCTCATGACCCTCAAGTTCCAGACCTTCGAGGACGTATCACTCTTGGCCGCGTAGGGTATAGTTGAGTCGATTCGAGTGGTTGGCCGAGTACGCCACCAGCTCGTCGATGGCCGCTCGCCGGCTCGCTCGACGTCTTCCCCAGGTGCTCTTGCAGTCCGTACCAGCCGTCCCGGAGCAGCGCCCCCC
>JAYUFU010000017.1:0-8349 GCA_043738505.1 Fimbriiglobus sp. | reverse complement strand
CTTTGATCCGTGTCATCCGTGTTCCTCCGAATGGATTCATTATGTTCCACTCAATCCACCGACACCTTCATCGGCGTCTTCTCGACGGTGACGCTCTTCTCGCGGGTCTTGCCGTCGGTGCCGGTGACGGCCACGACATACGCGCCCGGCGGCAGCACGAACCGGGGCGACACCTCGCCCTGTCCGCCGCGGCCGTCGCCGCCGAAGAGCTGCGTGTGGGCGACCGTCTCGGTCCCCGATTTCACCACCACCCGGCAGCCGACGCCGGCGTTCTCCTTTGGCAGCTTCACCGTGATCGGCGTCCACTTGCTCGCGTCGGCCGGGCCGCCGAACAGCGCCACCGACTCCTGGCCTTCGTTGTGAAGCACCAGATCGAGCCGGCCGTCGTTGTTCAGGTCGGCGAACGCGGCGGCCTGCGTGTTGTACACCTTCTGGCTCAGGCCGACGGCGGCGGACTTGTCGCTGAACGTGCCGTCGCCGTTGTTCTTGAAGTACTTGTTGGTGCCCTTCAAGCACGTCACGAGCAGGTCCGGCTTGCCGTCGTTGTCGAAGTCGCCCCACGCCGCGCCGACCGCGTGCCCCAGGTTCTTGCCCAGGTCGCCGGCCTTCGCCGTCACGTCCGCGAACTTCATGTTGCCGAGGTTCCGGAACAGCTTGCACGCGCCGTCCGGCTGCGGGACGAACAGGTCCACGAGGCCATCGCCGTCGAAGTCGCACAGGGCGGGGCCGACCTTGCCGGGCTTGTACGAGATGCCGGCATCGACCAACACGAACTTGGTGCCCAAGTTCTTCAGGACCATCCCGGTGCCGGCCCCGAACAGCACGTCCGGCTTGCCGTCGTTGTCCAGGTCCGCCACGGCGAGCGAGTCGCCCTTCACCGTGCCCGCGATGCCGGCTTCGCCCAGCCCCCACGCCTCGGACGCATCGGCGAACAGCAGCTCGATGCTCACCGCCGTCGCGCCGGTGCCGAAGTGGATGGCGTTCTCGCCCTCGCCGTGGCAGAGCTTCACGAGCAGCGCGTTCTTCCCTTTCTTCAGTTTCAACTTCAGGCCGGTCTGGTCCGGGGCGACCGGGCGGGCGACGTTCTCGGCGTGGACCTTCTCGCCGTTCACCCACACCGTCAGGCTGCCGCCGGTGCCGAACGTGACGCCGAAGTCGCCGTCCTGCGCGGCCTCGATCTCGCGGTACAGGTACGTCGCGCAGTTCCCGCCGTAGGGTTGCAGCGGGTTCACCTGCGCGTCCGGGAACTCCTTCGCCTCCCACTTCACGTCCGTGTCCCGCTTGCCCTTGTGCGTCTTCTTCAGGTCGATCACCTTCTCGGTTTCCGGCGCGAACGGCGTGTCGAAGTTCTTGGCCGGTTCGGGCATGTGGCGGAAGGGGCCGATGGCGTGCCAGGGGCCGAACTTCGGCGGGGCCATCTTCACCGCGACCTCGGTTTTCCTGACGTTCTTGAGAAGTCGCAGGCCGTTGAACGCGGTGGCGTAGAGGATGTCCGGCTTGCCGTCGCCGTCGAAGTCGCCCCACGCGGCGGCCGTGACACTCCCGGCGGTGGCCTCTTTCGGCAGCAGTCGGGTGTCGTCGCGGAACGCGCCCTTGCCGAGGTTGACGTAGAGTTTCAACCCGGTCGGGGTGGCGAGGAGCAGGTCGGGCAGGCCGTCGCCGTTGGCGTCCGCCCACACCGCCGCCCGCGCGCCGCCGACCAGCCCCGGCAGCGCCACGTCGGTGAAGCCGTCGTCCTCCTGCTTCAGCAGCGTGACTTTGTTCGCCCCGCACAGGCAGATGTCCGGGCGGCCGTCGCCGTCGAAGTCGAGGGCCGACGCGGACTGCGCGTCGGCGTCGGTCTTGCCGAGCGGCGCGAGCTTGTCGAACCCCGGCATCCCGCTGATGCGGCGGACTTCGTCCCCGCCGCCGCCCCACGAGATGAAGTCCCGCTTCGGGTTGTAGTCCTGCAATTTCAGGCTCGCCTTCAGCTTCTGCATCTTGGCCGTCTTCTTGTGCAGCGCCTCCTTGTCGCCGTCCACCATGCACGCCGCGGCGACCTCCTTGTTGTCGAGCATGTCCTTCACGAGCTGCGGGAACTTGTCCACCTTGCCGGCGTAGCTGCGGAGGAGGAACGGCTCGCCGTGCGACATGCCCCACCACTCGCCGTTGGAGTACGCCTGGTACCACGTCGCCCCGATGTACGTCTCCGACGCGCTGCCGTTGTGGCAGAAGATGGCCGGCTTGCCGACCTCCGCCCACTTCATGATCTCCTCCCACTCGCCGGCCCGCAGCCCGCCGCGACCGATGTTGTGCTTGATGGTGTCCTGCGGGTGCTTGCCCTTCACGTCCGCGACCTTCTGGAAGATGATCAGGTTGTTCGCCTTGTCCACCTTGGTGACGACCATCGAGCAGATGACGACCGACTGCGTGACGAGCGCGCCGAGGGACATCGGCGCTTCGACGTAGGCCCGCGCGGGCAGGGCGGCCAGCCCGACGGCGAACAGGGCGAGAGCGAAGCGGGGCATCGGACGGCCTCCGGCGTGAGGGTGGGATGAATTTCAGAGGCCCGCAGATTACGCGGAGAGAAAGCCACGATGAAGATGATCGGAAGGAACAGAGTCTTTGACCGGTTCCGATCCTGTCTTCATCACCTTCTGTTTCTGCGTTCTCTGCGGGCCTCTATATTGAACAGCCTTGGCCTGAATCACTTCTTGATCTTCCCCAGTCGGCCCTTCGCGGCCTTGTGCCACTCGGAGTCGGACGGGGTGTCCTTCATCAGCTTGGCCAGCAGCTTCTCGGCCTGCTCCGGCTTCTTGTCGTCCTCGAAGGCGCGGGCGGCTTCCAAAACGGCGGCGTTCGCCAGCTCCGGGTAGTCGTAGGTGTACGGCACCACCAGGAAGGCGCTGGCCGCGTCGCCGAACTTCTTCTGGGCCAGCCGGCACTGGCCGATGCCCATCTGCGCCTTCGCCGCGAGGTCCGACTGCGTGGCGGCGATCACCGCCTCGAACGCCTTCACCGCCTCGTCGAACTTGCCCTGAGCGAACAGCGCCTGGGCGAAGCCGAACCGCGCCTCGGCGGCGAACGGGTTGCCCGCGCCGAAGCGGTTCAGCATCGTCTCCAGCGCGACCCGCCCGGCGTCCGGGTTCTTGGCGGCGATGAGCGCGAAGCCGAGCCGGAGCATGGCCCGATCCGACACCCCGCCGACGTTGTGCAACTCGCCCTTGTCGCGGAACGGCGTCAGCTTCTCGACGGCCTTCGCGTACTCGCCCTGGGCGAACAGGCTCTCGCCGCAGCGGTACAGGGCCTGCGCGAAGTACGGCGACTTGGCGTTGCCGGCCACGCCGTCGAACTGCGACGCGGCGGCGGCGAAGTCCTTCGTCGCGTACAGGCTCGCGCCCAGCCGCAGCCGGACGCGCTCCAGTGTGTCCGGCGGCACCGGGCGATCCGTCGGCTCCTTGTCCAGAGCTTCCTTCAGCACCTTCACGATCTCCGCGTGTTCGTTCCGCTCGGCCCGCATCTCGGCCAACTCCAACCGGGCGTCCACGCCGATAGCCGCGTCCGGGAACTCCTCGAACAGCTTCTTGTAAGCGTTGAACGCGCGGTCCTCGCCGCGCTGGACGGGCACCTTGGCGCGGTCGATCTCCGGCACGGGGAGGTTCGGCGGCGGGGCGTTCGGCGGCAGTTTCTTCTTGGCGTCGTCGATCAGCTTGGCGTGCGCGTCGCGCCGCATCGCCTCGCGGGTACCGTTCACTTCCTCGGTCGCCAGTTCGCGGTAGGCCCAGGCCGCGTCGTACAGCATCCGGGCGCGGCCCTCGCCGGTCGGCATCGCGTTGCGGAACTGGTCCGCGCGGTTGACCAACTCCTCGGCCGCCTGGAACAGCACGTTGCGGCCGTTCTGGACCGCCTGATCCGCCTGGTTCTTCTTGTTCTGGTCATTGCCGGCCTGGTTGCGGAGCTGCTGGCCGTCGGCGATGGCCTTGCGCGCCTCTTGAATCTTGCACTGGCCGGTTCGCAGGGCCGCCTCCGCCGCGACCGGTTTGCCGTTGTTCTGCTGGACGACTTCCTCGAACAGCTTGCGGGCGTCGGCGAACTTCTGCGTCTCCATCACGGCGAGGCCGTGGTGGTACTTCAGCAGCCCGATCCACTCGGCGCGTTCCAGGTCTTTGGCCAGTTCCGGGTCGAGCCGCTTCCGCTGTTCGTCCAGCACCTTCGCGGCCTCGGCCGGCTGGTTCTGCTCGCGGTGCATCGTGGCGAGGTGAAGCAGCGCCAGCGGGGCCACGCGATCATTCTTCGTGGCGTCGTTGGTGAGGAACCCGCGCAGGTCGTTCATCGCGCCGCCACGGTCGCCTTGCAGCGCCCGCACCTTCTGCGACTCGAGCCGGGCTTGCCCCGCCAGCGCGTCCTTCGGGTAATCCTTGGCCAGCTTCTCGTAGGCGTCCTTGGCCCTCTGGAGGGTCTGGTTCCGCTCGTTCGGGTCGGCCAGCCCCGCGCCGAGCCGCTTCAGGCAGAAGCCGAGTTTGAGCAGCGCGGCGGGCGTTTCGGGGGCCTTCGGGTTGCCGGCCGCGAAGCCGTCGAGCATCCCGGCGGCGGCGGTCAACTTCTCGCGGATCTGGTTCTCCTGCAGCGCGTCCTCGGCTTTGGTGGGGGCGAGGCGGATGAGGCAATCGGCAAGCAGGTACGAAGCCATGCCGAGTTCGCCGCCGCGATCCGGCGCGGGAATGCCTTCCAGCGCCTTGACGGCCGCGTCGAGGTTGCCGAGTTGCGCCTGGCAGACGCCGACGCCGAGTTTGGCGTGCGCCGCGCGGTCGTACTCCGGGAACTTCTTGACGACCTCCTCGTACTTGGTCACGGCGTCTTCCAGCCGCGTCTTCAACTCGGCGGCGCGGTTCTTGTCCTTCGCCGTTTCCAGCGCCTTGCCGAAGGCGTTCTCGGCGACGCGGAAGGCGACGGCGGCGGTCAGCGTGCTTTGCGGGAAGGTGCGGCGGAACTCGGCGGCCCGCTCGTCGGACTTGTTGAAGTCGTTGGCCGCGCCCGCTGCCGCGACGATCCGCTGGAGGAGTTCTTCCTTGCGGTTCGGCAGCGCGTTCTCGTTCCACAGCTGCTCGCACACCTGTACCGCCTCCTTGTACTGCTTGGCGGTTTGCAGCGTGTCGGCCAACTCCAGCAGCATTTCCGGCCGGCGGGCCTTGGCGTCCGGGTCGTTCTGCTGCGCCAGTTGCTGCGTTTTCGCGATGGCCTTCCGCAGGGTGTCGATGGCGGCCTTCGTCTTCGCGTCGCGGTCGGCCGGGTTGTTCGGGTCGGCGGCCAACGCGAGGCCGAACTGCGCCTTGCCGAGCCAGAACTGCACCTGATCCGTCAGCCGGGTGGTCTTCTCGACGAGCGGTTGCAAGGTCTTCACCGCCTCGTCGAACTGCTTCATTTGCACCTGGCAAAAGCCGACCCGCAGCAGGGCGTCCGGCGCGAGCGGGTCTTTCTCGAAGGTCTTGGCGAAGGCCAGGAACTTGGCCAGCGCCTCCGGGAACTTGCCGGTCTCGTACTGGATGGTGGCGGCGTGAAAGCTGGCCCCGGCGACGGCCTCCGGCACCGGCCCGGTGGCGAGCGCCCGCAGCCGGGCCAACTCGAACGGCTGCGTCTTGAACTTGTCCAGCTGCTTCAGCGCTTCGACGGCCGCCAGCTTCGCCTTCTCGAAGTCGGCGAGGACGGCGTCGTAAGCGACCGCCGCCTCCGGCTTCTCGTCGCTCAGGTGATGCACCCGGCCGATGAGGTAGCGGGCGTGCAGGCCGAACGCCGGGTCGGCGAACGGCGCGAGCTGGTTGAGCGACCGGCCGGCGTTCGGGATGTCGCGGTCGAGGAAGCAGGCGAGGCCGTGGTAGTACAGGCCGAGCGGTTTGTGCTTGCTCTTGGTCAGCACCGGGTCTTTCGTGAACGGCTCGCACGTCCCCCGCGATTCCTTCACCTTGCCGAGTCGGATTTCCATCTCGGCGACATCGCACCGGCTCCGCGCCGCCCAGTCGTCCTGCTTCTGACCGGCGAACCAGTCCATCGCGCCGCGGAACGCCAGCTGTGCTGCGGTGAACTTTCCGTCCGCCGCCTGCTTCACCTGCTGGACTTCCTGCGGGTTGTTCTGCGGTTTCGCCAGCTCCTTCAGCCCGAGCGCCCGCTGGCACACGGCGAAGTGGTACAGCGCCGGCCCGCGCTCCGGGAACCCGCCGTCGGCGGCCGGCGCGGTGAACCACTCCACCGTCTTGAGGAAGTCCGGCTCGGCGGTGTTCAGCCCGACCAGGCCCAATCCGTACCGGGCCGACAGGGCCTGCCGGGTGGTCGGGAACTTCTGGATGACCTCGGTGTACCGCTGGGCGGCCCCGCCGAAATCCCCCGCCACGAACGCCTTCTGCCCGGCCGTCACCAGCGCCTCGGCCTGCTGTTCCGGCGGCATCGGCTGCTGACCGACGGCGACCGCCCCGGCGAGTAGCAGCGAGAACACGGCGAACGACCGGCGGCGGAGTGCGGGCATGGGGGAGGCTCCGGGTGAGGTGGCGGTCGCGGGTTCGACGCCGGGCGTGGGGGAAAGTTCCGGTCGGGGCGAATCCGCAGCGGGTCCGGATCGGGCAATTTCGGCCGAGGTCGTCCGATGGGGTAAGGTATTGTCGTTGACGGGACTATCCCGCGTCAACCGGTTGTGACGATTCGGGACGAAAATGCCGGCGATTCGTTTCGGAAGAATTGACCCGCCGCGCGGTGCGGCCGATGATACTTCCACCCCTTTCGGAGGTCTCCCTCATGCGTCTCGCGCTCTCCCCGGCGATCCTCGCCGTGGCCCTCGTCGTCGGCTGCGGCACCAGCACGCCCGCGCCGACGGCCGGCGACATCCCCATCGAACTGAAGCCCGTCACCGTGGCCGAACTGGACACGTTCGTCGCGGCTCAGAAGGGGAAGGTGGTGTTGATCGACTGCTGGTTCCTGGGCTGAGGCCCGTGCCGGGCGAAATTCCCGCACACGGTGCAGTTGCACCGCAAGTTCGCCTCCCAGGGCCTGGTCGTCGTCTCCCTGGACGTGGAGCGCAGCGAGTGGGACGAGAAGGACAAGGTTCTCGACTTCTTGAATAAGGAGGGGGCGGGGTTCGCCAACTTCATCTTCAAGGACAAGGCCGTCACCGTGGACGACTGGAAGGACAAGCACGACGCCAACGCCACCCCGGTCCTCCTCGCCTGGGACCGCGCCGGCAAGAAGGTGACGCTGCCGTTCCCGCAGAAACCCGACGCCATCGAGAAGATCCTCGTCGATCTCCTCGCCGAGAAATGAGCATGACCCCCGACGAGAAACTGGCCGAGATCCTGGCGGCGGTGCAGACCGACCCCGGCAACCGCGGCCTCGCCCGCGTGCCGGGCGACAACCTGTTCACCGCCACCGCCGGGGATTTCCAGGCCGCATGCCGGAGCTTTCTCGAAACCGATGTCGCGCTCGACGTGACAACCGGCTTCTATATCCCGACGGGCGTGCCACCGGCGTTCGAGACCGACGGCCCCCTTGGTGCGGTCTTTCTTTTTCGCGCTTTTCTTCCACTCGGATACCAAGTTGGCGTCGGTAGCAGGCTGGCGTGTGCCCACGCAATGCGAGCAGCAATTGAACACGCAGTTGAATCGGATGTAGAGTTTATTGAGATTGAGGACGGTTCGACTGAGCCAGAATACCTCATTCAGACAAGTGCGTCGTGGCCTGGTATTCCTGGCTCCCACTTCCTCGCTATCGAACACGCCGGCCGCGCGTCCGACGGACGTTACTACTCCATGCGCGGACGGGACATCACTCAGTTCACGAAGCCCGTCGATGCGGACTTTATCAAGCAGTTAACAACGCGAACAGAATGGACCATCGGCATCGGGGACGGCGGGAACGAGATCGGCATGGGGAAGATTCCGCACGCGACCGTCGTGGCGAACATCCCCAACGGCGACCTGATTCACTGCGTCGTGCCGACGGATCACCTGATCGTCGCGGGGGTGAGCAACTGGGGGGCGTATGCCCTCGCCGCCGGGGTGTTCGTGCTGCGCGGGGTGACGCCGCCGCCGGACCTGTTCGACCCGGAGACGGAGCTGCGCATCCTCGAAGTCATGGTGAAGGAAGGTCCGCTCGTGGACGGCGTGACCGGCCAGCAGACCGCCACCGTCGATGGCCTGACGTGGGACGAGTACGCCAAGCCGCTCATCCGCATTCGGGACATCCTGGCAGGCTAATTCTTGGTGGCACCGGCGAACGGACAGGTCTTCTTCGCCCCAACGGGGCGACCGTGAATAGCCCAGGGCGTAAGCCCTAGGAACCCCGTATGCCCCCGTAGCTCCGAAGGGGCGGCAGATGCCAATCCTCTGC
>JAYUFU010000016.1:0-23112 GCA_043738505.1 Fimbriiglobus sp. | reverse complement strand
GCGGAACTTGCGGATCGCCGTCTTGACCGGCCAGCCCGCGCCGTCGGCCAGCCCGCAAATCGTCGTCCCCGGCATGATGCCCATGCGGTCCGACACGTCGATCAAGATGTCGAGGTCTTCCCGGCGACCCTGGCCGCGGCGCAGCCGGTCGGTGATCTTGAGCATCCACCCGGTCCCCTCGCGGCACGGCGTACACTGGCCGCACGACTCGTGGCTGAAGAACTGGCAGACGTTGTGCAGCACATCGACCATGCTGGTCTGGTCGTCGATGACCGTGATGGCCGCCGTGCCGAGGCCGAGGCAGCCGATCTTGCCGGGGCCGTTGAAGTCGAGCGGGATGTCGTACTCGGTCTTGCCGTCCTCGCTCTTCAACGGGGCGTTGACATCGGCGAAGCCCATGCTCAGGCCGCCGGGGTTGATCGCCTTGGCCTTGCGGCCCTTCCAGACGCCGCCGCCGTGCTTCTCGACGAGGTCGCGGATGGTCACGCCCATCGGCAACTCGACGCACCGCGGCTCATTGACGTGCCCGGCGATGGTGTACAGCTTCGGCCCGTAACTCCCGGCGTCGCGCGGGTTCTTGGGGTCGGGGGCGATGCCGAACGACTTGAACCAGTCGATGCCGTGCCGGACGATTTGCGTGACGCAGGCCATCGTCTCGACGTTGTTGACGATCGTCGGCTTGCGGAACGCCCCCTCGATGGCGGGGAACGGCGGCTTGATCCGCGGCCACGCCCGCTTGCCTTCGAGCGACTCGATGAGGCCCGTCTCCTCGCCGCAGATGTACGCCCCGGCCCCGCGGTGCATGTAGATGTCGAGGTCGAACCCCTTGCCGCCGATGTTCTTGCCGAGCAGCCCGGCGGCGTAGCATTCGTCAATCGCCGATTGCGTCGCGCGGTACGCATCGCCGTATTCGTAGCGGATGTAGAAGTAGGCGCGGTTGCTCTTGATGGCGTAGCACGCCAGCATGATGCCTTCGATGACCTGATGGGGATCCTTCTCCATCAGGATGCGGTTGTTGTACGTACACGGCTCCGACTCGTCGGCGTTCACGCACAAGTAGATCGGGCCGGGGTGGTCCTTCGGCAGGAAGGTCCACTTGAGGCCGGTCGGGAACCCCGCGCCGCCACGCCCGCGCAGCCCGGAGTCCTTCACCTGGGTGACGACATCGGCGGGTTGCTTGTCGGCGAGGGCGCGCTCGAACGCGGCGTACCCGCCGTCGGCGCGGTAGCCGGCGAGCTGGCCGGAGTTCGGTTGGTTCACCCGCGCGAGCAGGGTCGGTTCGAAGGCCATTTACGACGCCCCCACGAGGCCGTTGGAGTTCTGGATCAACTGGTCGAGCGTGGCGATCATGGTGATCGCGTCGAACGTCGAGAAGCACCGCAGTTGCGCGCCCAGCATGTAGAAGTCGGCCCGGCCGCCGGGGGTCGGATCGAACGCGATGTTCTCCGGGTGCTCGACGACCAACTGCTGGTTGCTGTCCAGCGTGACGACGAACGGTCGGAACGGTCGCACGTTCAGCAGGCGAAGGATCTCGGCGCGATTCGGTTCCGCACGCATGGTTAGCCCCTCAGTTGTGCGATCAACTGGTCCGCCTTCTCCGGCGTCACGTTCATCACATGGATGTCGTCCTTCAGGCAGGCCGGCGCGCCGTCGCACGCCCCGATGCACTCGGCGAACTCCAGCGTGATCTTGCCGTCCGGCGTCGTCTCGCCCTGTTTCACGCCCAGCTTGTGTTCGCAGTGTTCGAGCAACTCGTAACCCTGCTTCAGCATGCATGCCAGGCCCCGACACACCCACAGGCGGGTCTGGCCGAGTTTCGCGCCGTCGTGCTTGAAGAACTCGTAGAAGGTCATCGTGTCGTGGACTTCCGACGGGTGCAAGTCCAGCAGTCCGGCGATCTCGACGATGGCCTCGTTCGACACCGTGCGGTACTCGTCGTGGACGAGGTGCAGCGCCGGCAGCGTCACCGCCTGCTTGCTCGGGTACCGGGGGATGTACGCCCGGATGCGGTCCTGGATCGCGTCGGAAATCGCCGGCATTGAACCGCTCCGAATGAGTCGCCGAGAAGGAACCTCACCCGGCGAGCTTCGCTCGCCACCCTCTCCGCCCCGGAGAGGGTTGTAAACCGTCGGCAACCCGCCACGTCTTTGTCTCGCCAAAGCCGAATTCGCCTTGAACACCCCCTCTCCGGGACGGAGAGAGGGCCGGGGGGTGAGGTCTTCTCCCCTACCGATCCAACTCCGCCGCGATGATGTTCAGACTCCCCAGGATCGCCGGCAAGTCGGCGATCTGGTGCCCTTCCGCCAGGTGCGGGAAGGTGGCGAAGTGGATGAACGACGGCGGCCGGGTGCGGGCGCGGAACGCCTTCGCGCTGCCGTCCGCCACCACGTAGAAGCCGAGTTCGCCGTTGGCCGTCTCGTGCGCCCCGTACACCTCGTTCACCGGCGTCTCGAACCGGCGGTTCCACATGAACAGCTCGAAGTGTTGAATGAGACCTTCAATACTCCGGTACGTCGCGTTCTTGTCCGGAATCACCAGCTTGCTATCCAGCGCCACGTTGATGGGTCCGCTCGGGATGTTCTCCACGGCCGCCGCGATGATGTTCATCGACTGCTTCATTTCTTCCATCCGCACCAAGTACCGCGCCAGGCAATCACCACCCGACGCACAGGCAATCTGGAACGAGTCTTGCAACTCCGGGTACGCCAAGTACGGCTCGTCTTTCCGCAAATCGCGCACGACACCGGAGGCGCGGGCGATGGGGCCGGTGCAACTGCGGTTGATGGCCTCGGCTTTCGTCAGCACGCCGACGCCCTTGGTGCGGTCGAGGAAGATCTTGTTGCGGTTGAGCAGCCGCACCACGTCGGCGTGGGCCTTGGCGAACGACTTGGCGAACGCCCGCACCTTGGCGACGAAGTCGTCGGTCACGTCGTTCATCATCCCGCCGACGCGGGTGTAGCTGGGGTGGAACCGCTGCCCGCACGCCCCTTCGATGATGTCGTACACCCGCTCCCGCTCGTTGAAGGCGTACAGGAACGCCGTCAGCCCGCCGAGGTCCAGGGCGACCGCGCCGACGCAGAGCAGGTGGTCGCTGATCCGGGCCAGTTCCGCCAGGATGGTGCGGACGTACTTGCACCGCGGGGTGATCTCGATCCCCATCAACTTCTCGATCACGTGGTGCCAGGCGATCTCGTTGGCCACCGGCGAGATGTAGTTCATCCGGTCCACGACCGTCACGTACTGGTTGAAGTCGAGGTCTTCGCCCAGCTTCTCGAACCCGGAGTGCAGGTAGCCGATGTCCGGCACCGCCTTGACGATGGTCTCCCCGTCGAGCGTCAGGATGAGGCGCAGCGTGGTGTGCGTGGCCGGGTGCTGCGGCCCGAAGTTCAGGGTGTACAGGTACTCGGAATCGGTCGCCGTGTCGGCGGCGGGATCGAGCAATTCGAGCGGCATGATCGGACCTCAGATCACTAACCACAGAGACACAGGGGCACAGAGAAGAGAGGAATTGAGATGAAGACAAATCTCTCTCTTGTCTTCTCTGTGCCTCTGTGTCTCTGTGGTTAATCTTTTCTTCCGAACCCATCAACTCTCGGCCCGCGTGACGGTCGGGAAGTTATGCCGTTCGCCGAAGCCCCGGAGCGGGTAGTCCTTCCGCAGCGGGTGGCTGACGAACTCGTCCGGCAGCAGGATGCGCCGCAAGTCCGGGTGGCCGGTGAACGTCACGCCGAACAGGTCGTACACCTCCCGCTCCATCCAGTTGGCCCCTTCCCACAGCGGCACCACGGTCGGCAGCTCCGGGTCCGGGTCGTTGGCGAACGCCTTCACGAACAGCCGCTCGCCGGTCGTCGTGTTGGTCAGCGCGTACACGACGCAGTAGCGGTCGGTGGCGTCGGGGTAGCCGAGGTAGTCGATGCCGCCGAGGTCGGCGAGCATGTCGAACCCGCCCTGCTCCTTGAGCAGCTTGAGCGCGGCGTACAGCTTCTCCGCCGGCACCACGACCCGCTTGTTGTCGCGGAATTCGCTGGTGCCTAGGGCGTCGCCGAACGCGGCGGTCAGTTTGTCGATGGCGGACATAAGAACTCCGAACTAACCACAGAGGCACAGAGACACAGAGAAGAGAAGCAAGAGAATTGAGTTATGAAAATCCCCTGCCTTCTCTCTTCCACTCTCTTTTGTTTTCTCTGTGCCTCTGTGCCTCTGTGGTTAGTCTTCGTGATCGTTCACTTCACCAGCGGCAAGCCCCGGCTTCGTCGCCCCGTCTCGAAGTTGCCCGGCGCGACCACCAGCTCCGTCGGGTCGAGTTCGTTCGCCAGGGCGGTCGGCCCTTCGTAGGTGTCGCGGTAAGCGAACTCGCGGGCGTTGATGGTGCCAGTCTTCTGCACCTTCTCTTGCAGGTCCAGCACGGCGCGGATGAGTTGCTCCGGGCGGGGCGGGCAACCAGGCACATACACATCCACCGGGATGAATCGGTCGATCCCCTGCACCACGCTGTAGGTGTCGAACACGCCGCCGCTGCTAGCGCACGCGCCCATGCTGATGCACCACTTCGGCTCCGGCATTTGCAGCCAGATGCGCTGCATGACGGGCACCATCTTCATCACCACCCGGCCGGCGACGATCATCACGTCGCACTGGCGGGGGGTGAACCGCATGGCCTCGCTGCCGAACCGGGCGATGTCGTACCGGCTGCTGGCGGTGGCCATCAGCTCGATGCCGCAGCAGGCCGTGGCGAACGGCATCGGCCACAGGCTGTGCTTCCGCACCCAGGACGCCAGGGCGTCGAGTTTGCTCACGAAGAAGTTGTCGGTCGGTCTCACCGCCATCGGAACACCCCCTTCTTCCAGGCGTAGGCGTAGGCGATGCCCAGCGTGGCCAGGAAGACCAGGATTTCGGCGAACACGATCGCCCCGAACACGTCCTTCCAGAACGGGCTGCCCGCGTCCGAGTACGCCAGCACCGCCCACGGGTACAGGAACAGCAGTTCCACGTCGAACACCAGGAACAGGATGGCGATCAGGTGGAAGCGGATGTCGAACTGCATCCGCGCCGACCCGATCGGGTCCATCCCCGATTCGTAGGTCATCAGCTTGACCGCCGTCGGCTTCCGCGGCTTAACGAACGGCAGGTGAACCAGCGACAGCGTGGCCAGGGCCAGGACCGTGACGACGGCGGCGTAGATGAGGACCGGCAGGTACGCGGTCAGGTCGAACGCCGGTTCGAGGCCGGCGGGCGTCAGGACGGGGACGACGGCGAGCATCGGGCGACGCCTTTCCGCTTCGGCGGGACGGTGCCGGGGCCTTGTGAGAAATTTCACGAGGTTCCCGAAAAACTAACCTCGACGAACCCGTCGAGGTCACGCAACCTATCACGAGGTCATAGTATGTCGGGGTGGGGGAGCGTCAAGAAAAGCCCCTCTCGCCGAACCGAGAACCCCTCCCGGAGCCAGGAGCCATGCCCGCCAAAGACGCCGAAAAGTTGGACGCTTTCACCGCCGCCCTGTCCGAGGTGGTGAACCACCTGCCCGCCGGGGCCGGGGCCGCGACCGAATTCGTTCCGGGCGTGACGACCGCTCTCCAAGATGTCATCCACCACTACACCCGCCCCCTCTCGAACGAATTCGTCACCCCGGAGAACGTCTCGATCGAGCTCATCCGCGACGTGTTCGACGCCGCCATGATGGAGGTGACGCTGGACGAGGAGAAGAAGTTCATCCGCATCAAGGAGGACGTGGTGGCCCGCTGCACCCTGTCCGAGTCGAAGGAGCGGGTGATGCTCGTCGCCTACTACGGCATCAAGGAGGAGGCCCAGCGGATCGACCGGCTGGAGCTGGCCAACCGCATCAACGACCAGTATGTGCTGATCCGCGCCAGCATCGACGACGACGGCGACTTGCAGTTCGACTACTGCCTGGTGCTCAAGGGCGGGGTGTCGAAGAAGCACATCGTCCAGGCCACCCGCGTGTTCCTGATGCTGGTGCCCAAGGCCGTGTCCGAGTGCGACGAGGACGGCATCGTGGACTGACGGCGACGAGGACGTACCGTTCCTGTCGATCACGCACCGGTTTGAAAGGCCGGTGCGTTTTTCGTCGGCGATTCGCGGAAAGTCGTTGCGGTATCGGGGTGAAATCGCCTATCTTGGACCGCGATACACCTAACACACCGGAGCCACCGGATGATGTCCACCCGACCTGCCTTCCGATCCGTTTTCGCGGCCGGGTTCCTCGGCTTCGCCGCCGGCTGTGGTTTCCCCGCACCGCTGCCCCAGAACGTCAAACCGCAACTCCCACAGCCTCCGCAGCAACCGGTGAAACTCCGAGACACCGAAGGTATCGCCCCCACCGAGGTCGTGAACCCGGAAAACGTGTCGCTCGAACTCCTCCGCGATGTGTATGACTCCGCTCGGATGGAGGTGACGCTGGACGTGGTGAAGCGGCACATCCGCATCAACGAGGAAGTGGTCGCCCGCTGCACAGTGTCCGAGTCCAAGGAGCAGATCCAGTTCATCGCGTACTACGACATTGAGAAGAATACCCCGAGGGCGGATCGGATGGAGTTGGTGAGCCGAATCAACGAGCGGTACGTGTTGATCCGCGCCGGCATCGACAAAGACGGCGACCTGTGGCTTGACTTTGGATTGGTGCTCAAAGGCGGTGTGTCGAAGAAGAATATCGTTCAGGCCACTCGCTCGTTCCTCACGCTCGTTTCAAAGGCGATCACCGAGTGCAACAAGGACGGCATCATCAAATGAACCGATGGGCCGCCCACCCTGTTCCGGTGCGTCAATCCCGCAGGTCCGACTCGGTGAACAGGGTGAACCCCTGGGCGTGCAAGATCGTGGCGGCGTTCTCGAAGTCGTCCACGTACAGGGCCACCGCCGTGTTCCCCATCGGCCCGACGCCGATGAGCAGCGGGTACATGTAGTGGATGTTGATCTCGCCCCCCAGCAGGCACTTCGTCAGCGTCAGCAGCGGCTGGTCGTTGTCCGGGATCTTCACCACCAGCAGGTCCGACTCGGTGAACGGGAACTTGGCCGCGATGAGGATCTCGTAGGCCCGCTCGTAGTCGCTGGGCACCATGCGGATGATGGCGCAGTCGGCCGTCTCGATGACGGTCAGCGACACCACCTTCACGTCGGTCGTCTCGAACCGCCGCACCAGGGCCAGCAGCGCGCCCATGCGGTTGGCCAGGAACACGTTGAACTGGCGGACGCTCGGCCAGTCGCGGCCGCGGGCCGTGGCGAAGGCGATGCCGCCCCCCTCGTCGTCGCTCTCGACATCTCCGGGACTCATGGCGGCAGTTCCGTGGGGGCGGGAATCTCCGCTCAGTCTATCCACTTTAACCCGGTGTGGTCAACGGGGGCTGGCGGCGGTTGGCCGCGCGGCATCCGTGCAACCCGGCGCAACCGGCACGCGAACGTCACGCGCCACGCCCTTCTTCGAGTCCGGCGGCCCGCTACAATTCCCGCATGTTCACCCGCCCGCCGTGGCTGCAACCCCGCGCCGCTTACGTCCACATCCCGTTCTGCGCGCACCACTGCGGGTACTGCGACTTCGCCGTGACCGTCGGGCAGGACGGGCTAGTCGAGCTGTATCTGGACGCGCTGACGGAGGAGCTGCGCGGCCTCGGCGAGCCGCGCCCGGTGGAAACGCTCTTCCTCGGCGGCGGCACGCCGACCTCGCTGACCGTGCCGCAGTTGGTCCGGCTGATGACCGAGTTGAACCGCTGGCTGCCGCGGGTCGGCACTTCGGAAACCTCCATCGAATCCACCCCCGAATCGCTGTCGGACGAGAAGTGCGCCGCGCTGGCCGCGTTCGGCGTCACCCGCGTCAGCATCGGCGTGCAGTCGTTCCGTCCACACCTGCTGAAATCGCTCGACCGACTGCACCGCATCGAACACATCCCGACGGCCGTCGCCGCCGCGCGGAAGCACATCCGGCAACTGTCGCTGGATTTGATCTTCGCCGCGCCGGGTGCGACCCTCGCTGATTGGGAAACGGACTTGGCCGACGCGCTGGCGTACCACCCGGACCACATCTCGACTTACGGTCTGACCTACGAGAAGGGCACGCCGCTGTGGAAGGCCCGCGAGCGGCGGCAGGTGACGCCCGTGGACGAGGACGGCGAGCTGGCCATGTACCGCCTCGCCATCGACACGCTCACCACTGCCGGGTTCGAGCAGTACGAGGTGTCGAACTTCGCCCGGCCGGGCAGGCGGTGCCGGCACAACGAAACCTACTGGGCGAACGAGGCGTACTACGGGTTCGGCGTCGGGGCGGCGCGGTATGTGGACGGCTCGCGGGAGATGAACGTGCGGAACACCAAGGACTACATCCGGCGGGTGCTGAGCGGCGAATCGCCGACGTTTCAGGCGGAAGTGCTGGAGCCGCGCGACCGGGCGCTAGAGACGGTCGCCGTGCAACTGCGGCGGATGGAAGGCATCCCCCGAAGCCGGTTCGCGGTGCAAACCGGCTTCGAATTGAACGAGTTGATGGGCGCGAAGCTCCGGCAACTCGTCGGGCTGGGACTCCTGGAAGACGCCGGCGATTCGGTGCGCCTGACACGGGCGGGCCAGTGCGTCGCCGACGGCGTCATCGAGGACATCCTGGCGGCGCAGGCGTGAGGGTGGAACTGCTACGTCGGCCCCGCGCCCGCCCCTACCTTGACGGCATGACTTCCTCCGACAAGCCGGGCATCGGGTCGCGGACGTTCGCCGGCCTGTTGATCGCGCAGTTCACCGCCGCGTTCAACGACCAGGCGCTGCACGCCGCCGCCATGTTCTTCGCCATCAACACCGGCGCGCTGGCGGACAAGGACGCCATCGCCCTGATGCCGGTGCTGTTCTACGCGCCGTGGGCCGCCTTCTGCACGCTCACCGGGTACGTCGCGGATCGCTTCTCCAAGCGGACCGTGTTGCTGACGTGGAAGTGGCTGGAACTCGGCATTTGCGGCCTCGCCGGCGTCGGTTTCTGGTGCGGCAGCGCCGGCGAGCTGGCCGGCGTGTGGCTGGTGCTGGGGTGCGTGGTGCTGATGGGCACGCACGCGGCGTTCTTCGGCCCGGCCAAGTACGGGCTGATGCCGGAGATCCTCCTGCCGCACCAGATGAGCCGGGGCAACGGCTGGCTCGAATGCCTGTCGTTCCTGGCGGTCATCCTGGGCACGGTGTCCGGCGGCGCGCTGTCGTTCGCCTGCCGGGGGGACGAGTGGGTCATCGGCGTCGTGCTGTTCGCGCTGGCCGCCGTCGGCACGGCGTGCGGGTACTGGATTCGCCCGGTGCCGGCCGCGCACCCGACCCGCCGGTTCCCCCGCCTTGTGTACGTCCCCATCGTCGGCGCGGTGCGGGACATGTGGGTGTCGCCGCGACTCCGCCTCGCGCTCGTCGGCATCGCCCTGTTCACGGGCGTCGCCACGTTCCTGCGTTCGACCATGTACATCCTGGGCGAAACCCGCACGCCCCGCTGGGACGAACTGACCACGAGCGCGGTGGTCGGCACCATCGCCGTCGGCATCGGCCTGGGCAGCCCGGTCGCGGGCCACCTGTCCGGCCCCGCCGTCCGCGTGCGGTTCATCCTGTTCGGCGGCGTCGGCATGGCGGTCGCGTGCCTGCTGGCGGGCTTCGCCACCGAGGTCGTCGCCGCGCTCGTCGCGTGCATCGTGGCCATCGGCTTCTTCGCCGGGTTCTATCTGGTGCCGCTGTTCACCCTGCTGCAACAGGCCGGGCCGAAGGAGACCAAGGGCGTGATGGTGGCGACGAGCAACTTCGTGGACGTGTTCGGGGCGGTGCTGGCGTCGGCGACTTTCTACGCGGTGGTGTCGGTCGTCCGCGCTAGTGGCGTGCCGGCCGGCGACGCGCCGAGGTGGCTGTTCGTCGCCGCGACGGCGCTGATCGTGCTGTGCCTGCTCTGGCTGCGCGGCGCGGTGCGGCGGGCGGAAGCGGTGTGAGGCAGTGGCCGCTCGCGCGGCGCGGCGGCGTCACTCCTCGACCGGCTCCGTCACATGCAGGATGACGCCCTTCACCAAACCCGTCACCCGCTCGCGGTACTCGGCCATGTGGCGGGTGGCCATGTGCGCTTGCAGCGCCGCCAGCGACGCCCACTTCTCGACGACGGTGACGGTGTTCGGGCGGACGGCCGGCTGGGCGGCGAAGGGCGTCACGGCGTCCACGGTGGGCACGTACTCCAGGCACCCGTCCTCGGCCCGGACGAACGGGACCACCCAGTGGAAGTGCGTCAGGAAGTCGTCCCGGCGGCCGGGTTCGATGTCGATGGTGGCGAGGACGTGCAGCATGGCGGGGGTCTCACTTGGCGGTGGCGTAGATCATGCCGTACCCGCCTTCGGGGTCGGGGCGGACCTCGACGGCGTGCGTCGGCGACAGCCGCTGTTCTAGCAACGCCCGCGTCCCCGGCTTGTACAGGTCGTGGTACTCGATGGCGAACCGGCGGACGCGGCGGAACAGCGCCGGGTCGGCCCGCCCGAACAACTCGTTCTCGCTCCCCTCGATGTCGCACTTGAACAGCGCGACCGGTTCGTCCCCGGCCAGCGCCAGCACCTCGGCGAAACCGAGCGTGCGAATGGCGGCGGGGTTTGCGTCGTCGGTCGGGGAAGCGGTCAACTGATGGTCCTGGGACCGCGGGCCGCCGTCGGCCATGACCCCGACCGCCGAGCTGCCCGACAGCGCGACCCGGTACGTCCGCACCGTCGCACCGACCGCCGCGCCGAGGTTCGCTTCCAGCAGGGCGTAGTTCTCGGCGAACGGCTCGAAGGCGAACACCCGGCAGGCCGGTTGGGTGCGGGCCAGCAGCAGGCTGAACGCGCCGACGTTGGCCCCGGCGTCGATCACCGTGTCGCCCGGCCGGGGGGTGTAGAAGCGGCCGGTGTACACCTCGTCGTACCAGACTTCCAGCAGCATCCCGGCCAGACCGGTGCGGTCGGCCGGGTGGCGGAAGACGGTGCCGTCGTTCAGCACCGCCGCCGGACACGCGGTCTTCTCGGCGTAGCTGCGGACCAACTCCTCGCCGTTGCGGAAGGTGGCACGGAGGTAGCGGTGGCGGCGGGCTTTCCAAAGACGCCAATAGAGGGCGTCGCGGACGCGGGTGAGCAACACGGAGAGGCTCCGGGGCAGGAGGCCGTGAATGGGGAGAAGGAAGAGCGTCGTCAAACTACGCAGCCCGCTCCGTCCTCGCAACATCGCCTCACGCGCTTTCCACGCGAGTTGCCGGTCGCCGGACACCGATTTTCGGACACACGTCCGCCAGGGAACAAACCGTGCAGTTCGGTTTGCGCGCCGAGCAGATCGCGCGGCCGTGCAGGATCAGGCGGTGGCTGAATCGCGTCCATTCCGCGCGGGGGATGAGTTCGTTCAGCACCATCTCTACCTTCACCGGGTCCGTCTTGCGGGTCAGGCCGAGCCGCCGGCTGAGCCGCCCGACGTGCGTGTCCACGGTGATGCCGGTGACGCCGAAGGCGTCGCCCAGCACCACGTTCGCCGTCTTCCGCCCGGCACCGGGGAGGCGGACCAGCTCGTCCAGCGTGCCGGGCACTTCGCCGCCGAACTCGTCCAGAATCATCCGCGCCGTGGCCCGGATGTTCTTAGCCTTGTTGCGGAAGAAGCCGGTCGTCTTCACCAGCGCTTCCACCTGTTCCTGGGTGGCGGCGACGAACGCGGCGGCATCGGGAAACGCGGCGAACAGCGGCGGCGTGACGATGTTCACTCGCACGTCGGTACACTGGGCGGAGAGGATCGTGGCGACGAGCAGTTGGAACGGCGTCTGGAAGTGCAGGGCGGTGCCGGTGTCCGGGTACGCGGCGGCCAGCCGACGGAGCAACTCCGGGACGCGCTCCTTCCGTGGCGGCAGTTTCATTCGGCGGGGCATTGCGGTATTGTAGGGCCGTCCTGCGAGCTGCGACCGCCAAGGAGTGGCACCGCCCCTGGAACGTGACACGGCAACAGGAGCGCACCGCGATGTCCGAAGCGACCCAGAAGAAGTTCCGCAAGTTCGTTCGGGAACTCGGTCGGCTGCTCCGGGAGGAGGCGGACAAGGGGTTGGTCACGCCGGACGCCAAGGACCAAGACTCCACTCCACCGTGGAAATCGGCTTTCATTGATGTGCGGTGGTTCGCCGACGCCGAGGGGTGGAGTGCCAAAATACGGGCCGCCTTGCCGAACAACACTCGTCGAGGCTTGCGCATCAACCGCGACATGAATAACATTGTCATAAAGATTTCGACCCTTCGGAAGGAAGACCCGTCGGTGGAGTGGTACGGCCTGAAAGTTTGCGTGACACCTAACGGCGAGGTCACCACCGAACTCAACAATGATCCGAACTGCGTGATCGATCCGACGTGGTTCAAATCGTAGTTGCCTTGCCCGTGACAGGAGCGCACCGCGATGTCCGAAGCGACTCAGAAGAAGTTTCGCAAACTCGTTCGGAAACTCGGGCAGTTGCTCCGCGAGGAGTCGGATCGGGGGTTGGCCGCAGCGGAATCCCAGGACAAGGCGACAACGGATGTCCCGCCGTGGGTGTCGGCCTTCGTGGACGCGCGATGGTTCGCCGATGCGGAAGGCGGTCAGGTCAAATTCCGCCTTGTCATGCCGGACAATAGCCTCTACGGCTTGCTGGACACCACAACGGATATGGAGAACCTTCTTCGGAAGCTATGGAGCGTGAGAAAGGAAGACTCGTCAGTGAAGTGGTACGGGCTGAAGGTCGCCGTGACTCCCGACGGAGTTATCACGCACGAACTCGATAACGATCCGAACTGCGTGGTCGATCCGACGTGGTTCAAATCGTAATTGCCTGGCGTTCTCGCCCGACGGCGCGACGGCCGCCGTCGGCAGCGACACGGGGAAAGTCGTCGTGTTCGACCTGGAGTGAGCCGGCCCCCTCATGCGGCGGCCGGCCGCAGCACCGACAAATCCTGGACGGCGGCCAGCAGGCGGTCCACGGCGGCGCGAACGTCGGCGTCCTCGGCGGCGGTCAGCGACAGGCCGCCGTACCGCACCCGGTAGAACTTGGACGTGACGAACGCCGGCACCTCGGCCACCGGTGCCCCGGCCGGGCTGGCCCGCAGCGCCGCCGCCACCGCCTCGGCGAACTCCTTCGGCGTCTGGCCGGTGGGCGGCAGCAGCCCCAGGCGGGCGGTGGCCGTCAGGTAGTCGAGGAACCAGGGCGGGCTGGCCGAGGTGACGAGCGGGTGCGGGGCCGGACGGGCGGCCGCCGGCCACCACCGCCGGCGGGTCCGCCACGCCACCCACGCGGCGACCGCCAGCGGCACGGCGGGCCACCACGCGGCGGCGAACGTCTTGGCGTCGGCGATGGCCTTCTTCTGCTTGTCCGGGCTGTAGCCGAGGATGTAGTCGGCGACGAATTCCACCCCCTTCTGCCGCGCGCTGGCCCACCACCCGCGGGCGGCGGCCGCCGTCACCTCGCCCCCGGCGGTCGGGTCCACCGTCAGCCAGTGCAGGGTGGTCGTGCCGTTCGCCGTGCGGCGGACCAGCACTTCCGCCCAGGCGTGGGCGTGCTCCTGGAGGATTTCGTACTTGCCGTCGCCGACCGCCTCCTGCCCGCGGAAGCCGAGGACGAACTGGCACGGGATGCCGACCCCCCGGAGAAGCAGGGCGTAGCCGGCGGCGAACCACTGGCAGTGCCCCTCCTTCACGTTCCGCAGGAAGTCCTCGATCGGATCGAGGGCCTTGTCCACGCGGCGGAGTTTGGTGCTGTACGCGAACTCGCCGGACGCGGCCAAGTAGTCGCGGAAGGCGAGCGCCACCGCCTCGGCGTGGGCGGCGGCCACCCGGCACTGCCCCGGCCGCGCGTCGTCCAGCGCGGCGGCCGGCAGCCGCCCCTCGTCGATCCACTTGCGGACCAGCCGGTCGCCCAGCGCGCGGATGCCGTCCGGCGCGCGGGTGAGGGCCGCCAGCCAACTGTCGTAGTCCCGGTCGGAGGTCGTGCGGGCGAACCCCGGCCCGAGGCCCGGTTCGAGCGGCGGCACCGCCACCTGGCGACACCGCTCCCGCCCGACGCTCGTGGTCGGGGTCAGGTTTCCGTCCGGCTGTAGCGTCCACGGCAACACGTTCCCCGCCCGCAAGTGGGTGGCGACCGGACTGTCCGCCCCCCCCACCCACGCCACCGGGCCGAGGACGACGGCGACCGACGACGACCTGCGGGCCGTCACATCGACGACGAACGGGGTGCGGCCGGCCGCCGCCCAGGCGTCCGCCGCCTTGCCGCTGCGGGACGGGAGCGGCTGCGTCAGCCCCCCGGCGACGATCATGCCGGCGTTCCAGCGGCCGCCGTCGTACCCCCGGTACGCCCGCCCGCGCCAGTACGAGGTCGGGTCGAGGTCGTCCTTCGGCCGGCCGTCCAGCTCCGTCACCGTCACGTCGCACGCCACTTCCCGACTGCCCTGGATGTCGCCGACGCGGTTCATCTCGAGCGTCTGTTCCGGGTTGAATCCGACCTCCAGCCGCTGGGTGGTCAGCCCCCACGACGGCACCCCGGTGCGGGGGGTGAGCAGGAACAGCGGGGCGGCCAGCAGCACCGCGTACCCGATCCACCGCAGCGACCGGCCGGCGGCGAAGCGGTACGGCGGCGGCGCGTCCGGATCGACGTTCGACTGGGCGAACACCACCGTCGGGCGGGCCGCGGGCCGGCCGGCCGGCAGCGGGGCGACGTGCCCGCCGGCCCGCCGGTAGTAGAACTGCGTCAGCGACAGGACGGCGAAGAACAGGTACAGGCAGAGGAGGACCACGAACGGCTCGTCGTCCGACATGGCCGCCGCCAGCCCGACGGCCGCCAGCCCCACCCCCTGCATGGCCCACCAGTCGCCGACGTGCTTCGGGCGGAACAGCTTGGCCGGGATCAGCACCATCAGCACCGGCCCGGCGTAGGGCAGGATGTTCGTCGGCCACGACAGGTTGGCCATCACCCCCGTCGGCGGCGTCGTCCACTTCACCGCCAGCCACATCACCCCGACCACGGCGATGCCCAGGCCGACGGCGTTCGCCCGCGCCAGGCTCAGTTCGATCCGCCCCTCGTACCGGAACGACACGGCCAGCAGCACCAGCACCGCAGCCATGAACCCGGTCACCTCCGGGAGCAAGTCCCACTCGGCGTACCCCAGGCAGGCGCACGCCAGCGCGAGGGTCAGGTAGGTGCTGACGCGGAACGCGAATTCGGTCGGCATCGGATACGCCCAGGAGTCAGGGGACAGCGGGCCGCTTCGGTCGAACCCGTCCGGTACTCAATTTCTTCGCACCGGAGGTGCGGCAGAAGTTAGCCAGGGGTGGAGCGCAGCGGAACCCCTGGTGTGGGGTTTCGCTGCCATGAGCCGCGGAGCGGCGGCAGAATCTGTCGTCCCTTCGGGACTCCGTTCCTCTCGCAACGGGTTCCAGGGGTTCCGCTCGCTTCGCTCGCTCCACCCCTGGCTAACTTCTGCCGCACCTCCGGTGCGAAAACCAGATTGGCTCCGCCCCCTCTTACCCCAGCCGCACCACCTCCGGCGGGGCGAACCAGACCGGCGGACTGGACGGGTCCAGGCCGGCGGCCGGGCCGACGCCGGCGCGGACGGTGGCCAGCAGCGGGCTGTTCGCGCGGGTGCTGACGACCACCCGCGCGGCGTGCCGGTTCTTCCGCGCCGCCGGCGGCACCACCAGCGACACCGTCGGCGTGCCGACCACCTCGGCCAGCCGCGCGAACTCGGTGCGGACGAACCCCGGCGTGCCGGTGCCGCTGACGTGCGTCGGCGTCTCGCCCGCCACCACCAGCGTCAGCTTCCCGCCCAGGTCCGAGTTCACCCACGCCCACGCCATCGACATGGCCAGGCTCAGCACCCACTCGAGTTTGGCCGCCGCCCGCCGGTCGGTCGGCACCGCCGGCACCCACGGCTCGACGATCAGGACCAAATCCAGCGGGGCCAGCGCGTCGTACTCGCGGACCATCATCGTGCCGCGGCGGGCCGTCGTCTTCCAGTGGATGTCGCGGGGGCTGTCGCCGGGGCGGTACGGGCGGACCCCCCGCAGGTCGCCGTCGGCCGGCGCGTGGCGGGCGCTGGGGCGGGAGGTGCGGGCGTCGCCGGTGCCGGAGCGGACCATCCACCGCCGCATCTGCGTCACGTCGATGGTGCCGATGGGGGGCAGCACCAGGATGCCGCCGACCTCGGTGAGCGGGCGGGTGAACTGGGCCAGCCCGAACGGGTACCCGGACACGGCCTCGATGGCCGGCACCGGGTACCGCCCCCGCCGGTGGTAGACCCGCTCGACGCTGGTCAGGGCCGTCTGGCCGGCGGGCAGGCCGGGCACGAACCACGAGCGGGCGTCGGCGGCCCGCACCTCGCGGACGGTGACGGTGATCCACCGGTCGGCCGCGTTCGTCACCTCGGCGACGTGCGTCACCGGCTCGCCGGCGAACGCCGGCCCGTGTTCCCGCCGGACCACCCGCACCCGCCGCACCGTCCGCCAGGCGATGACCGCGTTCACCAGCAGCAGCGCCGCCAGCAGGTACGCCATCAGCAGCAGCAGGTTGATCGCCTTCATTACCCCGACGAGCGCCAGCAGGCCGGCCACCGCCGCCCACCAGAGCAGCTCCTTGGTCGGCACGAACCGGCTGCGGGTGGGCATGGGAGTTCCAGAGGGCGAGCGGCGCGCCGTTCGCCCCGTTTGCTTACACCGGCACCTTGGCGCGGGACACGATGTCGGCGACGACGGCCTCGGACTCGTTCCGCCCGCCCTGGTCCCACGCCTTCGTCATGAGCCGGTGCGCCAGGCACGGGACGGCCAAAGACTTCACGTCGTCCGGGGTCGCGTACTGGCGGCCGGCCAGCAGCGCCGTCGCCTGCACCGCCCGATAAAAGGACAGCGCGCCGCGGGTGCTGGCCCCCAGAGACACGTCCGGGTGCGTGCGGGTGGCGTCCACGATGTCCAGCAGATAGTCGGCCACCGGCGGCTCCACCTTCACGTTCCGGCACACCAGCTGGAGGGCGACGATCTGCGTCGGCTGCAACACGGGCGGCAGCTTCTCCACCGGCTCGCCGGTGCGGTGCTGCGTCAGGATGGCCCGCTCGGCCGCGCGGTCGGGGTAGCCGATCCGCACCCGCATAAGGAAGCGGTCGAGCTGGCTCTCCGGCAGCAGGTACGTCCCCTCGAACTCGTAGGGGTTCTGCGTGGCCAGCACCAGGAACGGCGGCCCGAGGCGGCGGGTCACGCCGTCGGTCGTCACCTGCCGCTCGCTCATCGCTTCCAACAGCGCCGACTGGGTGCGGGGGGTGGCGCGGTTGATCTCGTCGGCCAGCACCACCTCGGCGAACACCGGGCCGGGCTGGAACTCGAACTTGTTCTCGGTCTGGTTGAAGATGCTGACGCCGAGCAAGTCGCCGGGCAGCAGGTCGGGGGTGAATTGAATCCGGCGGAACTGGCAGTCCAGGCTGCGGGCCAGCGCCTTGGCCAGCAGCGTCTTGCCGACGCCGGGCACGTCCTCCAGCAGCAGGTGGCCGTCGGCCAGCAGGCAGACCACCGCCAGCCGGATCACTTCGGGCTTGCCGAGGAACACGCCGGCCACGTTGGCCCGCACCGTGTCGAGCAAACGGGCGAGGTCGGCGGGCGGCTGCGGCTCCGGGGTCGGCAGGAAGTGGGCCGGCGGGTCGGTCGGCATTCGGGAGCCTGTCGCTGACGGGAAGAATGGTCGCGTGCGCGGCATTCTACCTACGCCCCCCGCGCCGGACGAGTTCAAACCGACTCATTCCCCCTTCCGCCCCAGGGCTATTGCAGGATTGAAGAGAGGAAGGAACCACAAAGAACACCAAGATCACAAAGCGGAGAAAACTCCAATATTTCTTGCCTTCCTTCGTGTCCTTGGTGTTCTTTGTGGTTCAAAATCTTGCCCAGCTTCCAACTTGAAATGGCCCTGCTTCCACCCGACACCCGGCTCGGCCTCACCATCACGGCCCGATGCCGCCGTGGATGCGCTCCGGCGTCAGGTGCGACGGCCGGTCGCCGAACCAGAACCGTCGCAATTTGGTCCCGACCTGTCGCACCTCTTCGGCTTGGGCGTAGGCCGGCATCAACCCCACCTCCGGCGAGCCGACACCCGGCGCGAACGGCCCGGCGGTCGTCGGGGACACCTGCCCCGGCACGAACGGCTGACTCACCACGGCGTCCATCCGCACGTTCGGGTCCGCCTTGCGCGGGCCGGGCAAAAGCAGGGTCGTCTTCTTGCCGATCGGCTTGCGGATGAGCGGCTTCGCCTTCGGCCGTTCGCGGGGTTCGGCGTCGCCTGCCGTGTAGGTGCCTTCGATGGCCATGCCGAGCGCCTGGAAGTACGCCAACTCGCCGAGGCCGGAGTCGCCGAGGATGCCGCCGAGTTTGCCCAGCGGGTTCGGCCCGGCCAGCAGCGCACGGTAGTTCAGGATGGTCAGCTTGTCCCCGCTCAGGCGGAACTGGTAGCTGAACGGCAGGTCGGTGAGCATCTCGTTGACGAGCGGTTCGGCCAGCTTGACGAACTTGGCGTACTCGGCCACCCCCTCGCCGAGGCCGGCCCCGACCTTCAGGTGAGTCACTTCCACGCCGGTGACGATGCCGTAGATGGTGCCGTTGCCGCTGAGCGAGAACTCGGCTTCGGTTTTCAGTTCCACCTCGACGCCCATCACGTTCGCCTCGATGGTGCCCAGCACCTTGTCCTCCTCGAACGTCCACGTCAGCCGGCCGGACCCGTACTCGCCGGCGTCCACGTCCTTGACGAACGTGCCGACCGGCACCTTGATGACGGCCTCGCGGCGGCGGCCGGTGCCGGGCTTGGCCTCGTCCACCTTCGCCGGCTTCGGTTCCTCCACCTTCGCTTCGGCCTTCTGAGCGGGGAGCTTGTCGGCGGTGATCGGCAGATACGGCTTCTCGGCGACCGGCTTGGTGCCGAACTGGCCGAGGGCGAACCCGCCCACGCCGGTGGCCAGCATGAGGGCCAGCAGGACGTACCGCAGTTTGGAAGATGTCATCGCGCGAATCACTCCTTCGGTCAGGGTCACGGAACGGGTCGAGACGCCGGCGGTCAGCGGACTTTGGCCGTCGCGGGTCAGCACGGCCCCCCGCGCGGTGGCGAGAATCCAGGCGGCGGACAGCGGCCGGGCGACGGCCCCGACCACCAGGGCGGCGGCGGTCCACCCGCGGGCCGACAGCCGCCGTTCGAGCAGCTTCCGGCCGCGATCCAGCCGGGTGAGGACGGTCCCCTTCGGACAGCCGAGCCGGTCGGCGATGTCGGCGGTACTCAGCCCGGCCGAGTAGTGCATCAGCACCGGCACGCGGTACTTCTCCGGCAGGCGATCCACTTCCTCGGCCAGCAGGTCGGCGCGGTCGCTGCCGACCGGTTCGCTTCGGGCGGGCGGATCGACTGTGAGCGGTTCCACGCGACGCAGCTCCTTCCGCAACCGGCGGGCGACGAACCCGGCCACCCGGCACAACCACGCCCCGACCTTGTCCCCGTCGCGGAGGGTGTCGGCCCGGCGGACCAGCACCAGGAATGTCGCCTGCGCCGCGTCGTCGATGTCGGCGGCCGAGCGGAGCCAGGTCGCGCAGGCGGCGCGGATGGCGGGCGTGTGCCGGCCGACCAGGGTGGCGAACGCGGCGGCGTCGCCGTCGGCGAGGAACCGGGCGAGGAGTACCCCGTCCGGCCGCGCGTCGAGGACGGCGACGGTCGGGGCGCGAAGCGGGCGCGGGGAATGGGTCAGGCGGGTCATGGCTCCATCCGGCACGGCGTCCTTGCCCGTCGGGGTGATGTGCCGCGACCGGACGGAATGATTTCACGACTTGGCGGATTATCCGGGTCGGGGCGACGGCGTGTCAACCGCAAGCGGGGTTGGGCCGGGCCGGCGATCTCGTATCATTTCCCCAACCCCGCGGGCGCTCTCCACTTCCCGCCCCGTCGTGCCGAGCCGTCCCCCGCGCGAGATTCCCCGTGACCCCTCGTGAAGTCCTCGCCCTGCTCCGGGAGAAGGAAGTCCGCGCCGTGGACCTGCGGTTCATGGACTTCCCCGGCCTGTGGAAGCACCTGACCGTCCCGGCCGAGATGGTGACGGAAGACACGTTCGAGGAGGGCGTCGGGTTCGACGGCTCCGGCCTGCGCGGGTGGCAGCGGATCAACGAGTCGGACATGCTCATCGTCCCGCAGCCGGAGACGCTGTTCATCGACCCGTTCGCCCGCGAAGTGACCCTCGGCATCCTGTGCAACGTCCAGGACCCCAGCACCCGCGAGGACTACAGCAAGGATCCCCGCAACGTGGCGCGGAAGGCCGTCAACTACATGAAACAGTCGGGCCTGGCGGACACGGCGTACTTCGGCCCGACGCTGGAGTTCTTCGTGTTCGACGACGTGAAGTACGACCAGACGACGCACTCGGCGTTCTACTACGTGGACAGCACCGAGGGGCACTGGAACACCGGCCGGGACGAGCGGCCGAACCTGGGGTACAAGGTGCCCAGCCGTCAGGGGTACTTCCCCTGCACGCCGACCGACCACTTCGCCGACCTGCGCACCGAGATGATGCTGGCGATGGCCCAGTGCGGGCTGCAAGTGGAGAGCCACCACCACGAGAAGGCGAGCGGCGGCCAGTGCGCCATCGACATCCGCTACGCCGAACTGGTGGCGATGGCCGACAGCGTGCTGAAGTACAAGTACGTGGTGAAGAACGTGGCCCGCCGCGCCGGGAAGACGGCCACGTTCATGCCGAAGCCGCTGTTCGACGAGTACGGCAGCGGCATGCACGTCCACATGTCGCTGTGGAAGGGCGGGCAGAACCTGTTCTCCGGGTCGGGGTATTCGGGGTTGTCGGACGTGGCGCGGTACGCCATCGGCGGCATCCTCAAGCACGCCCGCGCCCTGTGCGCCATCACCAACCCGACCACCAACAGCTACAAGCGGCTGGTGCCCGGCTTCGAGGCCCCGACGCGGCTGGCGTACAGCCAGCGGAACCGGTCGGCGGCCATCCGCATCCCGGTGTACAGCTCCCGGCCGAAGTCGAAGCGGATCGAGTACCGCCTGCCGGACGGCGCGGCCAACCCGTACCTGGCGTTCGCCGCGCTGCTGATGGCCATGCTGGACGGGGTGAAGAACAAGATCGACCCCGGCGAGCCGCTGGACAAGGACATTTACGACATGGCCCCGGAGGAACTGACCGACGTGCCCAGCCCGCCGGCCACGCTGGAGGACGCGCTGGTGGCGCTGGAGAAGGACCACGAGTTCCTGCTGTACGGCAACGTGTTCACCGAGGACGTGATCGAGACGTGGGTGCAGTTCAAGCGGAGCGAGGAGGTGACGGCCGTCCGCCTCCGCCCGCACCCTTACGAGTTCGCGCTGTACTTCGATAGCTGAAGGCGGCTGGGTGCGTTTCCGAGCGGAGGGACTTGCGGTGATCACATGGCACGAAGACGGCGGCTTTTTCGAGTCCGAACAACCGGTCCACTTCCCGGTGTTCCGGCAGTCGATTAAAGTCCTCGCCTACACGGAAGCAGAGACGACGCCCGTGAAGGGTAAGTTGGCCGCCACACAAATTTCCGCAGTCGAACACCTCGCCAGCCTGTCATCGGAATGGCGAAGCAACTGGTCGGAGTTGGTGTTCGACGAATTCAGCTCGTCCGTCGAATCGGGAGACTGCGAACTTGAGGACGACGAACTGCCGAGTCGGTGCCGAACTCCTGAAGACGTGTGGGGCTTCATCCATTGGAACGAGGTCGTTGCCCCCGAACAGGGACCGAACGGCGACCGGTTCATCTTGGTGCACGGTACACCGGGCTGGCGAATCGAACACGGGCTTCAACTGCTGCTGAAAAACGGACAACTCCTTTGGGTTGGCCGTGCCGACATTGCAATCTTCATGACAGGCGGCTGGGCGCAGGACTATCTACCATCGCTGCTGTGGGGAATGTAGCGGCTTGGCATTCCTCCACTCCGAACCGAGGTGCGTCATGATCCTTCGCGCTCTCTCGGCATCCGTGTGCGGCCCGCGTCTGTTGTTGCTCACGTTCAGCGACGGCACGTCCGGGGTAGCCGGCCTCGGTCCACTCCTCGACGGCCCGATCTTCGAGCCGCTCCACGATCCCGACTACTTCGCACTCGCGGAACTCGACCGGGTGTCCGGTACAGTCGCGTGGCCGAACGGCGCGGACTTCGCCCCGGAAGCCCTTCACGCGGCAACTCTGGTCGGCGGACGACAGCACGGACTTTCCGTGAACGTCCGGTGAAGTCGGCGAAAGTTGCCGCCAGCCCCTTGCGTCCGGTTTTGCCGCCGGCGTATGATGGGGTATTGTGGATGAACCTCCAATACCCCTGGCGCGTCTACTTCGGTGAACCGGCTCTGGCCCCGACCGGCCGGCCGGTTCGTCGTCGTTTACGGGAGGTGTTTCGCCGCCATGACTCCGACCAAGAATTACTCCCCGCTGGACTCCAGCGTGCTGGTCCTGAACAAGATGTTCATGGCCGTCCACGTGGTCGGCGTCCGCCGCGCCTTCGGCCTGCTGTGCAAGGGGCAGGCCGAGGTGGTCAGCGTGGAGGACGGCCAGTTCCTGTCCTACGACTTCGAGTCGTGGGCCGAGCTGAGCGCGTTCCGCGCGGCCAACTTCCGCGAGGAGGACGACGACTGGGTGCGGACCCCCGGCCTGGAGATCCAGGCCCCCCGCGTCATCCGCCTGCTGGACTACGACAAGGTGCCCCGCCAGACGGTGAAGTTCAACCGGCGGAACATCTTCGCCCGCGACAACAACCAGTGCCAGTACTGCGGGCGGAAGTTCGTCACCAGCGAGCTGAGCCTGGACCACGTCATCCCCCGCAGCCAGGGCGGCGGCACGACGTGGGAGAACATCGTGTGCGCGTGCGTGAACTGCAACGTCCGCAAGGGCGGCCGCACCCCCCGGCAGGCGAACCTGACGCTCATCCGCAAGCCGGAGAAGCCCAAGCGCAGCCCGGTGCTGAACATGAAGCTGAGCCAGCGGAAGTACCGGACGTGGTCGTCCTTCCTGGACACCGCCTACTGGAATGTCGAACTGAAGTAATGGCGGACGCGGGCCGCACCGAACCCGGTGCGGCCCCTTTTTTCCGCGCCCATCAATCCTCGCAGGCTCCCTGCGGTCGCCGCG
>JAYUFU010000015.1:0-8387 GCA_043738505.1 Fimbriiglobus sp. | reverse complement strand
GACCACCGGAGTCTGGCCGCGCAACCCATCGGTGCGGCCCAACGCCGGCTCCGAACTGAAGCCCGCCTCATCGAGAAAGAAGATCGTTGCGCCCACGGTGCGCGCCCGCCGGCGCAGCTGCGGGTCATCCTTCCTGACCCACTGGGCCACCGCCTCGGGATCGCGTTCGCAGGCCCGGCGCAAGGGCTTCTGCTGGGTGCTTTCCAAGCTCGCCAGCAACCGGCCCATGCGTTCGCTCGGACTCTGCCGGACGAGCATCTACCCTTGGCTGCGGCGGCCTGTCCGCAAAGGCGAGGCGGGGCTGCGCGCCCCCAAATCCACCGGCCCGCAAAGCAAGCTTACCGCCCCACAACAGAGCGAGACCCTGGGTCCAGCGGGCGGCCACGGTCGCGCGCTCGCCGGGGGCTTCGATGGCCTTGAAGGCCTCGCCGCTTTTGCTGCGCGCGATCAACGGTGTGGTTTGTTTCCACAGCGCGGTCGCGGCGGCGAGGAAGAGGATGTCGGGCGAATTCAGGAGCTCGTCCCGGCCATACGGGTTCGTCAAAAAAATGCGCCCGTTGCGATTCCCGACCTTCGCGCACTCTTCCTCCGGCGTCAGCGCGGCGACTTCATTAGCGGCCTTCTTCGCTTCCCAATCGGCGGCGGGCTCGGCGCGGATGGAAAGGACGAGGGTGAGAAGGAGGGCGGTGGCAAGATGGGATTTCATCGGTGGAGGGACAAACTGATCATGGCGGATAACCATGAACGAGGCTTGGAGACCTTGCCACTCGATCAAGCCTTGGTGTCATGAGCCTTGTCATCGCCGCCGGGATGGTCGCCATAGACTTCCGGCAAAGAAAGGGGCGCGGATTTCTCCGCGCCCTTTGACTGTGGGAAGTGACCCCGGCGTTTAGACCGTGTAGGTGCTCGACGAGGTGGTGCCGCCGCGGCCCGTCCAGTTCGTGTGGAAGAACTCGCCGCGCGGTTTGTCCACGCGCTCGTAGGTGTGCGCGCCGAAGTAGTCGCGCTGCGCCTGGAGCAGGTTCGCCGGCAGGACGGCGCTGCGATACTGGTCGTAAAACGCGAGCGCGGTGCTGAAGGCGGGCACGGGGATGCCGCGTTTCGCGGCGGTCGCCACGATGTTGCGCCAGCCTTTCTGCGCCTTCTTGATCTCGCCGCGGAAATAGTCGTCGAGCATCAGGTTCGAGAGCTTGGGATTGTTGTCGTAGGCCTCCTTGATCTTGCCGAGGAAACGCGAGCGGATGATGCAGCCGCCCCGCCACATCAGCGCGATGCCGCCGTAGTTGAGGTTCCATTGGTACTCCGCCGCCGCCGAGCGCATGAGCATGTAACCCTGCGCGTAGCTGACGATCTTCGAGGCGTAGAGCGCGCTCTTGATGTCCTCGATGAACGCCTTTTTCCGCGCGGCGTTGCCCGCGATGCCGGTGAGCGCAGGGCTGGGACCCTTGAGCTTCTTCGCCGCTTTCACGCGCTCGTCTTTCAAAGCGGAAACGCAGCGCGAATACACCGCCTCCGCCATGAGCGTGATCGGGATGCCGAGATCCTGCGAGTTGATGACCGTCCATTTGCCCGTGCCCTTCTGCCCGGCGGTGTCGAGGATTTTGTCCACGAGCGGCGAGCCGTCCTCGTCCTTCTTCGCGAGGATGTCGCGGCTGATCTCGATGAGGTAGCTGTCGAGGTCGCCCTTGTTCCATTCGGCGAAAATGTCGTGCATCTCGTCCGCACCGAGCCCGAGGCCATTCTTCAAAATGTTATAGGCTTCGCAGATGAGCTGCATGTCGCCGTACTCGATGCCGTTGTGGACCATCTTCACGAAGTGCCCGGCCCCCTGCGGCCCGACCCAGTCGCAGCACGGCACCGGCTGGCCGGCCTCGTCCACCTTGGCGGCGATGGCCTGGAAGATGTCCTTCACCGCCGGCCACGCCTTGTCGTCCCCGCCGGGCATGATGCTCGGCCCCTTGAGCGCGCCTTCCTCGCCGCCGCTCACGCCCGTGCCGATGTAGAGCAGCCCCTTAGCGTTCGCCTCGGCCATGCGGCGGGTGGTGTCGGGGAAGTGGGTGTTGCCGCCGTCGATGAGGATGTCGCCGGCCTCCAGGAACGGCATCACGCTGGCGATGGTGGCGTCCACCGCGTCGCCGGCCTTCACCAGCATCATCACCTTGCGAGGGCGCTTCAGGCTGGCGACGAACTCCTGCGGGCTGTGCCCGCCGACGAACTTCTTGCCCGCGCCGCGGCCGGCGAGGAACTCGTCGACCTTGCTGGTGGTGCGGTTGAACACGGCCACCGTGTACCCGCGGCTCTCCATGTTCAGGACCAAGTTCTCGCCCATCACGGCCAGGCCGATGAGGCCGATGTCTGCGGTCGGGGTGGCCATCGCGGAAGTCTCGGAGGGGGTGGACTGCGAACAGAAGTGATTGTAGGCGTCCCCGTTCGGGAGTCACATGCGGAGGTGTTTCCAAATGAGTGCTCTGGGGTGTCCGTCGGTGGGAATAAACCGCCCGTGTCGGGATCACCCTTGTGAACGCTCCAGTTCGCACGAGTACCTTACATCCTCTTCCCGGAGCATTTCGATGCGTCGTGTCATCTCGTGGGTCGGGTTGGTGAGCTGTGCCGCGGTCGTTGGATGCGGGCCGATGAGTCGCCCCATCCCGGAACGATTGAAAGAGGACGATCAAAAACGACTCGATCAAGCGTGGGACACCGCACTCACTCCGGTCGGCAAGCACGACCGGCAGACGCTGCTGGACGTGATGGTCGGCACGCAGGCATACCAAGTCGGCGTCGATCAGTTGCAGTTCCGGAGCGTGAAGAAGTGGTCCGGCGGTACGGTCGTCATGGAAATCCACTTCGATCGCGAGAAGCCGGTCGAAGACCGATTCACCATCACCGTGAACGACCTCGCCGGCAAACCGCTCCGCGCCGAACGGTATTCCCGCGACGACGTGGAACAGGCGGTAAAAGATCTCGCCCAACCGCCGGTGCCTGACAACGACCCGGCGATGCAAGCCCACAAGGCGCGGATGAAGAAGATCGAAGCGGTGTTGCCGAAGCCGAAGGGTGAGCCTGACAAGTGACAGCCGTGGTGGCGGGCACGACGGAACTGAGCCGGTTCTTCACGACCAATGGTCGGGGTCGGGAATTGGGTCGCCCGGCTTCCAATCTGGCGGAGGACTATTCCCAGTTCTCCGGATGTACTTGCTGTAAGCCTCCATCACCTTGAGGTCTTCTTCCATCACGGGTGTGGCATCCGGCCTCGGCCGTTCCCACCATCGCCGACGCGCTGGCGCGTCGGCTTGCAGTGCTTCAATTGCCTGTTCAGCCTTCGTGAGCCTCGTCTCCAATTCTTCGAGTGTCATTCCAGATCCCTCCAAAGTGCGAATGATCCACTCCTCGGAGGGTATTGCTGGGGCGGAGGTTCACTTCATCCCCACCACCTCGCAGCTCGCGCGGGGGCCGTCCTTCGACGCGCCGCCGATCACCAGCAGCTTGCCGTCCGGCAGCGGCACCATGCGGTGGACGTACCGCGCCGCCGCCACCGCCGACACGTCCTCCCACTTGTCGCCGGCGAGGCGGTACAGCTTGCCGTCGGCCGGGTTCGCGTACAGCTTGCCGCCGGCCGCGATGACCGCCGGGGTGAAGGCGTTCATGCGGTCGCCGGGCAGCTTCGCGGCGTCGGTCCACTTACCGGACTTCGGGTCGAACACGTTCACCGAGTGGTCCGTCCCGCCGTCCTCGGTCAGCCCGCCGACGGCATACACTTTGCCCTCATGCGCCGCCACCGACAGCGCCCGGCGGACGAACGGCTGTTTCACGCTCGCCCACTTCGCCTTCGGGTCGGCGAGGTTCAGCGTCAGCGTGTCCGTCGCCCATTCCGAAGTCTTGCCGGCTTCCATCGCCCACCCGCCGACCACCACCAGCGTGTCGCCGACGACGGCCGCGTCGTGCGACGACCGCGGCGCGGGCAGGTCCGGCAGGGCGCTCCACGTCTTCGCCTTCGGGTCGAAGCTCTGGACGGTGGCGGTCGAGTGGATGTCGGCCTTGTCGCCGGCTTTGTGCCGGGGTTCCATGCCGCCGACGCGGATCACCCGGCCGGCGTGTTCGACCAGTGCCAGCCCTTGCAGGTGCTTGCCGCCGGGCAGCTCTTCCCACTTGACGGGGTCGGCGATCTTCAGGCGGTGGAACGTGTTCAGGGTGGTGTCCGACGAGTACGAATGCACTTTGCCGGAGTGCCCGCCGTAGACGTACACGAACCCGTCGCACGCCACCGCGCCGAAGCTGCTGACCGGCTTCGGCAGGTCGGGGAAGGCGGGCACGTCGGCGGCGGTGGCGGGGAGCGCGAACAGGAGCGACAGCAGAAGCGAACGCATGAGAAGGCCTCCGGGGGTGGGTTCGATTGTTGTAGCCCGGTTCACCCAGTCATCGCCGAATGCATGGCGACGCCGAGGGCGGTGGCGGCGACCGCGCTGAGGACCAGGACGACGGCCCCGGCCCGCCGCGCGGCCTTGATCTGCCACCACATGACGAGGCCGGTCAGGCCCCAGAAGCACAGCACGAACGCCATCGCGTCCACGACGGCGGCCCAGTACCAGCGGGCGTTCGGCTCGCCGGGGTAGCCGTGCGCCAGGTGCAGCCGCAGCAGGAACCGGCGGACGGACAACTCCGGCTTCTCCTCGGCGTCGGTCGGTTTACCGGAGATCGCGCCGGTCATCGGGTTGTAGGTGGCGGTCCAGGTTTTCCCGCCGACATCGATGGGGAACACGAGGTCTGGCACCGACGTGACGGTCACGTCGCCAGAGGGGAAACCGGTGCGTTCGAGCAAGGGCGGGATCGCGGCCTTGAACCGCTCGTGCAGCGGGTTTTCGAGCAGGAGACCCGCCCCACTCTGGCTCGGACGTGGCGATTCGCTCGGCGAGCGGCTGGCGTTCCCGATGGCGAATGGGGCGGTCGGCGGTTCCACCTTCGGTTTGTCGGGCGTCACGCGGATGGTGCCGCCGCCATTCTTCACGTCGAACAGCACGTTCACCGTTCGGTCCTTCACCTTCACCGTGGCGAACGCGAACTCGCGGGAATACTTCACCGCGCCGGGGCCAAGGGCGTAGGGCGCGGCCGGCGACTGGCGCGCGTTCAGCAGCTTCACCACCGCCTCCGCTTGCTCGGCGGCCGACGGCAAGGTTTCGAGCGGCGTGCCGGCCACGGCGTCCGCGCCGAACGTGACGGTCGGCTGGTCGCTGAACGCCGTCGGGTGGTTGAACAGGAACGCCGTGACGCCGTACAGGATGGCCCACGGGAACAGGAGCAGGCCGAAGTACAGGTGCGCCCGCCGCAGCAGGTGAACGACCCGCTTCCGCAGCGGGCGGTGGGTCGGCGCGGGTTCGACTTCGCTCGTCATGGCGTCCTCGTGGCGGGTGCGCGCCCGGCGTCTGACACACCGTCCCGTTCGATGTACGAACGGGTCACTCGGCGATCACCTCGCCGCCGGCGCGGGTGCCCATCGCCCGCCACGTCGCCGGCGGAATCGACGCGCGGACGAACCGCACCGACCCGTCCATCAGCAGCGCGTTCGCGCCGCCGTCGTGGTAGCTGCGACTCGTCACGGCCGCGAACGTGTCGCCGACGCTCGACTCGGTGGCCAGCACCAAGTCCACGTCGTATTCGACGCCGGCCGCCGAGTACGCCACCCGCGTGTTCGGGGGGAAGACGGTGGTGAACCCGGACTCGTGAACTTTCCCGTCCACCCACTCGACGTGCGTGAAGGACGCCGGGTTGAACGCGCCCAGCGGGAACGCGGCGATCCCGGCGGGGGAGGCCGGCGGCGGCGGGACGGCGTAGGTGGTGGTGTTCGGGGTCGCCCCGATGCGGTGCGTGAACGCCTTCACTTCGGCCATCGCCAGCGTGTTGCTCAGGCCGTCGGTGAAGTCGGCCGGGCGGTATCGCTGGTTCGGCCCGAACGCCCCGTCGCCCGTTCGCATCCCGCCCGCCTTCGCGGTCAGGACCGCCCAGGTGCCCTCGTTCACCGCGTAGTTGATCGGCCAGTGCTTGGTCCCGTAGGTCGGGTCGGTGCCGTAGCCCCGGTCGTTCACCTCGCCGGGGCACAGGAACGTGGCCACTCGCTTGGACGAGACGCCCGGCTGCGCGTTGTACCCGGTGGCGAAGTCGATCCCCCGGAACAGGTTCTCCTGCTCGATGTACGGCAGCAACCGGGCCGGCGCGGACCAGGCGTTCGCGGCGACGACGGCGTACCCAGTCCAGACGTAGTTGCCGTTGGCGGGCAGACCGTCGTTCGCGTCCATGTGCGCGTGCAGGGCGAGGCCGAGTTGCTTCAGGTTGTTCTGACACTTGATGCGGGCGGCGGCGGCGCGGACCTTCTGCACGGCGGGCAGCAAGAGGCCGATCAGGATGGCGATGATGGCGATCACCACCAGCAACTCGATGAGCGTGAACGCGGACCTGCGGGAACGAAACATCGGACACCTCCGAAGGGTGGGATTCGACGACCCGGTGAGGGTCATTCGGAGCGGCGAGCGGTCGGAAGGTGAGCGACCGTAGGTGGGGTCGCGTCCCGAACGGTGGCAGGGCCGGCTCGGCGTGTTCTTGTTGCGATGAAATCTCAACAAGTTCCCTTTACCCTAACCAACCCACCGCTATTGTCAATATCCAAGCCAGAAAAAAGCGAAGTGATTTAGTGCTACATACTCACGGTCTGTGGGTTGAAGACGGAAACTACTGCTACGGTGTCTCACGGTAACGAGGTGTGCGATGTCCGAGGATGCCCCAGAACCACCCCCGGACACCGACGCGGATACGCCCGACTTGACCGCGACTACCCTGCCAAAAGTGATCCCGGCGGGCGAGCTGTTCGGCGACGCCCGCGAGGTCTGGATCGACTTCCGCGGCGAGCGCTACCGCCTCCGCATCACCCGCCGGAACAAGTTGATCCTTCAGAAGTAAGGGGGTAAGATGACCGTGGGGAAAAAGTGACCCGCCAGGTCGTGACCCGATGAGCGACGACGACACGCCGTACTCCGACGCCGACACGCCGCGCGTCTGGTGCCGTCACCTGCTCCTCTGCCGGAACGTGTGGTTCGACCCGGCGAGGATGGACGACGGCTTCTTGCTGGGGAAGCTGCTCGTCCAAGTCCGACCGGCCGAGGGCGAATCGTACCCCATCGTGTTTCATCGCCTCTTCGCGTTCGTGCAACTGGCCGGCGACGTCGGAACCCACCTGTTCCGTGTCCGGCTGCTGCGGATTGACCGCACGGGGTATGATGAAGAGGTCGAGGTGCCGTTGGGAGTGAACGACGAGCCGTTGAATTTCGGGCCGTGGGAAATCGACCTGGTCGGCGAGGAGTACTTCGAGTCGTTGGCGTTCCCCTTGCTCGACATCCACCTGCTGACCGCCGGCGAGTACGAATTCCAGTTGATTCTGGATGAGACGCCTGACGCCATCCTCTACCGGGAGCGATGCTATGCCTACCAATGAACCCCGCCGCGAGCCGCGCATGCGTGCCCGGTTCACCATGCTGCCGGCCAAGGGGCCGAACAACCCGCCGAAGTACGACGGTCCCGTCGGCCGCGGGGAGTTCGTCCCGGCCGAATGCATCATCCTGTCCGACCCGGAACCGGGCGACGCCGGCACCAACCCCGACGCGGTCGGCGCGGCCCCGCCCGTCACCCCCGCCGCGCGCGGACAATCGGTCGCCGACTGACACACCCAACCGCCCTCAACCGCTCGCCGGGGTTGGCGGCTCGCCCTCGAAGTCGGGGATGACGAGCGGGCCGGTGGCCGAGATGCGGATGATCCGCGCCGGCGGCGCGTTCTTGCGGGGGCGTCCGACCGACCGGGCCACGGGGAGTTGCGAGTCGGGGTCGTTCTTCCGCGGTCGCCCCGGCCCCCGCCGGCGCATCGGGGTCGTCGGCGGGTCCGGGACCGGCTCCCCGATCAGCGTCAGGAACCGGGCCACCTCCGCGCGGCCGTACACCGGTTGCCGCCACTGGCCGGCCTTGGTGAACGGCTTTCCCGGCTCGAACCCGGCCGCCCGCAACACCCGCCGGATGGTCTGGAGTTCCGTCTTCGACTCGGCCACCAGCCGCACCTCCTCGCCCTTCTTGTAGCTCCCGTACGGCTCTTCGAGCCGGGTCGGGTTCTGCCGGCGGACGTACCCGTTGCGGCGGAACCAGGCCGCCAGCTGCGCGATGACTTCCGGGGATGGTGTTGCGTCCGCCACTCGTCGCCCTCCGGAACGGAGTCGTGTTCACAATGGTGATTGTCGCCCGCGCGGGCGGAATTTGCAAGTGCCTACGCGGGGTGCCCAGAGTTGCCCAGAGATTGAAGGTGGGGTGGATGGAGCCGGCGTTCTGGACGAGCCGCGACCGCCAGGGAGCGTCTT
>JAYUFU010000014.1:0-8436 GCA_043738505.1 Fimbriiglobus sp. | reverse complement strand
AGTAATGTCTACTTGCGGAGTGTGATGTTGACGATCAATGAGTATCAACGGAAGACGGCCAAGAATGCCCCAGCCTGCGCCGCTTGACGGCAGACTCGCGTCCAGACTTCCCAGATTCAGGAACTGGCTCTCAGGAGCAGGTACTTGTCGACGACATCTTCCGTGGCTTTCACCCGGAGATGCCCCGGCAGTTTGGCCAGGAGGAAGATCTTCTCCCCCGCCCGAGGGCCCCGGCCGTGTGGTACCGTAGCCCGCCGTCGGCCACGACCGCGTCGAGGAACCCGAACGCCTGCCGGTTCTGGACCGGGACGTATCGGTCACTGACCACGCTGAGGACGGTCTGGTTGTCGTACCGGGCGACGGCCTTGGTCTTCGGCACCATGAGGCCGTCCACGGTGGAGACGTCGGTCAGGCTGATCTCGTAGTCGAGGCCGGCGGCGGCGATGGCCTCCTCGGCAGTGGCGGGAGCGTCGAGCTTCTCCCCAAGCCGGTGACAGGGGGCCTCCCCGTAGTACATGAAGGCGGGCTTGCCGTTCGTCGTGGCGATGTTCGCGGGCATTGTGCTGGGCACTCCGTTCGTGAGAGGGACGAACAGAGTACCCACGCGGTGCCGCGGTGTCGGTCGTCTACGCCCCACGGTAGTAACTGATCCGAGGCGGGTGGGCGTCGTTGTCCGGCGTCAGGTACCGCTCGACGAGTTGGATGTCGGCGACATCGGGGGCGAAAAAGTCGTTGTCGATGAGGATCATTTGGGTTCGCTTGAGCGGTCCCAAGACGAGCCGGCAGATCTCTTTGAAGAGGGCCTCGGTGACGCTCCGGTTCACGTCCGGCGAAATGCACTTCGCAACGTGATCGATGAGCAGGAAGGTGGGCAAGGGGCGGTCGTGTGCCTCCGCCACCACATGAACGGCCAGAGCGTAGCAGACGTTCAGCAGCGTCTTCTTACCGTTGCTTCCGGCCCCATAAAAATTCCAGGACTGTATTCTATAGGTGTTACGCAGTTGGAGTACTCGACCTTGCGCCGAAGTCACTCTGGGCCTATTGTACGGCCATGAATGCGCCGAAAGTTGGGGCCGACGGGTCCATCGACTTCCTCATCGCCACCCCGAAGGCGTGCTCGGCGACGGAGGCCGCCCGCGTCCAACCGGACGGCCCCCCGCCCGCGATGCGTTCACCCGCCTCCTGACCCGCCTCGAACCGGACCCCGAGACGCTGTGGGTGGAAGCCGAGCCGCAGGTGCGGCGGGACGACGGCATCCTCGTGGTCGACGACTCGACCCCGGACAAGCCCTACGCCACGGCCATCGCGTTGGTCACCCGCCACGGGTCGGGCAAGCACCGGGCGGTGGTTCGCGGCCTCGACCGGGTGTCCCCGTTGGGGACCGACGGCGACCGCCACATCCCGTGCGACGACCGGGTGTACGACGCGGCCCGCGACGGGAAGACCGAGAACGACCACTTCCGGGACAGGATCGGCACCGTCCACGGCCGCAGCTTCCGGCCGCGGTGCGTGGCGTTCGACGGCTGGTCCAGCAGCCTGGACAACCGGAAGGCGGTCCGCGGGTGCGAGTGGGTGTGGCTCACCCGGCTGAAGGGGAACCGGCTGGCGAACAAGGATCGGGAGGGCACCCGCCCGCTGGCGGCGACGGCGATTTCGGCCGCCGGGATGGTGGTCTGGCGGCCGGGGTTCGGGTTGGTCCGGGTGTTCGGGATCGTCGCCCCAGACGGCGACACCGCGTACTGGGCGACCAACGACCTGGGCATGACGGCGTTGACGCGGAGGCAGTTCGCCGAGTTCTCGTGGGCCATCGAGCACTACCACCGGGGGATCAAGCCGTGTACGGGGGTGGAGCGGTGCCAGTGCCGGTCGGCGGTCGCCCAGCGGAACCACATCGGTCTGGCCCTGCGGGCGTTCCTGCGGCTGGAGATCCATTGCTTCGCGGCCGGCGTCAGTTGGGTGGAGGCGAAGACGGCCATCCTCCGCGACGCCGTCCGCAAGTACCTGGAGCAACCCCGCTACCGACTCCCGAAACCGGCAACTGCGTAACACCTAACTGACTTAGAGCCACTCGAACGGGCGGCAACTCCTCCTGAGCTACGTGGGTGCGGTCAGCCAGCCCCAGTTGCTCGCGTCTGTTACCGACACGATGGGTCTGGGCAGCGCCGACGACCGGATCACGACTTACGAATACGACGCGACCCGCGAGCACCTCCTGCGCGTCGTTGCGCCCGGAGGCCGCGTCACTCAATACGAATATGCTCCCCTGGCCCAGTTGCCGCTCGTGACGATGGGGGCCTACGGGCAGTTTAGCACGATCGCGACGGTCCCCGACCCGCGTAGCCACGCACTCACTTCCGTTACCCGCACGGACGGCACGCACGACTACTTCGCTTACGACACCCGCGGCCGGCTGATCGAGACGAAGAAGGATGCCAACACCGAGCGGGTCACGTTCGCATACGGAGCCGGCGGCGATGTGACGGTGACCGACTCGACCAACCGGGCCACGAAGTTGTTCTTCGGCCTCGGTGGCCAACTGGCCCAAGTCCGCGATCCGGACGGGCGGGTCGTTGGGTTCGGGTACGATTCCAAGTTCCAGTTCAACAGTCTCGGCGGCCCCGGCGGCGAGCAGAACCGCTACGCTTACGACGCGAAGGGCAACCTCACCGGCGTCCGCGACGCGATCGATCTGCAAACGTCGTTCGCCTACGAGGCGAACTTCAACCAGCTTGCCGGGTTCACCGACGCCCACGGCAACGGGATCGGCTACCAGTACGACGCGAAGGGCAACCTCACGAAGGTCACCTACGCCGACGCCACGCACGAGGACTTCACCTACGACGCGGCCGGCAACGTGGCATCGGCGACCAACCGCCGCGGCCAGCGGGTGAACTACACCTACAACGCCCTCGGCGAAGTGCTGACGAAGGACTACGTCGCCACGGCGGGCGTCGATTTCACGTACCAGTACGACACGGCCGGGAACCTGACGCGGGCGGCGGACACAGGCGGCACCACCACGATGACCTACGTGTCCCCGGCCAAATTGTGGTCGCAGTTGTTGCCGAATTAACGGTGTAAGGATTCGGGGGTGCTGACGGGCCGTTTGCCGAATTGTTGGGAATTCTGGAGGAGGCGCGCGCGCCGGGGCAACCGTCGCGCCGGGGGTTGTTTCTGGGGTGGGGTCTATTTCGCCTCCCGCGTCGCAGGGGTCTTGGGCAGTCGCGATTGGTGCCGCTCGAGCCAGCCTTCCAGGATCGCGACGGCGGTGACGAAGTCGTACCCGAGCGTCCGGAGCAGGTCGATGTTGTTGAGGTTCGTGTGGCACCCGAAGCAGCGGGCCAGGTTGTTGCGGGGGTTCACGGACGCGAGCATCTCGCCGCAGTGCGGGCAGAGGAAGACGAACCGCCCGTCGCGGAATTTGGCGGGCGGGCCGTCGCGGCCGAGGGCGGCGATGGTCACGGCCATCGGCAAGTCGTTGCGAATCCGGCGGAGCAGATCGGGATCCACCATGCGGGTCTCCGAGTGTCATGGGGGTGTCAGTACTCGACGAGGTCGGTCTCCGTCTGCCAGTGCGGCTGCATCAGGACGCGGTTCACGGTGTCGATCTCGACGGTTCGGCGGGCCGAGCGAACGGCCTCGATCAGGCAGCCGACGCCCAGGTTGCGGGCCCTCCGCAACACGCCGTCGGCGGAGCGGACGACGAGGTCGACGGCCGGCGGCGTGAACGTGTTGTGCCCGTGTCCGACGCGGTCCAGTTCGCGGAGCACGAAGTCCCGCATGGCATCGGGATTCAGCCGCTTGGTGACGACCGAGTACGTCACCCGGCTCTTGATGTCCTGGTTGACGCCGAGGTCGAGCGCGGCGAGCAGGTTGGGGCGGCCGATCAGAACGAGGTTGTGGTTCTTGGGAAAGTCCTCGAAGAGCAGCCGCAGCTTGCGCAGGTTGGCCAGGTCCATCAAGTGGGCGTCGTCGAGAATGGTGGTCGGCGATTTCCCCGCGTGGTTGAGGCTGAAGGCTTGCTCGATGAGTTTGCGTTCGCACCTGAACGCGCAGCTCTCGAACTCGATGCGGAAGGCGTCGCACAGGATCTTGACGGTGTTCGTGTAGGTGTGCAGCGTCCGCGCGACGGTGGCGACCAGGTGCCGGTTCTCGGGCAACCGCTGGAGGGCCTGCTTGATGACGGACTTGCCGGTGCCGGGGACGCCGAGCACGAGGCACAGTCCGCCCTGCTGGCAGTGGACCTTGAGCGTGTCGTGAAACTCCTGTTGCAGCGGCAGCAGTTCGATCTCGCGGAGGTCGAAGGGGTCGCGGGTCAGTCCGAAGTACGAGCGGATCACGCGTGCTCCTTTCGGCGAAGAAGGCCGTTGGCGACGGCGTCGAGGAGGCGGGCGACGCCCAGGCGTTGGCCGGCGATTCGGCGCGTCGAGCGACGATAGGTCGAGTTTGCGGACGAGGAACTGGTCGCGGACGCGGCGGAAGAAGCGTTCGATCTTCCCCTTGGCGGCGGCGTCGCGGACGGCGGCGTGCCGCAGCAGGCAGCCGACGCGGGCGCAGATCAGCGTGATCTCCTGCGAGCAGTAGATCGAGCCGTCGTCGACGAGCAGTTGCTCGGGCACGCCGCGTTTGTAGAAGGCGGCGCGGAGGGCCCGCACCATCGTGTCGACGTTCTCCTCGAAGGAGAACTCGCCGTGGCACAGAACCCGGCTGGCGTCGTCGAGGAAGGCGATGAGCTTGGCCGGCTTGCGCGAGCCGGGTGACAGTCCGGTGTCGCAGTAGGGCCCGAACAGGGTGTCCGCCTGCCACAGCTGGTTGGCGTACTTCATGCTGAACGCCAGGCGCTTCTTGGCGTCGGTGCCGTCGGGGGCGAGCAGTTCGTACTCGCGGATGAAGCGGCAGAAGGTGGTCTGGGCGATGCGCGCCGGGTCGAGCAGACCGTTCTCGACGCAGAAGCGATAGATCGCCCGCTTGTTGATCCGCTCGGTGTGGAAGTGCGGTTCGGCGGCGTTGAGGGCTTCGAGCAACTCCTCGGGGGTGGCCTTGCGGACCTGTCCCTTGTCGCGGCGGGGTTGCGGCGTCACGCCGGTGATGCCGCGGTTCTTGTACCGGTAGAACCAGGTCTGGATGGTGCGCCACGTGAACTGGCGCGGGTGGCCGTCCTCATCGAGGAAGGTCAGGGCGGCAGCTCGCGTGGTCGCGGACTTTCGTGGGATTCGACGCGGCCGACGCCGCCGAGGTGCGCTGGGAATTCGGTGACACCGGCCTGTCGGCAACGGCTCACAGGACGAAGGATCGGGTCGCCTGCTGGAAGGCGGCGAAGGGACAATCGGCGTGGGGGAAGGTGGCGTGGAGGTGGGCGAGGACGTGGGCGGCGTCGGGTCGGCGGGCGGTTCCGGACGGGCCTTCGGGCGGTGGACCGCGTCCCCGGAGTGCCGTGCGGATGCGGCTTTGGCCGCGATCGAAGCGCCTCCAGATGCGCTGCCACGTTCGGCCGCTCCGGTGACACGTGGCCGTTCCCGCCCGCTACGTTCGTCGTCCCCCAAGGGTCTCGACCTCCTCCGGGACTTCCACGTCGCGGTGTCGGCGTTCTTCGGGTGAGCCGGATTTTTCGCTTGACCGACCAGAACTCGGCGGCGATACTGCCGGTAGTTACTCCGGCCATTCGGCTGAAGAATCCGCTATTTGGTCGTTCCGACCACCAGGCGGCCGTAACGGCGAGGGGTGCATGAAGATGAAAGTGCTGGTACTCCTGGCGATTGGTGGGCTGGCCGGTTGCGAGGCGAGGTACAAGTCCACCGAGGGGCCGGTGACGGAGACGACGCTGCCGGATGGGTCGGTCAGGCGGGAGGCAGGGCCAGCGCATCTAAATTGCCGGGAAAACCGCTGTTTTTTCAAGGCGCGGGTGAGTCGAGCCTTGAATTCCCAGATCGAAATCCGGATCGGTCCTGAAAAACATCGAAAACCCGGCGATTTAGATGCGTTGGCCCTGGGCGGGAGGTCGGGCAGGGCGGCAAGGTGACGGAGATCGAAGGGAAGGCGGGCGGCCTTGGACCCCTCATCTCGGTCCATGCGACCGACGGGATTGGCGGGTCGGCCAGCGTCGAGGTACGCAAGTAGTTCCGCCGGCACTACCTCGCAAGTCTAGCCGCCAATCCGGGTGAGTGGTTGGTGTGCTTGTCCGCCGAGGTGGAGCGATTCTTCGTCGGGCAGGTGGTATGTGTGCCTGTCCGTGTGAGTGGTAGTTGGTAATCAAGATGTGTGTCGTGGATCGGTCAACGGGCCTAACACGGCGCTCCCCATGACCTCCCATGCGTTGTCTCCGGCTCATTCTGCACAACTCTGCGCCGGGTGAGCTTGATCGTTGTGCGGCATGGAGGGCGAGCGATGGCGAAAGGCGATCACATCATCGTGCCGTTGTGCGGTCCATTTACGCACCACGGCATCGACATCGGCGATGGGACAGTTGTCCACTGGTCGAGCGGCATCCCTGGCAAGAAACACCCGTTCAACAAGTCTGGGCGCAAATCGGAATCCGAAATCCGCCGGACTCCGATCGAGGAGTTCGGCGATCTCACCCAGTTGAAGGTCCGGGAATACGGGACGTGTTTCGATTCCGAAACAGTGGTGCAGCGAGCGTTGGACCGCATCGGCGAGGATGGGTACTCCGTCGTCGGCAACAACTGTGAACACTTCGCAACGCGGTGCAAGACCGACAAGCATCAGTCGAAACAGGTGAGAGATGTATCGGCAACGGTACTTGGCATCTGCAACATTGGCGCTAGCATCGAGCGTGTCGTCAGAATCGTTTCCGCTGCCGGCCCTGTTCCCGGCTTGTGCAGCAGAGGCACAATCGCAGGGCTGGGCGCGATCGGCGGCGGACCGGCAACTGGTCTGGTGCTTGCGGTAACTGCCCCGACCGTGGTATCGGTCTTGGTAGTGCGAGCCATCTTCAACGACGACGAGGCACTTCCCGAGGCTGAGCGCGGTGCTCGTTGTGCGGGGCGTGCTGCGAGCGTCGGCGGTGCGGTCCTGGGCAGTGCGGGTTCTGTCGGTGTCGTGGCGGCGGCTGGTGTTCCCGGTCTGAGCGCGGTCGGCATCAGCACCGGCCTTGCAGCCATCGGAGGTGGCAGCGTCGCGTTTGGCCTCATCGCCACCATCGCATTTCCTGTGGTTCTCACGTTGGGCGCAGGTTGGCTCGTACACAGGCTACACTCCGTTAGTCTCAGACTCCGAACGGGCCCAGTCGAGCACCGGATAGCACGGGCGGGGCACCGTTGAGCTGTTTTATCCAGAAGCGAATCATACCCCGCCGTCTGCTGTATTGCCTGGTTCGGCCGCAGAGGGCTTCCGCCCGCCAGCCCGACCGTCGCTCAAACTTCCGGCTCCGTTATTCCACGTCCACCGCGAGAAACGGGTCGGCGAACTCGCCGAGCGGGCCGCGCGCGGTGACGGGGATGACGTGCCGCCCCGGTTTCGCGTCGGCCGGCACACGCAGCTTCGGGAACGACTTCGACCCGGCCGAGTTCGGCCGCGCCTCGTAGTGGAACGTCTTCTCGCCGTCCCACGCGGTCTTGAACTCCACGTCCACTGCGTGCGGGAAGCCGGCGACGGATAACTCGCAGCAGATTTCCTCGCCCGGCTTCGCCTTCACCAGGATCGGCGACACGCTCACCGAGTGCGGGTTCCAGTCGAGCCGGTGGTCGCCGGTCACGCACAGCGCGTCGCACGCCTTCGCCGCCGCCTCGCCCCACGCCACCCGCCGGCGGAAGTCCTCCGGGTGATACACGAATGGCCCGCCGTGTTCGGCCAGGATCCATTCGGGGTTGATGGCCAGCACCTTCTTCGCGCTCTCGGCGTACATGAGCGGCGAACTCCGGTTCATCCCCATCCACCCGCCGGACCCGCTGAACATCTTCTGGTGGAAGAAGTTGTCGGCCGTGAACAGGCACCGCTTGCCGTCGATGGCGACTTCCAGCGCGGCGGTGAAGTACGACTGGCCGGGGAAGTGGTGGAACTTGAACTCGTACTCCTGCCACGCCACCGTCTCGCCGTCCTTGAACGTGCGGTCGAAGCGGATCGGCCGCTCGTCCAGGAACGGCGCGCGGTAGCGGAACGGCGCTTCGAGCGGCTGCGCCACGAGGTCCAGCCCCCACACCTTGTACTCCCCCTTCACGGGCAGCGCGTACACGCCGTCGAAGTGGTCGTAATGCGCGTGGGAAAACGTGACCACTTCCACCGGCCCCAACCTCTCGGCCGCCCGCAGCGCCGCGATCTGCTTGAAACTCCGCGTCCCGTCCGGGTCGGCCTTGTTCGGCGTCGCCCACGGGTCCACCACCATCACCCCGTTGCTCCGGTTCGACTTCAGAACGTAGGTGTTGCCGGTCACCCACAGCGACGGACTCACCTTCGACCACGGCTTGCTGCCGTTGCTCTTGG
>JAYUFU010000013.1:0-2754 GCA_043738505.1 Fimbriiglobus sp. | reverse complement strand
GGCTGCCCGCGCAGTTCGGCGCGCCTATATTGGCATGGCCGTGGTTCGCGCCCGTCGGCGCGGGCACGACCGTCCTCGTCGCCCTGCTCGCCGCCCGCCTCGCCCCGGCCCCGCCGCATGGACCCGCTCCAACACCTGCCGACCGAGAGCCGCAACCCGGCGTCCGCCCGGCTGGATGACCTGTCGTCCGCCGAACTCGTCGAGCTGATGACGGCCGAGGACGCCGGCATCGCGGCGGCCGTCCGCACGCAGACGGACAAGATCGCGGCCGCCATCGACGCCGTCGCCGAGCGGCTAGCGCGTGGCGGCCGGCTCATCTACCTGGGCGCGGGCACGTCCGGCCGGCTGGGGGTGCTGGACGCGACCGAGTGCCCGCCGACGTTCCAGACGACGCCGGAGCAGATCGTCGGCCTGATCGCCGGCGGCCCCGCCGCCATGTTCCGCGCGGTGGAAGGGGCCGAGGACTCCGAGGAACTCGGCAAGGCCGACCTCGAAGCCCTGAAGCTGACGGCGGCGGACGCGGTGTTCGGCATCGCCACCAGCGGGCGGACGCCGTACGTGCTGGGCGCGCTCCGGTACGCGAAGAGTGTCAACGCCCTGTCACTGGCGTTCGCGTGCAACCCCGGTTCGCCGGTGGAAGCGCTCGCCGACATCGCCATCGTGCCGGTGGTCGGGCCGGAAGTCCTCACCGGTTCGACCCGCCTGAAGGCCGGCACCGCGACCAAGTTGGTGCTGAACATGGTCAGCACCGGGGCGATGGTCCGGCTCGGCAAGGTGTTCGGCAACCTGATGATCGACGTGAAGGCGACGAACACGAAGCTGGTGGCGCGGGCGAATCGCATCGTCCGCGTGCTGACCGGGCTGGACGAGGCGGCGGCGGGGGAGTTGCTGACCGCGTGCAACGGCGAAGTGAAGACGGCACTGGTGGCGAAGTTGGCGAAGGTGTCGCCGGACGAGGCGCGGGGGTTGTTGAAGGCGAACGGCGGGCGGGTGAAGGAATCTCTGGTCCCCCTCCCCCAGGGGAGAGGGGGACCAGCAAACAGACAAGACCTCGTCCTCGGCATCGACGGCGGCGGCACGACCACGCAATGCCTGCTGGCCGACCGCGCGACCGGGGCGGTGATCGGCCGGGGCGACGCCGGGCCGTCGAACATCCAGTCCGTGGGTGTCGTGGCGGGGTTGGCCGCGCTGGACGAGAGCATCGACCGGGCCTTTGCCGCCGCGAAGCGGACCCGCGCGACCGTCGCGTCCGCCTGCCTCGGGTTGGCCGGGGTGGACCGCAAGGAAGGGCTGGACGTGATCCACGAGTGGGCCGCGCGGGTGGGTTTGGCCGACACGGTGACGGTGGCGAACGACGCCACGCTGCTGCTCGCCGCCGGAACTCCGGACGGGTGGGGACTGGCCGTCATCGCCGGAACGGGTAGCATCGCGTTTGTGAAAACACTCGCCGGCGCGGTCGGGCGGTGCGGCGGGTGGGGCCACCTGCTGGGCGACGAGGGGAGCGCCTACTCCATCGCCCTGACCGCGCTGCGGGCCGCCTGCCGGAGCTTCGACGGGGTGACGCCGCCGACGCTGCTGGTCGAGCGGTTCGTGACGGCGATGAACCTGACCGGCGCGCCGGAGTTCATTTACTCGGTGTACCGCGGGGCGTGGGACCGGTCGGCCATCGCCGGTCTGGCTCCCGTGGTGTTCGCGGCGGCCGCCGACGGGGACGCGACGGCCGAGGCCATCGTGACCGAGCAGGCGACGGAGCTGGCGCGGACGGCGGCGCGGGCGGTGATCGAAAACGGCCTGCCGACGGCCGGGCTGCCGGTGGCGGTGGCCGGCGGGGTGCTGACCAAGAGCGGGCGATTCCGCGAGCGGTTCCTGGCCGCCCTCGCCGACAGCGGGGTGTCACCGGGGCCGGTGCGGGTGGTGACGGAGCCGGCCGCCGGTGCGGTCGTCCTGGCGCGACGGGCTTCCGAGGCGCGTTGAGGGGAATGCCGATGTACTGCCTGCACTGCGGCCGGGAAATGACGCTGACCGACGGCGTGTACGCCTGCGCGTCCGGCGGGATGACACTCACCCCGCACCTGCACGACGTGTTCGCCGAGCGGTTCCCCGTGCGGAAGCCGCGCCCGGAGGGCGTCGTGGTGGGCCGCAAGCTGGCCCAGTGGTTCTGCCCCGGCTGCGGCATCCCACTGGAACGGGCCATGAAGTGTTCCGCCTGCGGCCAGTCCATCCGCGACCAGATCTTCCGCCTCGTCGAACTCCCCCCGCACGCGGACGAGTGACCGAGCCACCCCATGACCCACCCCGCGCTGGCCGCGTTCCCCGTCGTCGTCGCCGAGGACGTGGCGTGGGGCGACATGGACGCCTTCGCCCACGTCTCCAACATCGTCTTCTTTCGCTACTTCCAGAACGCCCGCATCGAGTACATGACCCGAATCGGGTGGTTCGCGGCGATGGAAACGACCGGCCTCGGGCCCATCGTGAAGAGTACCGCCGGCACCTTCCGCAAGCCGCTGAAATACCCCGACCGGCTGCTCGTCGGCGCGCGGGTGACGAAGGTGGAGGCCGACCGGGTGACGTTCGCTCACGTCCTGGTCAGCGCCGCGCACGACGCCGTGGCCGCCGACGGCGAGGCGGTGATGGTGTGCGTGGACTACCGGAACGGGGGCAAGGCCGACCTGCCGGCCGACGTGCGGGCGAAGATCGCGGAGTTGGAAGGGAGGGGAGGGTCTTGTTAGCCCGCCGCGCCAGCAAGGGGCCAAC
>JAYUFU010000012.1:0-8458 GCA_043738505.1 Fimbriiglobus sp. | reverse complement strand
GTCATCCGTGTTCCTCTTCTTGAACGGTTCCTCCCTCCGGATTCTCCTCATGCGTTCTGCCTTCGCTTTCCTCATCCTCGCCTCCACCGCGTCCGCCGCCGATCCGGCCGCGTGGGCGACGTATCGCGGCAACCCGGCCCGCACCGGCAACACCGACGGCAAGGCCGGCCCGGCCGCGCCCGCTGTGGTGTGGGCGCGGAAGTCCGAAGACCACTTCGTCGCGTCCCCGGTGCCGAGCGGCGAAGGCTTGCTGCTGTCCGCGTTCGGCGCGTTCAACCGACCGATGGTGTCATTGTTCCCCGCGAAGGACGACGGCAAGGCGGTGTGGGCGCGGTCGGCCCCGTACCTGCGGTTCGCCACGGTGTCTTCGCCGGCCGTCAGCGGCCCGTTCGTGCTGTTCGGCGACGGGCTGCACACCGATCCGGGCGGCGCGCTGCACTGCCTCACCGCCGACACCGGCCGACCCGTGTGGCAACTGCCGATGCCCGGCGACCTGATTCACATGGAAGGCACCCCGACCGTGGCCGACGGCCGCGTGTACATGGGCGGCGGTGCGGCCGGCGTGGTGTGCGTCGAACTGGACAAGGCCACGCTCGACGGCAAGGACGTGACCGCCGGGGAAGTGGCGAAGATGCAAGAGGCGAAGTGGAAAGACCTGCTCGCCAAGTTCGAGGAGCAGAAGAAGAAGGATCCGGACTTCGCCGTCCCGCCGACCGAGGACCAGTTGCTGAAGCCGTCGCCGAAGAAGGTGTGGCAGACTGGGGAAAAAAAGTGGCACGTCGATGCGGCGGTGAACGTCGTCGCCGGGAAAGTGCTGGTCGGCACCAGCTTCCTCGACAAGGAGAAGGCCGGCGAGCGGGCACTCTATTGCCTGGACGCGAAGACCGGCGACAAGGTGTGGAGCGAGAAGCTGACGTACAACCCGTGGGGCGGGGCCAGCGTCAGCGGCGACACGGTGATCGTCGGCGGCAGTTCGGTCGGGCTGTATGTGAACGAGTTGAAAGGGGCGAAGGGGGAACTCACCGCACTCGACCTGAACACCGGCAAGGTGAAGTGGCGGAAGGACGTACCCGGTGGCGTGGTGTCCTGTGCGGCCATCGCGGACGGGCTGGCGGTCGTCACCGCGACCGACGGCAAGGTGCGGGCATATGCCCTCGCCGACGGCGACCGCAAGTGGATTTTCGACGCGAAGGCCGGCTTCTTCGCACCCCCGGCGGTGGCGGGCGGGGTGGTGTACGCTGCCGACCTGAACGGCGTGGTTCACGCGCTGAACTTGAAGGACGGCGTGCCGAAGTGGAAGCTCGACCTGGGCACCGATGCGGCGGTGAAGCTGCCTGGCATGGTGTACGGCGGGGTGGTTGTGGCGGACGGCAAGCTGTTCGTCGCCACCGCCAACTTCGAGGGGCCGCACGCACGCAAGGGAACCTGCGTGGTCTGCATCGGGACGAAGTGACAGCCGGCTGTCACTTCGCTTTCGGGAGCGGCCTGGCGTCCTTCAGCGCCGGCGGGGTCGGCGTCCGGCGACGACGGTGCCGGGGCTTTCCTTGTCGGTGCGGAGGGCGACGGCGTTCTTGCCGTCGGTGTCGCACACCACGACCTGCCACGGGCCGTCGAGCGGCATGGGTTTCGTCGGATCCACCTGACACCACCCGTACGCGATGCGCTTGCCGTCGAACGACCACCGCCCGTCGATGTGCGTCGGCTTCTCGTGCGTGACGATCTCGGTCGTCGTCTTGGCCTTCAGGTCGTGCCGAAAGATCGCCCCGTTCGAGCCGTCGCCGGCCGACGAGGTGCCGAACCAAAGGACGGAGGAACCGTCCGGCGAGAGGAGCGGGGTCACCGGTGCCGAAATCGACCAGATGCCCGACTGCTTGCCGGTGGCGAGTTCGTGCCTCAGCAACTTGACATTCCGCCTCCCGGCTCCGGCGTTCTGGGCCGTGTCCAGCAGCAGCAGCGATTTCCCGTCCGGCCACCAGCCGACCGGCTCCTGCTCGGTGAACTCCTCCGCACCCAGCTCCTTGCCGGCGGCGGTGTACCTCGTCACGGCGTGTTTCGCCGGCGTGGTGAAGCCGTTGCCGCCGAAGCCGCCACTGGTCCGGTTGACGAAGAACTCCGTCCCGTCCGGCGACCACGACAGCGGGTTCCAGGCCCAGTTCGACCGGATGTCCACGCCGAGATCGACCGGTTTGGAACCGTCCTCGATGCCGCGGAGGTGCAACCGGTCCGGCACGTCGCCGGTCGCACCGTCGGGTTCGATCCTGATCCCCTTCTCGGCGTAGACGTACTTCGTGCCGTCCGGGGTGAGGCCGAGGAAGCGGTGCTGGAAGGGCAGTTTGGCGTCCTTCACGAGGTCGCCGTTCGGCCGGTACGCGAGCAGTCGGCCGGTTTGGGCGTGGTACAGCCAGACGATGCCGGGGTCTTTCGCCGCCTTCGGCACCGGCGCATTCGCCTTCGCCAGTGGCCGCGACGGGAACCAGCCGATCAGTTGTGGTAAGGCGATCCCGAGCAAGCCGTTCGGCGAGTCTACGGTCAGGACCGTTTTCGGGTTCCGGCCGTCCGGGTCGCACACGATGAGCGCGCCGGCGACGCCTTCGCGGCGAGACCCCTTCGGGTTCACCTGAATCCTCTCGTAGTCCTGCCGCTGGTACGCGATCTGCTTCCCGTCGGGCGACCAGAATCCGCGGCACCACAGCGTCTTCTCGTCGGCGTCGATCCGCTTGACCTTCCCGGTGCGAACGTCGATCACGTGCAGGGTGTTGTAGGATGCGTTTACCCCCGTCGCGTGAGGATCCATCCGGCTCACGAGTAGCCTCGAACTGTCGGACGAGGCGGCGCAGTAGCCGCGCTGGCACATATCCTTCGTAACTCGCTTCGGTTTCGTTTCCCCCTTCACGAGCAGGTAGTATTCGGAGTCGATGCCCGCGGTGGTGTAGCCCGGATCGACCACTTCGAGAACCCAGTCGCCGTTCGGGCACTGTTCTACGCGGCGGAAGGAGTCTGGCAGCAGCGGCAGTTTGACCCCCTTCAGCGTCGTCAGGTCGTAGGCTGTCGTGTCGCGGGTGACGGACGAACTGCCGAAGTCGGACAGCTTGGGCATCTCGTCGGGGGTCGGGACGCGGTCGCCGAGCGGCCGAGTGACGAACAGCGTCTGGCCGTCGTGGCCGCGGACCACGGTTGTTCGGTGGTCCACCGGGATGCCGGTCTCGGCCGGCGTGTCGCCGTCGAACAGCGGGCGGAGGTGGATCGTGAGTTTGCCGCCCTTGAGTGCCGTCACTCCCGCTTCCCGGCCGGCTGGAACCACACCCTTCGCGGCGGCGAGGATCGCGTACCGACCGTCGCGGCTGATGCCGAGGAAGATCCCGTCGTCGATGACTCCGGCGGCCAGCTTCACCGTGCGAACCTTTTTTCCGTCCGGCGTGTGCCCGATCAGTTCCCCGGCTCCGGCGTGCAGCATCCAGAGGATGCCCGCGTCGGCGGCATCCTTCGGTTCGGCGGCGACGGCCGGCTCCGGTTGCGAAAGGCGGATCGCGAGCCACCCCACGGCGACGAGCGTGACCAGCCCCGCGAGCGCGGGCCGTTTCAGTTTGGACAGCAGCATGAGTCGGGTCACTCCGTCGGCGAGGGCGGACACGGCGGCCGGGGCGTGGTCCGTGGCGGCCCGCACCGTCGCGCCGAACAGGGCCGGGGGAATGGCGACGGCGAGTACGGCGGGGAGGCCAATGCCCTTCCGGGACAGCGCCGCCGCGAGCAGCTTCCGGGCCTTCGCCAGCCGACTGCTGAGCGTGCCTTCGGCGATTCCCAGCCGCGTCGCCGCGTCGGTTCGGGAGACGCCCGACAACTCGCACAGGATCACGGCTTCGCGGTAGACCGCCGGCAAGTCGGCGATGGCGGCGTCCAGCGCGGCGGTGTCGTCGGGTTCGGGCGGCAGCGCGGCGACCTCCGGCGGTGCGGCGGTGAGGGTCTCGCGCTTCGCCCGTCGGCCGGCCATGGTGCGTGCCCTCAGTGCCACCTTCCGCGCCACGCCGTACAGCCAGTGGGGCAGGGTGGCGGGCCGGACTTCGCTCGCCTTCCGCGCCAGCACCACGAACGCCGCCTGGAAGGCGTCCTCGGCGAGGTGCGCGTCCGGGACGACCCGCCGACAGACGCCGAGGACCAGCGGCCCGAACCGGCGGACCAGCTCGGCGAACGCGGCCTCGTCGCGGTCGCGGACGAACCGGCCGAGCAGGTCGGCGTCCGTGGCGGCGGGACGGAGGATCGGAAGCGGCAGGAGTGCGGGCATCGCGCGCCGGGAGTGCGGGTGGCTCTCGACAGGATATTCCCCACCGAGGGCCGGGCGCGTCGCGGAAAACGCGAGGGGCTTTACTTCGGCGGCGGGGTGAACTTCTTCAGGACCACGGCCGGCTGGCCTAGCTTGGCCCCCGGCGACATCACACGCCCGATGCCTTCGGCGTAGAAGTTCGTGAGTTGCAACAGGCTCGCCGGAACCCCCAGGAGGTGCGCGGATCGAAGCATCATTTCACCCCAGGATTTCAAATGTCATCGGCGTCCAGTCGGTCCTGCGCGGCGTGGCGGACGCGGTGGACGAAGACTGTTTCGCCGTTGATGGTGAACAGGACTCGGTAGACGTTCCGCCCGCGACCGAACAGCAGTTCCCGGAGGTCGAGTTCCAAGTCGGCCGCTTCGTCGGCCGCCGGGTATCGGTGCGGGTCGTCCTCCAAGGCCCCCGTCGCGTTCGTCACGAGTGCGATCCGCCACTGCGTCGCTCTCGCCGCGCTGCGAGATGCGCGGAACACGACACCCTCTTCGATGTCGTGCTGGGCGCGACGAAGAAACAGAACTTGAAAGGCCACGGTCATTCCCCCGGAAGGAGGGGGAGTCCGTGCTTAAAAGCGAGCTGTTTCAAGAACGTCCGCGCCTCGATACCACCGACCCCCGCCCGCGCGTCGGCGACGGATTCGCGGAGGCTGGCGAGAAACTCCTCACGGGTCTCGGTGGGCGGCGGCGGGCCGAAGTCGTCGTCGCCCTCGTCGTCCGCAAGCAGTTCGTAGCGGACGCGCATCCCGTCGGGCAACGGAGTGCCGCCGTCCGGCACGATCACGCCGTTCCGAATGGTGCCTTCCAGCGTCATCATCGGCTTCCCTCCGGGGGTTTCACTTCGCGGCGTCGGTGGGCGGCTTGGCCTTCTTCACCTTCTTCGGCGGCGGGACGTAGGCCGGCAGGTCCACGTTCGACTTGGACAGCTCCCGCAGCTTCGCCCGCGCGCGGGTGAGGATCGAGCCGATGGTGTTCACCGGCACGTTCAGCTCGGTGCTGATTTCCTCGTAGGTGCGGCTCTCCAGGTAGTACAGCCGGACGATCTCCCGCTGCTTGCCGGACAGTCGGCGGAGCAGGGCGTCCACCTCGTCCAGCTTCTCCATGCCCTTGGCGGCGGCGGCGCTGTCGTCCGTCTCCTCGTCGGGCGCGCGGGTGACGCCCTTGCGGATTTCGTCCCGCACCGCCTGCCGGCGGGTCAGCTCGTGGACGCAGATCCGCCGGGCGATGACCGTCAGGTAGGTGGACAGGCTGGCCTCGCCCTTGAACTCGCGGAGCGCCTTGGAGTTGTCGGCCACCAGTTGCACCAGCACCTCGGCGGCGATGTCCTCCACGTCCTCCGGCGACAGCTTCGCGCTGCGGAGGTGCGCGCTGAAGTGGATGGCGTGGTAGATCAGGCTGAGGTAGCGGTCCACGAAGTCGTTCCACGACCCCGGCTGCTTGCTCAGGCACCGCTTGAGCAGGTCGGCATCCACGTCGGTGAGGGCCACGGCGAGCCTCGGGGAAGGGGTGGGCGGACGGGTGTTCCTGGTTTAGGCTAGGCGACCGGTGCGGCCGGCTCAACCCGCCGGGCGGCGCGAATGCGTCCCGTTATTCTAGACCGTCCGGTACGCACGGAACAGAAGGTACCCGCGGCGAGTCTGGCGGGGCGGGGCCGCCTGCGTACACTCATCCTCCATGAAGTTGCTCCGCATCGAGACCGACCTGCTCCGCGTCCCCCTGCGGCGGCCGGTGGCGCTGACCGCCATCCAGGAACCCCGCCCGGCCAGCACGGTCGAGGTGGTGCTGGTCCGCGCCGTCACCGACGGCCCGCACACGGGGCTGGGGTTCGCCTACACCCTCGGCGGCGGGGCGGTGGCGGTGCGGTCGCTCATCGACACCGTCATCGCGGACGTGGTCGTCGGGGCGAACCCGTTCGACGTGGAGGCGCACTTCCTTCGGGCGTCGGCGCATCTGGACGGCATCGGCTTTGCGGGGCTGGCGGCACGGGCCTACGCGGCGGTCGATTTCGCCCTCTGGGATTTGAAGGGGAAAGCGTCCGGGCTGCCGGTGCATCACCTGCTCGGCGGCTACCGGCGGGCGCTGAAGGCGGTCGTTAGCGACACGGCGACGGCGGTGCTGGGGTCGAAGCAAGCCATCAAGGAGTCGGTGGCCGCGCTGGATGCAGGCGCGGCCGGCATCCAGATCGAAGTCGGCTGCGACGACCCGGAATTGGACGCCGACCGCCTCCGGCAACTCCGCGACGGCATCCCCGACGGAGCCTGGTTCGAGATCAATGCCGGCGGGCGGCTGGACTTCTCCTCGGCCGTGTGGTTGGGCGTCACCGGCACCGACGAGTTCGGCCTGGATGGCTTCTGCGACCCGCTCCGACCCGGCGAAGCCCACGACCTGCAACGGCTCATCAACCGGCTCGATGCCGGCGTGTCAGTCGGCGCTCAGTTGGACCGCCCCGCCGATTTCCTCCGCGTGCTGGACGCCGGCGGTGTGTCGGCGATCCGCATCGACCCGTTGCGATTGGGTGGCATCACGCCGGCCCGCAAGGTGGCCGCCGCCGCCGAGCTTCGGCAGATCGCCATTTACCCGGTTCGCCTGCCGGAGATCGGCACGCAACTCGGGGCCGCGACCGTCTACGGCCGCATGTGCGAATACGTGGACTGGTTCGCCGACTTGTTCGCCGGCGGGCCGAAGTTCCAGAACAACCAGCTCCTGGCCTCCGCCGACCCCGGCCTCGGCCTGACCGTGAACGACGACTACGCGGCGAAGTGCCGGTGTTGATCGCTGAAAGAATGCGGACTAACCACAGAGACACAGAGGCACAGAGAGGACAAGAAGAGGGAGGAGGAGTTTTGAAAGCCTGATTTCTCCTGTCTTCTCTGTGTCCCTGTGTCTCTGTGGTTAGTTCTTTCTTCCTTCACCCACTTCAGAGTGACCCTACAATGGCGAACGACCCCGACAAGCGGATTCAGGAACTGCACCTGACGCTGCCCCCGGCCCCGAAACCCGTCGCGGTGTACAAGCCGGCGGTGAAGGTCGGCAACCTGCTGTTCGTCTCCGGGCACGGCCCGCTGAAGCCGGACAAGACGCTCATCCTCGGCAAGGTCGGCAAGGACTTGACGCTGGACCAGGGGAAGGACGCCGCCCGGCAGGTCGGGCTGGCGATCCTGGCCACGCTCATCGACACCCTCGGCGAACTCAAGAAGGTGAAGCGGCTCGTCAAGACGCTGGCCCTGGTGAACTGCACCGACGACTTCGGCGACCAGCCGAAGGTGGTGAACGGCTACTCGGAGTTGATGAAGGACGTGTTCGGCGACGACGGCGTCGGTGCCCGCAGCGCGATGGGCACGAACTCGCTGCCGGGGAACATCGCCGTCGAGATCGAGGCCATCTTCGAGGTGGAGTGAAGGCTGTTGGCGAACCCGACCCGCAAGGGCCGTGGGTCGTTGCGAATCGCCTTCGCACCGGCGGTGCGGCAGTCGTTAGCCAGGGGTGGAGCGCAGCGGAACCCCTGGTCGCCGACCAAAATCACCCGGCCCCGAAGGGGCGACAGTGGGGAGCCGCGATGCCGTCGTCGTACCTCTGCATGCACTACCACGTCATCTTCAGCACCAAGCACCGAAAGCCATAGGTGGACCCAGACCTCGCCCCGCGCTTGTTCGATTACATGGGCGGCACGGTGCGCGGCCTCGGCGGGCAATTGCTGGTCGCCGGCGGGATGCCGGATCACGTCCATTTGCTGGTCCGTCTCGGAGCAACTCGATCCATTGCCGATGTCCTCCGCGACGTGAAGGCGTGTTCGCCCAAGTGGGTCCACGAGACGTTTCCGCAGCACCAGGACTTCGCGTGGCAAACGGGCTACGCCGCGTTCGCCGTGAGTCGGTCTGGGCTGGACGAGGTCCGGGCGTACATCGAGAACCAGGAGAGCCATCACCGCCGAATGACCTTCCAGGAGGAGTTCGTGTCGTTCCTCGACAAGCACCAAGTCGAGTACGATCCGCGATACCTGTGGGAGTGATGCGGCGCGTCTTCGCTGGATTCTTCGCACCGGCGGTGCGGGAGTTGTTAGCCAGGGGTGGAGCGGAACCCCTGGTTCGTGAGTAAAACCTGTGAGCCGCGGAGCGGCGGCAGAGTCTGTCGTCCCTCCGGGACT
>JAYUFU010000011.1:0-8466 GCA_043738505.1 Fimbriiglobus sp. | reverse complement strand
TCCCTGGCGGTCGCGGCTCGTCAAGCGGGCGAACTGACCGGCTCACGCCTCGGGGGTGGCCGGCGGCGGTTCGGCCGGCGGGGTCGGGGCGGCGAACGCCCGCTGCACCGCCTCCATCAGCTTCTCGGTGGCGAACGGCTTTCGCAGGTAGTCGATGACGCCGAGGTATTCGGCGTAGGCCTTGTGCCGACTCCCCTCGTTGGCCGTGATCATGATGATCGGGGGGGCGTCGGCCTTGCCCTTGAAGTGTTCCAGCACCGGGTAGCCGCCCATGCGGGGCATCATCATGTCGAGGATGACCAGGTCCGGCCGCTGGTTGTAGATGGCCGTCTTGCCCTGCACCCCGTCGCTCGCCTGGATCACCTTGTACCCCTGTCGCTCCAGCATCAGCCGCAGGCCGTCGGACAGCTCGCGGTCGTCGTCCACGATGAGGATGGTCTTCTTGTCGGCGGACATGGCGGAACCTCGACGGGGAACGGGACCGACCGGCGGATCGTTAGCCTATCACGAACCGACCGCCGGCAACACCCCGCCAGGGGTCGGCGGAAGAACCTCACCCGGCGAGTTTCGTTCGCCGAATCGGTGGGGCCTTCACCGACATCGGCGAGTCGGGCTAAGAAGACAGCCGCGTGATCTCCTTGAACACCCCCTCTCCGGGACGGGGAGGGGGCCGGGGGGTGGGGTCTGAGGTGGTGGCGGAAACCTGCGACACACCCTCCCCGACTTGACCGTTCCGCTCGCCGCCGCCGGTGCGGCCGGTCGGGTGGGTGTCCCCGTCCGCGTGGGTGTATTTGCCGTCGCGGTACACGGCGGCCAGTTGCCGGACGGCCTCCGGCGGGAAGCCGCTGCGGTCGAGCGCCGCCACCGTCGCCTCGATGTCGTACTCGACCTCCTTCAGGGTCGCCACGCCGTCCTCGATGACGGCGTACCGGGCGCGGGGGTTGCCGTCGCGGGGCAGGCCGACCGTGCCGGGGTTGAGCAGCATGACTTTGCCGACCTCGGCCAGCCACTGGTAGTGCGTGTGGCCGACCAGCACGAAGTCGGCGCGGACGCCGGCCAGCCGGGTGGCCCACGCCTCCGGGTCGGGGCCGACGTACTCTTCCAGCGGGTCGCGGGGGGTGGCGTGGACGAGCAGGAACCGCAGCCCGCCGAGCGTCACCATCCGGGTCAGGGGCAGGTCCATGAGGAACCGGCGGTCGGTCTCGGACAGCATCCGCACGGTGCCCTGGCGGGTGGCCATGGTCAGGTAGCGGAAGCCGGACACGCCGACCACGTCCACGTTCTGGGCGGCCCCGTGGTCGTGGTTGCCGCGGACGGTGAAGTGGGCGTGCGTGCGGACCCAGTCGATGCACGCGGCCGGCTCCGGGCCGTACTCGACGAGGTCGCCCAGGCACAGGCAGACGTCGTGCGGTTCGCGGATCGCGTCCAGGGCGGCGCGGTTGCCGTGGATGTCGGAAACGACGAGGATTCGCATCGGGCCTCCCGTTCCTCAATGGTAGAACGGGCGGCCGGCGCGGACACCGAATCGGGGCCGGATTTTCCCGCCCGCTGCTCTCATCGCCGCCTCATCGCGGATGAAAAATCCGACTTCGTCGATCCGTTCGCCCCCGCCGTCGGTTAAATTGGTCTCGCCTGCCCGAGTCCTCCCATCGCTCCCCGTCGGTTCGGAGTCCCGTCATGCTGCGTCGCCTCACTCTCTCGGCCCTGGTCGGCGCGGCGATGGCGTTCGGCGTCGTGGCCGTGGCCCAACCCGGCTCGGACTTCGGCAAAGGCGGGAAGGGGAAGAAGGACAAGGGCGACGACTTCGACAAGCCGGACAAGGAGCGGGCGAAGGCCGAGAAGTGGGCGATCAAGCTGGCCACCGCCGACCCGGACACGGCCGACCGGTGGATGGCGGAGAAGGCCGCCAAGGAGCAGAAGAAAGCGGAGAAGGTGTCCGTCAAGGAGCAGATGAAGGCGGAGATGGCGATCCGGTCGGGCACCGTCGAACCGGCGGCGAAGGACGAGGAGAAGCCCGACCCGCGGCCGACGGTGCAGCGGTACGGCAACCTGCCGAAGGAGCTGCCCGCGTGGTGGGCGGACGTGGACGCCGACAAGGACGTGCAGCTCAGCCTGTACGAGTGGCGGACGGCCGGCAAGAAGGTGGAGGAGTTCGTCGCCCTGGATTTGAACACCGACGGCTTCCTGACGGTCGAGGAGTACCTCCGTGCCACAAAACTCGACGGGCCGCGGAAGAAGTGACCGGGCGCGCCGGATGCGAGGTGGAACGGGCGTGGCAATGCGTTCTGGCACTGCCGGGGATTGGCCCTCACCCGCCCCCGCTTCCGGGACACGTGCGACACCCGAATGGGACCACCCATGAACCTCCTCCGCGCCGCCATCCTCCTCGGACTCGGCGGAACCGTGGCCTCCGGCCAGTGGCAGCCGCAACCCATCAAGACCGACGCCGACTTCCGAGGCGTGTCCGCGGTGAGCGAGAAAGTCGCCTGGGTCAGCGGCACGAAAGGCACCTTCGGCCGCACCACCGACGGCGGCGCGAACTGGACGGTCGGGACCGTCCCCGACGCCGACAAGCTCGACTTCCGCGATGTCGAGGCGTTCGGCGACGCCACCGCCTACCTGCTCAGCGCCGGACCCGGCGAGGCGTCCCGCATTTACAAGACCACGGACGGCGGCGCGAAGTGGACGCTCCAGTTCAAGAACCCCGACCCGAAGGGGTTCTACGACGCCCTCGCCTTCTGGGACGAGAAGAACGGCCTGGCGTTCGGCGACCCCGTGGACGGCCGGTTCCAGGTGGTCGCCACCGACGACGGCGGGGCGAACTGGAAGCCGCTGCCGGAGAAGAGCCGGCCGGCGGCCCTGGACAAGGAAGGGGCGTTCGCGGCCAGCGGCACCTGCCTGATCGCGCGGGGCGAGAAGGACGCCTGGTTCTGCACCGGCGGGGCGAAGGCGGCGCGGCTGTTCCACTCGGCGGATCGGGGGAAGAGCTGGGCCGTCGTCGAGACGCCGCTGCTCGCGGGAATCGAGTCGGCGGGCGCGTTCTCCGTCGCGTTCCGGGACGACAAGCATGGCGTGATCGTCGGCGGCGACTACAAGAAGCCCGACGCGAAGGCGGCGACCGGGGCCGTCACCGCCGACGGCGGCAAGACCTGGACGCCCGTCAAGAACCCGCTGCCGTTCCGCTCGGCCGTCGCCTGGGCGAAGGACCGCTGGGTCGCCGTCGGCACGTCGGGATCGGATTCGTCCGCGGACGACGGCGCGACCTGGAAGCCGCTCGACGCCGAGAAGTCCAACGCCGTCGCCTTCACCCCGACGGGGCACGGCTGGGCCGTCGGCCCGAAAGGGCGAATCGCCAAGTTCGCCAAACCGGACAAGGAGTAGCCGCGACGGGACTCGAAGCGACCGCCCGACGCGGCCGCACCCGCACCCGTCACGCCACCAGCACGTCGCCCGGCCGCGAGTGGCTGATGACGTACCGCAGGATGAACCCGCAGAAGGCGATGCTGCCGGCCGAGATGCAGAAGTGGAAGAAGTCGTGGTAGCCGACCCACCCCGGCATCAGCACGGGCCACTCGCACAGTTCGCAGATGCTGCCCAGCGTGTAGAACCCGGCCCCCGCCCACACCCAGTTCATCGCCCGCCAGCCCAGCGCCCGGTAGTACGTCGGCAGCGGCATCAGCCCGGCCCACCCCATGCCCATGCAGATGCCGACGATGGCCGCATACGGGGCCTTCGGCAGCAGCCACTGGCACCCCACCCCCACCGCCGCGAACGCCCACAGGATGCCGAGCATCCAGGCGCGGAAGCGGCCCCGCAGGACGAACGCCGCGATCGGCGTGTTGGTGCCGGCGATGAGCAGGTAGATCGCGGTCTGGTCCAGTTTCTGGTAAAAGAGCCGCTCCTCGTTGTCCTGGAAGAACAGGGCGTGGAAGACGCCGCTGGCCAGGTACAGCACGACCATCGACGTGCCGTAGATGGCGATGGGCACCTGTCGCCGCCAGCCGCCGCCGGCGAGCCGCAGCATGATGCCGGTGGCCAGCACCGCCCACGCGGCGGTGAACAGGTGGGACAGCGAACTGACCGGGTCGCGGAGGAGCATTCGCGGCGTCTCAGGCGCGAGTAAACGGGACGGTTCAGTAATAGTGACGGCCCGCGAAAATCGCGCGCCCCGCTCCAGCGGAGACGGTACAGTCGGGTTCCCACCCAACGCAACCGCAACTCACCGAGGTCCGCCATGCCCTCTCCCGCCTATTGGACAGTCGCCGTTCTCCTCGTCGCTTCGGCGGCCCACGCCGAGGACTGGCCCCGGTATCGCGGGCCGACCGGCATGGGCCTTTCCACCGACGCCGACCTGCCGCTCAAGTGGGACGGCAAGACCGGCGAGAACGTGCGGTGGAAGGTGCCGCTGCCGGGCACCACCGCGAAAGGCAAGCCGGACCACAACCAGTCCAGCCCGATCATCTGGACGGATCGGGTGTTCGTCACGACCGCGTTCTGGCCGGCGGGCAAGGACCAGAAGGAGTTCCCCGAACAGCACGTCACCTGCTTCCAACTGTCCGACGGCAAGCAGCTGTGGGACGCCGAAGTCCCGGCCGGGCCGTGGAAGCTGACCGACCTGCGCGGCGGGTACTGCGCCCCGACGCCCTGCACCGACGGCGAGCGGGTGTACGTCGTGTTCGGCTCGTCCACGCTCGCCGCCCTGGACTTCGCCGGCAAGATCGTCTGGCAGAACGAAATCCCGGACTGGAAGGACTTCGACGTTGCCATCGCCTCCAGCCCGGTGCTGCACGACGGCCGGCTGTACCTGCTCGCGGATCGCAACAACAAGGCGGGCACGCTGACCGCCTACGACCCGACGACCGGCAAGGAACTGTGGGTGCGGAAGCGGACCACGCCGTTCTCGCACACCACGCCGACGGTCGCCGAACACGACGGCAAGCCGCTGATGCTCATCGGCGCGGCGGGCGAGCTGCAAGGCCTCGACCCGAAGACCGGCGACCGCCTGTGGTGGGTGAAGACGGCCGGCGACGTGACCTCGCCGGTGTACGCGAACGGCTTCGTCTACACCGACAGCGGCCGCGGCGGGTCGGGCGTCTATGTGGACGCTGACGGCAAGGGCGACATCACCGCCACCAACGTGAAGTGGAAGCTGAACAACATCAACGAAGCGCTGTCTTCGCCGGTGATCGTCGGCGACCATCTGTACCGCCTGCAAAGCCCCTCCACGCTGCGGTGCGTCGAGTTGAAGACGGGTAAGGTCGTGCATTCGGAACGGCTTGAGGGCGTGTCCGGGTCGGCCAGCCCCGTCGCCGCGAAGGACCGCCTCTACTTCGCCAGTGCCGGCAAGTCGTTCGTCGTCGCGGTCGGGCCGAAGTGCGAAGTCCTGTCGGTCAACGACCTCGGCGAGCCGAGCGCCGCGTCCGCCGCCGTCAGCGCGGGGCGATTGGTGTTGAAGGGCACCAAGCACCTGTTCTGCGTCGGGGCGAAGTGATCCCGGATCGGACCGCCCCGGCTGGCGCACTCTTCGGCTCGGCCGCCGTTGACCGCGTCGTGCCCGGCGTCTACAACTCCAGGTATCGCCAGGGGTGCCCGCCGCGGATCGGCCGGGCTGAGAACACACCCTCGAACCGGGTCGGGTCATGCCGATCCGGAAGGCGCACGTCCCACGCGGAACAGCCGTTCCGCCTTCCGAGTTCCGCACTCCCATGACTCAGCTCGAATCCGCCCGCGCCGGCACCGTCACGCCGGAGATGCAGTACGTCGCCACCCGCGAGGACCTCGACCCGGAGTTGATCCGGAGCGAAGTCGCCCGCGGCCGCATGGTCATCCCCGCCAACGTCGAGCACCTGAAGGGCAAGCTCGAACCGATGTGCATCGGCGTCGCGTCCAAGTGCAAGATCAACGCGAACATCGGCAACTCGGCCGTCACCGGTAAGGTCGAAGACGAGTTGGAGAAGCTGCACACCGCCGTCCACCTCGGGTCGGACACGGTCATGGACCTGAGTACCGGCGGCAACATCGACGGCATCCGCCGCGCCCTCATCGACGCCAGCCCGGTGCCCATCGGCACGGTGCCCGTCTACCAGATCATCCAGAACGTGAAGGACCCCCGCGACATCACCGCCAAAATTCTGCTGGACATGGTGGAACACCAGGCCAAGCAGGGCGTCGACTACATGACCATCCACGCCGGGGTGCTCCTCGAACACGTCCCGCTCACCCGCGACCGCGTGACCGGCATCGTGTCGCGCGGCGGGGCGCTGATGGCCGCGTGGATGGTCGCGCACCACCAGCAGAACCCGTGGTACACGCACTTCGACGAACTGTGCGAGATCATGAAGGCCTACGACGTGACGTTCAGCCTCGGCGACGGCCTGCGGCCCGGTTGCCTCGCCGACGCCAACGACCCGGCCCAGTTCGGCGAGCTGGCGACCCTCGGCGAGTTGACGAAGAAGGCGTGGGCGCACGGCTGCCAAGTGATGATCGAGGGGCCGGGACACATCCCCATGCACCTCGTGAAGATGAACATCGAGAAGGAGCGGGAGCTGTGCCACGAGGCCCCGTTCTATGTGCTGGGGCCGCTCGTCACGGATGTCGCGCCCGGCTACGACCACATCACCAGCGCCATCGGCGCGGCCCTGGCGGCGGAGGCGGGCGCGGCCATGCTCTGCTACGTCACCCCCAAGGAACACCTCGGATTGCCGAACAAGGACGACGTGCGGCAAGGGGTGATCGCGTACAAGATCGCCGCGCACGCCGGGGACATCGCGCGGGGCCGCAAGGGCGTCCGCGACCGCGACGACGCGCTCAGCAAGGCGCGGTTCGAGTTCGACTGGAACGAGCAGTTCGCGCTCAGCCTGGACCCCGAGACGGCCCGCCGGATGCACGACGAGACGCTCCCGCAGGAGGTGTTCAAGAGCGCCAAGTTCTGCTCCATGTGCGGGCCGAAGTTCTGCTCCATGCGGATCACGCAGGACGTGCGGAAGTTCGCCGACGAGGCCGAAGCCGCCCGCCTGAGCCTGGACCTCGCCGCCCCGACCGCGGGGTGAGGGGGCGTTTGAAGAATTTTGAACCGCCAAGACGCCAAGACCGCCAAGATGAAGGAAAAGAAGGGAAAGTGAGCGGGATTTCTGTCTTGTTTTCTTGGCGGTCTTGGCGTCTTGGCGGTTCAAATCCTCCGACTCACTCCTTCCCATGCCCTTCAATCTTCAACCCACTCTCGTTGGCGACCTCGTCGAACTCCGGCCGCTGCGGGCGGAGGACTTCGACGCGCTGTTCGCCGTGGCGTCCGACCCGCTCATCTGGGAGCAGCACCCGGCCAGCGACCGCTACAAGCCGGACGTGTTCGCCAAGTTCTTCGAGGAGGCGATGGACTCCGGCGGCGCGTTCCTCGCCCTCGACCGCGCGGACGGCCGCGTCATCGGCTCGTCGCGGTACTTCGGCTACGACGAAGCGAACAGCGAAATCGAGATCGGGTGGTCGTTCCTCGCGCGGTCGCACTGGGGCGGCAAGTACAACGGCGAGATGAAGCGGCTGATGCTCGCGCACGCCTTCCAATTCGTGAAGTCGGTGGTGTTCCTGATCGGGCCGAACAACCTCCGCTCGCAGACGGCGATCATGCGGATCGGGGGCGTCCGCAACGGCACGCGGGTGAACCCGTATGGGTTGGAATGCTTCCTCTTCCGTATCGACGCGGCGGCTTTCAACTGAGTGCCTCGCTCACCCCGGCCCGTACTGGAACACCTGTTCCAGCGGGACGGCGAACACCCGCGCGATGCGGAACGCCACCTCCAGCGACGGCGAGTACTTGTTCCCCTCGATGGCGTTGACCGTCTGCCGGGTGACGCCGATCTTGTCCGCCAACTCCTGTTGCGTCATCTCGCCGTGCGCGAACCGCAGCGTGCGGATCGTGTTCGTGATGCGGTCGGCTTTCTTCGCCATCGGTCACGCCCCCCGCCGGTGAAGGTAAAGTTGCGTGGCGATCCCGACCAACTCCGCCAGCACCCAGAACGCGAGCAGGACGTGGGTGAAGAGGAAATTCCCGGTGGTGATGACGGCCAGCCAAAGGGAGCAAGCGACGCCGGTCGCCAGCACGAACCCGGCGTTTCGCGCCCCCTTCAGCCCGATCAGTCGGTCCCGTTCGTCGGTCTCCGTCCGCCGGTCCACGAGGACGATGAGGAGGTGCCCGACGATCTGGCAGGCCACCAGCAGCGCGGTCGCCACCAGGAACAGCGCCGCCTGATGCGGCATCACGTCGGCCGCCAGTGTCGGCACCATCTCCTCGACGGAGGGCTGCGCCCGAAGCACGTTCACGAAGTAGAAGCCGAAGCACCCGACGAGGCTGACGAACATCAGCCACAGACTCTTCTCCTGGAACGAAAGGCCCATCACACCCTCCCCGGTTCATGTCCGTTTTACTTGACTCAGTGTCAAAAATGTTCGACACGCACGAAGGATATCCCCCGG
>JAYUFU010000010.1:0-8486 GCA_043738505.1 Fimbriiglobus sp. | reverse complement strand
CCCGCGGCTGGTCGCCGGACACCCGCGGCTGGCCGCGCTGGACGCGCAGATCGAACACCACCGGGGTCTCGCCGCGCGGGCGGCCCCGGCCGGAGCGGTGGACGACCTGGCCCGGCACGAGGCGCGGCTGCGGGAGCGGAAGGCGGTGGCCGACCTCCAGCGGGACCGCATCGACGCGCGGGTCGCCGCCGACGCCGAGACCCTCCGCCAGGGGGGTGTACTCCAGGAGCGGGTCGAGTCCCTGCGGAAGCGGCTCGACGAGGACGCGGCGGAAACCGGCCGGCAGCGGGACCGCCGCTCCGCCCTGGCGGCGGCCAAGGACTCCAGCCGCGCCTACGAGGCGCAGGTGCTGGACCGCCCGCGGGTCGGCGGGAAGATCGGCCCGGCGGCGAAGGCGTGGCTCCTGCCCGGCCTCGTCCTCGGCCTGCTCGCCGGCGTCGCGCTGGGCTTCCTGACCGACGCCGTCGATCAGGGCTACCGCACCCCGGCCGAGATCCGCCGGCGGCTGGGCGTGCCCGTGTTCGGCCACATCCCCCCGCTCCGTCTCGACCGGCCGGCCGCCGCCGACAGTCGGACCGCCGGGTACGACCCCACCCTGGTGACGGCCCTGCGGCCGAAGTCGGCGGACGCCGAGATGTACCGCGGGGTGCGGGCGCGGCTGCTGGTGGCGACCGCGGCCGCCGACTGCCGGGTCGTGCAGGTGACCAGCCCGAACCCCGGCGACGGCAAGTCCACCACCGCCGCCAACCTGGCCGTCACCCTCGCCCAGGCCGGCAAGCGGGTGATCCTGATCGACGCCGACTTCCGCAAGCCGCGCGTCCACGCGCTGTTCGCCCTGGCGAACCCGGAGTTCGGCCTCGCCGCGGTGCTGCACGGGACGACCGACCTGGCCGCCGCCGTTCGGCCGAGTGGGGTGGACAACCTGTTCCTGATGCCGGCCGGCCGGCCGGTCGATAGCCCGGCCGACGCGCTGGCCGGGGAGCGGTTCGCCGCCGTCCTGTCCGAGCTGCGGGAGCAGTTCGACCACGTGATTCTCGACACCCCGCCGCTGTTCGCCGTCAGCGACGCGCTGGTCATCGCCCCGCGGGTGGACGCCGTCCTCCTGGTGATGGGGGTCCACAAGCGGTCCCGCCCGCAGACCGTCCGCGCGAAGGAGCAGTTGACCGAGACCGGCGCGGTCGTCCTCGGCGTGGTGGTGAACGGCATGGCCGAGCCGGTGTCGCGGTACGGCGGCGGCTACACCTACGGCAAGGCCACCTATCCGGCGACGGAATCGGCCGTCGAGACCCCCGCCGCCCGCACTTCCTGACGGCCACGGCCGACCGGCGCGATACCCTGATAGCGGTTCGCTCCCCTCTCTCGGAGGCCGTCATGCCCCGTTCGCTGTCGCTCGCCGCCGCGCTGCTCGTCGGTTCCGTCGCCGCCGCCGACGGCCCGTTCGACCCGGCCGCCAAGGTCGAGAAGCTGGCCGGCGACTTCAAGTTCACCGAAGGCTGTGCGTCCGACAAGGCCGGCAACGTGTACTTCACCGACCAGCCGACCGACCGCATCCTGAAGTGGTCGGTGGACGGCAAGTTGTCCACGTTCCTGGAGAAGTCCGGCCGGTCGAACGGCCTGTGCGTGGACGCCGACGGCAAGCTGTGGGCGTGCGCGGACGAGAAGAACGAACTGTGGAAGATCGACGTGGAGACGAAGAAGGCCGAGGTGCTGGTCAAGGATTTCAAGGGCAAGCTGCTGAACGGGCCGAACGACGTGTGGGTGACGCCGGCCGGCGGCGCGTACTTCTCCGACCCGCTGTACAAGCGGCCGTACTGGCCCGCCGGCGGCGAGCGGCAGGACAAGAAGGGCGTGTACTTCCTGTCGCCCAAGGGCGAGTTGAGCCGCGTGGCGGACGACCTGACGCAGCCGAACGGCATCATCGGCACGCCCGACGGCAAGACGCTGTACGTCGCCGACATCAACGCCGGCAAGACGTACCGGTATGCCATCAAGGCCGACGGCACGCTCGCCGACAAGGAGCTGTTCTGCGCGAAGGGGTCGGACGGCATGACGATCGACGCCGACGGCAACGTGTACCTGACGAGCGGCGTCGTGTGGGTGTTCGACAAGGCGGGCAAGAAGGTGGCGGAGCTGAAGGTGCCGGAGGGGCCGTCGAACGTCTGCTTCGGCGGCAAGGACAAGAAGACGCTGTTCGTCACCGCGCGGACGGGGCTGTACGCCATCCGCTGCACCGTCGCCGGCGTCGGCAGCCAGTGATGTCGGGACGGGTGGGCCGCCCCGGCCGAGCGGCGTTCGAGTTACCGCTCGTACTGGACGGCGTTGAGCCGTTCGCGGGCCACCCGGAGCGAGGAGTCCGAACTGCGCTGCTCGCTCTCGGCGTCGGCGAGTTCTCGGCGGACGGTGGCGAGCGCGATGCTCGCCAGGAATTCCTGACCCGAGCCGGGTCGGGAGTTGTTGTAGACGGCGATGGCGGCCGCTTCCGCGAATCGGGCCCCCAGGATTTTGTTGCCGGCCTCCTTCACCCGTGCCTCCAACCCCGCCACCTCCGCTTGGGCGTTGGCCAGTTTGACCGGATCGGGGCCGGCCGGCTTCACCGGGTCGGCCGGCTTGAACGGCACGTACGGCTTGCCGAGCAGCTTGCGGTGTTCGGTCAGGTTGTCGGCCGAGACGTAGCTGGCGAAGTCGGCCCCCAACCCGGTGGCTTTCACGGTCCACCCGCGCGTCGTCCCTTCCTCGGTGGTCACGTCGTACACGATCTTGGAGGCGTAGATCTTCTCGCCGTTCAGCCGCAGGTACTCGTCGGCCGACGGAGCCAGCTTCCACGTGCCCGAGGCGGACACCTCTTTCCCGTCGCGGTCGGTGTACTTCAGGTTGGTGATCTTCAGTTCGACGTCGGAGCGGTTCTCCACCTTCACCGCGCCGACCGGCGGGTCGGCGGCGCGGGCCGCGGAGCCGGTGCCGAACAGGGCCAGCACGGCCGCGACCGCGACCAGCCGGCGGAACTTGTTCGTCATCGTCGTCGTCATGGCGAGTACTCCTGGGGTTCGTCACACTGAGACGGACAGGTCCGGCGGCGAAGGGTGAGGCACCCGACGGCTCGGACGCCAAACTGAGCGGCCGGCCGGCCCGGTTTTTCGCCGCTTTGATCTTTATTTCCGTAACTCGTGGCGGGATAATCCGATGCAGCGTCCGAATCGCCTCGCGGAGCCTCCGATGTCAGCCAACCCCGCTGCCCCGCCGGCCGTCACCACGCTCGCACTCGAAGCGCTGCTCACCCACTGGCGGGAGGACGGCAAGACGGTCGATAAAATGAAGGCGCGAGACGAGCTGTTCCAACTGTCGCAAGAGCGGATCGCGAGCATCGTCCGGCTGCGGCTGAATCGGTTCCCGTCCCTCCGGGATGACGCCGGCGTGGTGACGGACCACGTGCGGAACCTCGTGACCGAGCGGTACTGGCAGTGGGCGGACGGCGACAAGTTCAAACTGCCGCAGTCGATCCGCGCGTACTTCGCCGCGATTTGCACCATCACCCGGCGGGTGCTCCTGGACCTGCGAGACGCGAGCGACCGGTCGGGCGGGAGCGTTCCCGACCCGGCGGGCGGAGTCGAACGGGCCACGTCGGACGCGCCGCCGGATGACCGCATCGACCTGCTGCTGCGGGCGATGGACGAACTGGCGGATGCCGACGAGCGCGAGGCGATCCGCCTCCAGTACTATTGCGGGCTGGAATTCCAGGAGATCGCCGACGTGATGGGGATCCGCTACCAGGCGGCCTACCGCCTCGTGAACCGGGCACTGCTCGAGATCGGAACCGCCCTCCGCCGCCGCGCGCACCCCGACAATTTCGACGGCGACTGATAAGTCCGGACGGCGCGGCCGCTCAGCTCGTCGGGCGAGTCCCACTCCGGAGAGACGACGACATGAACGGCGATGCCCCGGAAACGGTTCCCGACGAGGTGATCGACCTGGTCGGCAAGTACTTCGACGCCTGCGAGCGGGGGCACGAGCCGACGCTCGAGGCGCTCTGCGCGGGGCGACCGGACCTGCGCAAGCCGGTGGCCTACGCCATCGCCGACTCGCGGCGGGCGCGGCAAGCGATGCGCGGGACCGGCGGATCGTCCCCGCTCCCCGCTGCGGGCGTCGCCGGGCGGTTCGGCGAACTCCGCTTCGTTGCCCGAGGGGGCATGGGCGAGGTGTTTCGGGCGGTCGATCAGGAAGCCGACCGGGAGGTGGCCTACAAGGTGGTTCACCCGCGGAACGATTGCGGACTGTTCCGCGACTATCTCCTGAATGAGGCGCGGCTGACGGCCGCCCTCGCGCACCCGGCCATCGTGCCGGTTTACGCCGTCGTCCAAGACGGGTGCGGCCGGCCGGCTTACGCGATGGAGTTCATCGCCGGCGAAACCCTGTACGACGCCATCGAGCGCCGCCGCGCCGCCCCGGACGCGGCCGCCGTTCCCACCCTCCGCACGCTGTTGGGCCACGTCGTCGCCGTCGGCCGGGCCGTCGCGCACGCCCACGCCCACGGCGTCACGCACGGGGACATCAAGTCGAACAACGTCCGCGTCCGCACGGACGGCAGGCCGTTCGTCATCGATTGGGGGCTGGCCCGGCGGCACCCGGACGGGGTGCCGGCCGAGGCGCTCGCCGCGGACGTGGCGAAGCTGGCGCGACTCCTCGATCACGTCCTCGACGCGGACGGCGTGCCGCCCGCGCTGGCGGCGACCCGCGAGGCCGCCCTCGGCGGGCGATACCGCTCGGCCGACGGGCTGGCCGAGTCCGTGCAGCAATGGCTGGACACCGGCGGCACCCCCGACTACCGCGACTTCTGGACGGTGCGGGCCGTCCGCTGGGCGAACCGCCGCAAGGCGACCGCGACATCCGTCGCCGCCGGACTGCTGTTCCTGCTCGCCGCGACGAGCGCCGGCATCTGGTATCACTTCGACAGCGAGCGGAAGCGGGTCGCGCTGGCGACGGCCGAGCGGGAGACGGTGTCGAACCGCGAGTGGGCGCGGCACCAGGAGGGGCTGGTGTTCAGCATCGACGCGCTGCGGCACTTCGGGTCGCCCCGGCCGGAGGGGAAGGGACTGGGTTTGGAGAAGGCGCGGGCGGCGTGCGAGCTGTTCGCCGCGCTGGCGGACGACTTCCGGGACGAGCCGGCCCATCGCGTTCGGCTGAACGAATCCCGCTTCATGCTCGGCGGCTTCCTCCTGATCCTGGACAGGCCCGCCGACGGGTTCGCCGAGTTGCGGCGGGCGGAGGCCGGGTTCACCGAGCTGGCCGAGTGGGCCGATGTCGCACCGCTGGCTAGCCGCCTGAACGTGCGAGCGGACTCGCTGACGGCCGACAACTTCGTCCGCTACCGGCGGGAGTGCCGTCTGCTGCGGGGAGCGCTGCTGCTGGTGCAGCGGCAGTACCACGACGCCTTCGTCCTGATCGACGGGGTCGCCCGCGAGCGGGGCGTTGCGATTCCCCCGCTGGACAAGCGCCTCGATCCCGTGGCCCGGCAACTGACCGCCATGAAAGGCGCGGCGCTGACGGAACCGAGTCTCATTCTCGGCGCGGAACACCCGCCGGAGGCGATCTTGGCGCTGCGCGACACGGCGATTATGGCGCTGGAGCAGGAGTTGAGCCACCTGCCGCACTCGCGCGGCGCGACCCCCGATCACGCCCGCGGGATGCGGGAGGCGGCGGTCCTGGCCGACGCCGCACGGGTCAGCGAAGCCGCCGTGTACAACACCGCTTGCACCTTTGCCGTCGCGGCGGCCGAGCCTGGCATTCCCACGGCTGAGCGGGAGCGGCGGGCGGCGACGGCGGGCGGTTACTTGCGACGGCTGGTCACGTCTGGCTACTTCCACAGTCTGAAGCAGCTGACCGATTTGCAGAATGATATCGAGGGGGACTTTAAGGCAATCCTCGACCGCGACGACTTCCGCGCGGTGCTGACCGATGTCTGGCGGCAGTGGGCGGTGGCGTTCGCCGTCGGCGGTTGGCGGTCCCTTGCCGAAACGCCGCCGTCGAAATGATGTACCCGGACGCCGGGTCGGCCGGCGTTACGCGACGGAGGTCGTCGAAAGCGATACGCGGCACGACGCCATCGCCCGCGAGGGAGAACGCCGACAAATGACGGACACCTCCCTCGTAACGACCAACTTGACACGGGCCGGGTGCGAGCCGACACTGGGCCGAAGGATTCGCCTCCACCTTCTTCCACCCCGCGAGCGATGCCGATGACCCTCCCCCGACTCGGCCCGGTCGGCCTGCTCGCCGCGGCCGCGTTCACCGCCTCCGCTGCTCCCGTGCCGAAGGACTTGCGGCCAGCCGGGAACGTGGTCGTCGTGGAAACGTCGCTCGGGAAGATCGAGATCGAACTCGCCCCGGAGAAGGCCCCGAAGACGGTGGCCAACTTCCTCGCCTACGTCGATGGCAAGTTCTACGACGGCGTCGTCGTCCATCGGGTGATCGAGAACTTCATGATCCAGGGCGGCGGGTTCGAGCCGGGCATGAAGGAAAAGAAGGCCCGCGCCCCCGTCGAGAACGAAGCCGGCAACGGCCTGTCCAACCTGCGCGGCACCGTCGCCCTGGCACGGGCGGCGGCGGCCGACAGCGGCACCTGCCAGTTCTTCATCAACGCCAAGGACAACCCCTGGCTGGACCGCACGGACGGGCCGGGAAAGGACGGGTACTGCGTGTTCGGCAAGGTGGTCGCCGGCATGGACGTGGTGGACAAAATCCGCGCGGTGAAGACGGGCACGGCCGGGGCGTTCACCGACGTGCCCACCGAGGACGTGGTCATCAAGTCGGTGTCTCGGAAGAAGTAGCGGGAACGAGCAGTCCGTCCCCGTTCGGCCGCCGCGTCGAGTGACGCCGCCTCACAGCTCCCCGCCGCCGCGCTTGCTCCACCACGGCAGGAACAGCCCGCCATCGACGTACAGCGTCGTGCCGGTGATGTACCCGGACGCCGGGTCGGCCAGGAACAGCACCGCGCGGGCGATCTCCTCGGGGGCGGCCAGTCGGCCGAGCGGAAGGCCGGCGGCGGCCTTGCGGATGCTCTCGTCGTCGAGGAACTTCCGCTCGCCGGGGGTGTCCGTCCAGCCGGGGTAGACGCAGTTCACCCGCACCTTGTGCGGCAGCAGCTCCGTGGCCGCCGTCTGCGCCATCATGTCCAGCCCGGCCTTGGCGATGTTGTACGCCATGCAGTTCGGGAACGCGATCTTGCCGTGCGGCGAGCTGACGATGACCGCCGCCCCGCCGCCTTGCGCGACCATCCGCCGGCCGCACGACCGCAGCGCGTAAATCGCCCCCATCAGGCTGATGTCGAGCGTCTTCTTGAAGGCGGCCATGTTCGCGGTCAGGAACGGCTCGCGCTCGCTGAACACGGCCGACGACACGAACACGTCCAGCCGGCCGAGCTTCGCCACGGCGTCCGCGACCATGCCCTCGACGGCGGCCTCGTCCGACACGTCCACGGGGTAGAGCAGGGCCTTGCGTTTGAACTGCGTCTCGATGTGGGCGGCCGTCGCCTCGGCGTCGGCGGCGAGGCTGTAGTAGTTGAGGATCACATCGGCCCCGGCCTCCGCCAGGGCGATGGCCGTCGCCCGGCCGATGCCGGACGACGCGCCGGTGATGAGTGCGACCTGATTCGCCAGCGGCCCGGCCATTCGGTCAACCTCGACAAGTGTTGTGTGCGAGCCGCGACCGCGAGGGAGCGGCGCATCGGCTCTTGCGAGCCGCGACCGCCAGGCGGCGGCATCGGCTCGCAAGATGCCGTCACCGCTTCTTGGGACCGGACTTCGGCTTGGTCAGCCCGGCCTTCTCCATCAGCGACTGGGAGAGGATACTCTCCTGATCCTCGGTCGGGTCGTCCACCCCGACGCCGTCGGCCAGCGTGTACTCGATGGCGAACTTGTGCCCGGCGATGCCCACCTCGTCGCCCGGCCGCAGCGGCCGCGACGGCACCCGCTCGCCGTTCACCTTGATGCCGTTCGTGCTGCCCATGTCGCGGACCGTCCACACGCCGTTGCGGAAGGCGAACTCGGCGTGGATGCCGGACACGTTGTGGTAGTCCAGGCAGATGTCGCACGACTGCCGCCGGCCGACCGTCATGGTGTCCAGGACCAGCGGGATGGGGTCGCCGCCGCCGACCGGCACCAGCCGGCCCAACTCGATATCCATGTCTAACCCTCCGAGAGGAGCATTGCGGTGGGCGGCGCGCGGAATCCCGCCGCCGCCCGGATGAAACCGACCGGTGCATCATATCATCGGGGGAAAGCGGGAAGGAAGCCCCCGGCCGAGAAACGCGCCGGGCCGTGCGAATCCGCCCGCCGCATTCTCGGTGTGACCCGGCCCGTCTTGAACCACAATAGAAATGTCCGGTCTTAGCTCGTTAGTGCAGTTTCAGGCGGATAGTTGTTCGAGAGGTTCCAGGTGTTCGCAGCCGTAGTAGTCGCACACGCGCGCCCGCACCTCGTCGGCCGAGAGCAATC
>JAYUFU010000009.1:0-8486 GCA_043738505.1 Fimbriiglobus sp. | reverse complement strand
CGGTTCGGCCCGGCCTTCCAGTTCCTGAACGACCACCGCGTGCTGGACGACAAGGGGAACATCGTCGGCTACCGCAACCTGGACAAGATTCGGGAGCGGCTGGAGCCGATCTTCCTCCGCCGCACGCGCGGCGAAGTCCTCACGCAACTCCCCCCGCGCACCGACACCACCGTGTACGTCGAGTTGAGCGACGAGCAGCGCGCCCCCTACGAGGAACAGCGGTCCACCCTCGCGCGGCTGCTTCAGAAAGGGTTCCTGTCCGAGATCGACCGCAAGCGCATCCTGGCGTCACTTGCCAACATGCGGCTGCTGTGCGACAGCACCTTCCTGTTCGACAAGGCCACGAACGTGTCGCCGAAGCTGGCGGAGTTCGAGGAGGTGATGGGGGAGCTGGGAGAGCATAAAGTCGTCGTCTTCTCGCAGTGGGAGACGATGCTGAACTTGGCGGCCGAGGTGCTGGACCGCCTCGGCGTCGGGTACGCGCTGCTGCACGGCGGGCTGCCCGGCAAGGACCGCAAGGCGGTGTTGGCGACCTTCAACACCGACCCGGACTGCAAGGTGTTCCTGAGTACCGACGCCGGCGGGACGGGGCTGAACCTGCAAGTGGCGGACACGGTGGTGAACCTGGAACTGCCGTGGAACCCGGCGGTACTCGAACAGCGGATCGCCCGCGTCCACCGCATGGGCCAGAGCCGCCCGGTGCGGGTGGTCAACTTCGTCACGCGGGGGACGGTCGAGGAAAACGTCCTGCGGACACTGGAACAGAAGAAGGCGCTGTTCGCCGGCGTGTTCGAGGGCGACGAAGACGAGATCGCGTTCAGCGCCATTCAGACCGGCGGGTTCCTGGACGCAGTGCGGGAGATCATCGGCGAGGCGAAGCCCGAACCGATCGGCCCGGCGGTACCGACGACGGCGGGAACCGGAACCGCCAACGCTTCGCTCCCGCCCGCGTTCGGTAACAAAACGGAACTCACTTCGATTTCCGTGCGCATGTTGGAGTCGGTGGCGGCGTTCCTGGCGCAACCGGAGGTGTCGGCCCTGCTCGGCGACGAAGATCGCGAGCGGATCGCTACCGCCCTGTCCCAGCTTCGCTGCTTCTCAACTGGAGAATGACCATGACCGTTCGCCCCCTCCTCGCCATGGCCGCCGTCGCGCTCGCCGCCGACGCCGCCTCCGCCCAAGTCCGCCGGCCGATCAGCGGCCCGGTGATCGTCCAACAGCCGACCTTCACCCCCGCCCCGTTCGTGCGGCCGCAGTCGCTGCCCTACGCCACCCCGTTCGTGCCGAACATCAACCCGTTCCCGGCCACGACGGTCGGCCGCGTGGTCGATCCGTTCACCGGCGTCGTGACCGACTACGGCACCGCCACCAACCCGTTCACCGGCACGACGAAAGAGGTGTCCACCTCCGTCGATCCGTTCACCGGACGGACGGTCAACCGCACGGCGCTGTCCAACCCGTTCAACGGCCGCCTGTCGGAAACGATCCGGACCGACCCGTTCACGGGCGAAGTGTCGCGGACGACGCGATTCCAGCCGCCGCTGCTCCAGAACCCGCTCTTCCCGAACAACCCGTTCGGCCGGTGAACGGCCCCCGATCACCCGCCGCGAACCGCCCGGCCACTCCGACGATTCGGAGGCGCGGGGTGGTTCGCTCACTTGCCGCCACTCGATGCGGGTGGCGGCCGCCGGATTTCGAAGGTGAACGGCGGGGGCGGCGCGATTACAGTGATCGGTATTCCCTCCCGATCCGTCCGCGAGTCCCCTCATGCGTCGCCTGTCGTCGGTCGTCCTCCTGCTGCTCTCGACCGCCCACGCGCCGGCGGCCGAGTTCACCCTCACTTTCGACATGGCGGCCCTCGACCGGCCGTTCACCGGGCGGGTGTACGTGATGCTCCTCCGCGCCGAGCCGCGGACGGTGCCGAACGGGTTGAACTGGTTCAGCCCGGAGCCGACGTTCGCCAAGGACGTGAAGAACTGGAAGCCGGGCGCGGAACTGACCCTCGACGCGACCGCGATCTCCGTCACGCCGATGGCGGAGGTGAAGGCGGGAAAGTACTTCGCCCAGGCGGTCCTCGACCGCGACCTCGGCGGTATCAGCTTCGCCGCCAGCCCCGGCAACGTGTATTCGAAGCCGCTGAAGATCGACTTCGACCCGAAGGCGACCGAGGCCGTGGCGCTGACTCTCGATCAGGTGGCGGTCGAACCGGTGTTCAAGGAGACGGACGCCGTCAAACTCGTGGACATCGAGAGCAAACTGCTGACGACGTTCCACGGCGCGCCGATCCGGATGAAGGCGGGCGTCATCCTCCCGCCTTCCTTCGCCAAGAACCCGGACACGAAGTACCCGGTCGTGTATTCCGTACCGGGATTTGGGGGCGACCACATGGCGGCGAGTGGCCTCACCAACGCCCGGCTCACGGATCTGGCCGGCACCGAGGCGATCTGGGTCGCCCTCGACCCGCACTGCCGGCTGGGGCACCACGTCTTCGCCGACTCGGCGAACAACGGCCCGTGCGGGACGGCGCTGGTCGAGGAGTTGATCCCGGCTATCGAGAAGGCGTATCGCGGCAGCGGCAAGCGGCTGGTGACGGGGCACTCGTCCGGCGGGTGGTCGAGCCTGTGGCTCCAGGTGACGTACCCGGACACCTTCCTCGGCTGCTGGTCCACGTCGCCGGATTCGGTGGACTTCCGCGACTTCCAGCGGGTGGACCTGTACAACCCCGGCTCGAACCTGTTCGCCGATTCGACCGGCGGCAAGCGGCCCATCGCCCGCCGCGGACTGAAACCGGCCCTCTTCGTGAAAGGCTTCTCCGATATGGAGGTGGTGACGGGCCGGGGCGGGCAACTGGCGTCGTTCGAGGCCGTGTTCAGCCCGCGCGGGACCGACGGTCAGCCGGTGCGGCTGTGGGACCGGAAGACCGGGGCCCTCCGCACCGACGTGGCCAAAGAGTGGGAGAAGTACGACATCCGACTCGTCCTCGAACGCAACTGGGCCAAACTCGGCCCGAAGTTGAAGGGCAAGCTGCACGTCTACATGGGCGACGTGGACACCTTCTACCTGGAGGGGGCGACCCGCCTGCTGAAGGAGTCGCTGGCCACCCTCGGCAGCGACGCCGCGGTGGAATTGTTCCCCGGCAAGGACCACGGCCTCGTGGACCGCGCCCTCCGCGAGCGGATGACCAAGGAGATGGCCGCCGCCGTGAAGGAATGACCGAGGCGGTGCCGCCCCGTGCCCGCGAGCGCGAAGAAGGGGTGCGAGCCTGACGGCCTCAAGCGGTGACGGCGGTTCGGACGTTCCCACCCCGGAAGGATTCGCCATGCCCCTGTTCGGTGCCCACTTCTCCGTCGCCGGCGGGCTGCACAATGCGGCCGAGACCGCCAAGCGATTCAAGTGCCCGACGTTCCAACTGTTCACCAAGAATGCCGCGCAGTGGGCCGCGCCGCCGCTCACCGACGAGCAGGTGCGGCTGTTCAAGAGCGCCGTCGCCGACGCCGGGGTCACGTCCGTCACCGCCCACGACTCGTACCTGATCAACCTCGCCGCGCCCGGCGACGAGTTGTTCGCGAAGTCGGTCGATGCGTTCGTCGTCGAACTGGAACGCGCCGAGGCGCTGGGGCTGGACTACCTCGTCACGCACCCAGGCGCGCACGTCGGCAGTGGCGAACCGGCCGCCCTCGCGCGGGTGATCGACGGGCTGAACAAGAGCGCCAGGCGATCCGCCGGGTTCCGCGTGAAAGTGCTGCTGGAAACGACCGCCGGGCAAGGCACCTGTCTGGGCTGGAAGTTCGAGCACCTGCAAACCTTGCTCGACGGCGTGGCCGAACCGGAGCGGTATGGCGTCTGCCTGGACACCTGTCACGTCTTCGCCGCCGGGTACGACATCTCCACGGAGGCCGGCTACGCCGACACGTTCGGCCACTTCGACGAACTGATCGGCCTGGGCAAACTGAAGGTGTTCCACATCAACGACAGCGTGAAGGGCGTCGGCTGCCGGGTGGACCGGCACGCCTTGCTGGGCAAGGGGAAGATCGGCAACGGCTGCTTCAAGCGGCTCGTCACCGACCCGCGGTTCGCCGACCGGCCGATGATCTTGGAGACGCCGAAGGAGGACGCCGACGGCCGCGAGATGGACCCCGTGCATTTGAAGCAGTTGCGGGGGTACGTCGGCCGCGCGAAGTCGGGTGAACCGGCGGCATGAGCCGCCGGGTGGCGTCAACCCGGCCCTCGCCACCGACAACTCGCAGCCAGAATCGGCACTCGGTTTTCGGGACGGTGGCCGTCAACCGATCGACAGGCCGCCGTCGAAGTCTGGCGCGAAAGCGAGGAAATCCCCGAGCAAGCCCGCCGTCCGCCCGTCCCAGACTCGCAGGCGAGACCGGCCGCCCCAGAGTGGCCCCGAGAAGATGTCCGCCCTACCATCCGCATTCAGGTCGCGGGCCGTGATGGAGACGCCGCCGGTGAAGGACGGGTCGTCGGCAAGGAAGCTGTTCCGAAGCCGGCCATTCGTGCCGTCGAACACGCGGACGTTCGGCCCGCCACCGCGCCGCGCCCCGCGTTCCCACGCTGCGGCGACCAGTAGCGTGGCGAACTTCAAGGCAACGCTTACGGCGAGGAGGCGCGACAAGGGCATCGGGACAAGCTCCGGGATCGCGGACGGCAGGCGGGAAGGAGGGTGTACCGCGCCACCCGCTCAGGAGTGGCGAGATCGATGGAGAAAGTGTAAACCCGACCGAAGCGAATTCGCAATTGAAAACGGGTGTGCGCTCCCGCGCGGAAACGTTACTCGCGGATTGCCGAAAACGCCCCGTCGGAAAAGTCGGCAGTCGCGATTCCCGACGAGTCGAATTCCTGGCCATTTTTCTCACGTTCCTGCTGTACGGTTGCCGGGGCGTTGTTACACTCTGGCCAGACGGCCGGGGGAACTCGTCCCCTGTCACGTCGTCGCCGATACCGTTGGTGCGTCCCACGACCGCCGCCTCACATCGTCCTCGCGGCCTCATTCGTGTTCGCGCCGGGTATCGCCGACCCCTGTCTTTCTGTCTTCCCACTCGCGGAGGCGTCTACGATGTCCGAGCCGATTCGCGCCCGTTCGACCCGCAGCCGACTGTCGATGGAACACCTGGAGGACCGCACCACGCCGACCGCCGTCCTCACCGAGAACCTGTCCGCGTTCGCCGGGGACCGGGTGCTGGTCACCCTCGACTCGCCGGCCCACGCGGCCGTCCTCACCACCTCCCCGCTGTCGCAGTCGGTGCGGCAGCTCGGCGGCAACGCCTACCTCGTCACCCTGACCAGCGGCGTGACGGTGGGCCAGGCGGTGACGACGTTCAGCGGGGCCAACGGGGTGGTGTTCGCCGAGCCGGACTTCGACCTGGGCGTCCGCGCCATCCCGAACGACCCGAACTTCGGCAGCGACTGGGGGCTGAACAACACCGGGCAGACGGGCGGCACCGCCGACGCCGACATCGACGCCCCCGAGGCGTGGGACACCGCGCACGGCACCGGACAGCACATCGTCGCCATCATCGACACCGGCGTCCAGTACACGCACCCGGACCTTGCCGCCAACATCTGGACGAACCCCGGGGAGATCGCCGGCGACGGTATCGACAACGACGGCGACGGCATCGTGGACGACATCCACGGCGCGAACTTCGTCAACGCCGCCGTGTCCTCCGGCGGGAGCTTTATTACTCCCGGTGGGAACTATGCCGGCGTCACCGGCGACCCGATGGACGACAACGGGCACGGCACGCACGTGGCCGGCACCATCGGGGCGGTCGGCAACAACGGCGTCGGCGTGGCCGGGGTGGCGTGGACCACCCGGATCATGGCGCTGAAGTTCCTCGGCGCGAACGGCAGCGGGTCCACCGACGGGGCCGTCGCCGCGATCTACTATGCCGTCGATCACGGGGCCAGCATCCTGAGCAACAGTTGGGGCGGCGGCGGGTACAGCCAGACGCTATACAACGCCATCAGCTACGCCAACTCGAAGGGCGTCATCTTCGTCGCCGCCGCCGGCAACAGCGCGAGCAACAACGACGTGACGGCCAACTACCCGTCCAACTACGCCGTCGGCAACGTCGTCGCGGTGGCGTCCACCACCAGCACCGACGGGCTGTCGTCGTTCTCCAGCTACGGGGCCACGACGGTGGACGTCGGCGCGCCCGGCAGCAGCATCTACAGCACCTATCTGAATAGCGGGTACGCCACGCTGAGCGGCACCAGCATGGCCACCCCACACGTGTCCGGCGCGCTGGCGGTGTACTGGGACGCCAACCCCGGCAAGACGGCGGCCGAGGTGATCCAGCGGCTGAAGGACACCGTGGACCCGCTCGCGTCCCTGGCCGGCAAGACGGTCACGGGCGGGCGGATCAACTTGAACAAAATGCTCAACGGCACGGTGCCCCCGCCGCCACCCCCGTTCGACTCCGGCGCACGGGTCACGGCCGGCGCGTTTTCCGGCACCCTCGCCAACACGCTCGACAAGGTGCGGCTGACGTTCAGCGAGGCGATCACCGCCAGCAGCTTCACCGCCGCCGATGTCAGCCTGAGCGGGCCGGGCGGGGCCGTCGCCACCGGCGTCACGCAGATCAACGCGACCACCTTCGACGTGACGTTCGCGGCCCAGTCGGCGTTCGGCACCTACTCCGTCACCGTCGGCCCGAACATCCTGGACCTCGCCGGCAACGCGATGAACCAGGACAACGACCTGGTCAACGGCGAGGCGACGCAAGACCAGTACGTCGGCTCCGCGACCGTCGCGCCGCCGTACCAGACGTTCACGTACACGTCCAACGCGCAGGTGGCCATCCGCGACTTGGCGACCGTGTCGTCGGCGCTGGTCGTCCCGACGGTGACCGGCGTCACCACCGTGCCGATCTCGGACCTGAACGTGACGGTCAAGCTGACGCACACCTGGGACAGCGACCTGCGGCTCACGCTGATCGCGCCGAACGGCACCCGCGTGCAACTGTTCAACCGCCGCGGCGGGTCCGGCGACAACCTGACGAACACCGTGTTCAACGACGAGGCCACCAGCGCCATCTCCGCCGGGGCCGCGCCGTTCACCGGCTCCTTCAAGCCGGAGCAACGGCTGTCCGCCGTGGACGGGTCGAACGCGGCCGGCACCTGGAAACTGGAGATCGCGGACGTGGCCGGCGGCGACGTGGGCACCCTGCTCTCGTTCTCCCTCGTCTTCACCACCGGCACCCCGCCCGGCGGCCAGAGCGTGCAGACGTTCGCTTTCCGGGAAGGCGACGCGAACGCGAACGCCGAACTGAAGGACGACTCCGCCGCCCCGACGTTCGTCGTCCTGCCCCCGGTCGCCGCCGCCCCGACCGTCGTCGTGACCGCCCCGATGCCGGCCACCTCGGTGCCGACGCCGCCCGCCGCCGAGACCCCGACCGTACCGCAGGCCCCGACGCCTCCGGTCGCGCCGGTGCCGACCGTCACCATCGCCGTCGGCTCGCCGTTCAACGTCACCGCGCCGACCACCCCGGCGGCGGCCGAGACCGACTCGCCGCTGCCGACCGTCGCCGTGACGCTCCCGGTCGCGGGCGTCCCGAGCGCCGCCCCGACGAACGCGGTCGCGGACACGTCCCCGATCTACACGGTGGACATCCAGTCGCTGCTCGGGCTGTTCCAGAAGGACGACGCCTTCGCCCCGTTCCGCCTGTGACCTCTCGGTTGCCGGGATGACTTCGCGCCGCGCCCCCGTGGGTGCGGCGTCTTCGTTTCCCGTCGCCCTTGACCGATTCGCCGACCCACGGCATACCGGCCCGTCTACCGATTCGAGTTGGGGGATGCCGCATGGACCGGCGGACGTGGGCGAAACGGGTGCTGGTGTCCGCCGTCGCCGGCGCGGCCGGGTGCGCCAGTGTGCCGCCGCTGGACAACCCGATCACGATCCGCCCCGGCGACATCGAGAACCCGATCCTGATCGCGCCGGGGCAGCCCGGCCCGGAGGAAGCCGCGCGCCTCTATTCCGAGGTGTACGGCCGCGTGCTGGACGCCCTCGACGACTACTTCCCGATCAAAGCGGCGTCGCGTCACCCCGGCATCATCGAGACGGAGCCGCAGGTGGCCGCCGGGTTCGAGCAGTTGTGGAAGCCCGGCACGCCGGACAACCGCCAGCGGTTGCTGGCCACGTTCCAGTCCATCCGGCACTATGCCGTGGCGCGGATCGAGCCGGGCGACCGGGGCGGCTTCCGCGTCTACGTCGAGGTGTACAAGGAGCTGGAGAACCTGTCGCGGCCGACGCTGGCCGCGTCCACCAGCCCGATCTTCCGCGACTCGCCGACGGTGGACCGCTCGGCGCAAGTCATCGTCGGCCCGCGGTCGGTGCAGACCCAGTGGATCCCGGCGGGGCCGGCACCGCACCGGGATTACGCCTTCGAGCAAGCCATCCTGCGGAAGATCCGCAAGGCCGGCGGCCTGAAGTGATTGCCGCAACGTCTTCGCGGCGACTTCAGGAGCCGCGC
>JAYUFU010000008.1:0-8538 GCA_043738505.1 Fimbriiglobus sp. | reverse complement strand
GCGGGCTAACAAGACAGGGCAACAGTTCAATCGGATTCGGTATGACCGGGACCGTCGAACGGAGTTGTCCGGTCCGGCGATCGCTGGCCCCAACTGTTTTGCAAGATGATGATCGGCAAGGAGTTACGACGCCGCCGGGCGAAGAACGCCCGCACGGACTCGGTGAGTCGAGGGCGTAGGCGACGGCCGATTTCAAACTCGACACGAATTCCCCGACACGTCCGCGAGGAATTCTGAGGATTAATCCGGAGATACCATTCCCGCGCGACACGCGATTTTTTATCCTACCCGCGAACAGTTCGGGTGGCACTCGACTACGCCCCGTCTTTGCCCGACCACCCCACACGGAGGTTCTCTGCATGTCTCGCACCCGGATCGGTTCCCTCGGTCGCCGACTCGCGGCCGTCGCCGCGACGCTCGCGCTGGCCAGTTCGAGCCAAGCCAATCTCCTGACGAACGGCAGCTTCGAACTCGGCGTCAACCCGCCCGGACCCCCGGCCGACCCGTTCCAAGTCGTGAGTACTGGCAACTCCACCACCCTGACCGGCTGGACCGTCGGCGGGGCCGTCGGCGTGGACTGGATCCACAGCAGCTACTGGCAAGCGTCCCAGGGGAACTACAGCCTCGACCTGAACGCCCTCGGCATCGGCTCGGTCTCCCAGACGTTCGCCACCACCGCCGGCGCGACCTACGCGGTGACGTACGACCTGTCGATGAACCCGGACACGAACAACACGTTCCCGATCCCCCGCCTGGCGACCGTGCTGGCGACGAACGCCGGCGACGGCACCGTCCTCGGCCAGACCGACCTGAACGTGCCGTTCAACGCCTTCCACTCGACTTACGCGAACATGAACTGGACGCCATACGGCCTGACGTTCACTGCCACCGGCAGCTCGACCACCCTGGCGTTCATCTCCCGCAACGACTACGCCGGCGGGTTCGCCCTGGACAACGTGTCCGTCCTGCAGACGGGGGTCACCAACCCGGTTCCCGCCCCGGCCGGACTACTGCTGGGCTTGGTGGGCGTGGCCCTCGCCGCCCGCTTCCGCCGCCGGAAAGTGACCGCCTGAGTCGCGTCGGGTTCCTACAACTACTGTCGGTCGCGCGGGCCGGGGCCTTCCCCGGCCCGTCTTCGTTTCCCCACCCCCGCCGAGGTCCGCATGTCCCTCCGCCGCTTCTGTCTCGTCGCCAGCCTCGCCCTGCTCGTCGGCTGGTGGCTGTCCGGCACGGTTCGCGGCATCGGCGAGACGGTGCCGGCGGACCAACTGCCGCCGGGGGATGTCCTCCAGGCGAAGGTGGACATCCCGGCCGGCGACGGCACCGAGACCGTCACCGCCGTCCTCGGCTTCCGCACGCTCGTCCTCACCACGCACTACGGCCCGCTCACCCTCGACGTGTCGAAGGCGAAGACGATGAGGGTGGAGGCGGTTCAGGGCAACGCGGCCCGCGCGTCGGTGGAACTGACGGACGGCCACCAACTCTACGGCACCATCCCGTTGGACGCCCTGCCGGTCACGGTGGACGGCAAGGCGCGGACGCTGAAGCCGGAGGAGGGGCTACGGTTCAAGCTGCTCCGGCCGGGCGATGTCGGCCTCGTGGCGGCCGTCCTCGGCCTGCTCACGCTCACGCTGATGGAGGTCGTCCTCGGCATCGACAACGTCATCTTCCTGGCCATCGTCGCCGGCAAGTTGCCCGTCGAGAAGCAACCCCGCGCCCGGCGCATCGGCCTGGGCGCGGCGCTCGTCACCCGCCTGCTGCTGCTCTTCTCGATCACCTGGCTGCTCGGCCTGACCAAGCCGATTTTCACCCTGCCGGACATGCCGTTCTTCCACGACCCGGACGCGCGGGGCATCTCGTGGCGGGATCTGATCCTGCTGGTCGGCGGCGCGTTCCTGATCGGCAAGAGCGTGACGGAGATGCACGAGAAGGCGGAGGGCGACCACGGCAAGGGTGGGACGGCGGCGAAGACGGCCAGCTTCGCGTCGGTCATCCTCCAGATCGCCGTCATCGACATCGTCTTCTCGCTCGACTCGGTCATCACGGCCGTCGGCATGGTGGACGAGCTGTGGGTGATGGTGACGGCCATGCTCATCGCCGTCGGCATCATGATCGCCTTCGCCGAGCCGATCGCCCGGTTCGTCGAGAAGCACCCGACGATCAAGATCCTGGCGCTCAGCTTCCTCATCCTGATCGGCGCGCTGCTGGTGGCCGAGGGCCTGGGCCAGCACCTGGACAAGGGGTACATCTACTTCGCCATGGCCTTCGCGGTGGGGATCGAAGTCGTCAACATGCGGCTGCGGCCGAAACGCGAGAACGCCAAGTCCAGCGGCCACAAGGAGGCGTGATTGGGTCTCGGCTTGGCCGTTCGTCTCAAAAACTTTCCACAATTCCGCGCGGTTTACTTGACAAAACCAAAAACGGAACACATATACACTGCGTAAGCAATTTCACTCCGCCCACTCCGATCTTCCATTCTCGTTCGCCCGCCGCGCCAGCCAGGGCCGCTGGCCGACGCGGTGCCCCGGTCCACGGTTGCCCGCCACGGCTGTTTGGCCCTTGCTGGCGCGGCGGGCGAACAGGACTCTCCCACCTATAACGTCCCTGCCCGTGCCGCATTCCCCAGAGGAACCGACATGCTTCGTCTTCTCTCGCTGGCCCTCCTCGCGGTCTTCGCGTCCGCCGCCGTCGCCGCCGACTGGCCGCAGTGGCGCGGCCCCGACCGCACCGGTGCCTCGACGGAAACCGGCCTGCTCAAGGAGTGGCCGGCCGACGGCCCGAAGCTGCGGTGGCAGGTCACCGACCTCGGCACCGGGTACTCGTCGCCGGTGGTGGCGAAGGGCGTCGTCTACATCCAGACCACCCGCAAGGGCGAGGAGCTGGTGGTCGCGCTGGACGAGAAGACCGGCAAGGAGACGTGGGCCACCGTCATCGGCAAGGTCGGCGCGAACAAGGGTCCGCAATACCCCGGCACGCGGGCCACCCCGACCGTGGACGGCGAGTTCGTCTACTGCCTCGCGTCCGACGGCGAGTTGAACGCGGTCGGGACCGACGGCAAGGTGAAGTGGCACAAGAACCTGGCCACGGAGTTCGCTGGCGAAGTCGGAGCGTGGGCGTACACGGAGTCGGTGCTGATCGACGGCGACGCCCTGATCTGCACCCCCGGCGGGAAGACGGCGACCCTGGCGGCGCTGAAGAAGGCCGACGGCTCGGTGATCTGGAAGTCCGAGGTGCCGGGCGGGGACATCGCCGACTACGCCAGCATCATGAGCGTGACCGGCGGCGGGCGGAAGCAGTACGTGCAGTACATGCGGAAGGCGCTGGTGGGGGTGGACGCCAAGACCGGCAAGTTCCTGTGGAAGCACACCGCGACGCAGGACTTCGGGGCCAGCATCCTGACGCCGGTGGTGGGCGACGGGATGGTGTTCGTGGCCGGCTCCCGCACCGGCGGCGCGCTCCTGAAGCTGGACGCCGACGGCGACGGGGTGAAGGCGACCGAGGTGTACTTCGAGAAGGCCTACGGGCCGAGTTCGGGCGGGGCGGTGCTGGCCGACGGGCACCTGTACTTCACCGCCGGCGGGCAGCGGGACGCCAAGCTGTTCTGCGTCGAGTTCGCCACCGGCAAGGAGAAGTGGAAGGCCGAGTGCGTCGGGTCGGGGTCGGTGTGCGCGGCCGACGGCCGGCTGTACGTGCGGGGCTGGACCGGCGACATCGCGCTGGTCGAACTGAACGCCGCCAAGTACGTCGAGACGGGCAAGTTCAAGCAGCCGCTGAAGTCGAAGACGACCGGCTGGCCGCACCCCATCGTCGCCAACGGCGGGTTCTACGTCCGCGACATGGACGTGCTGCTCTGCTTCGACGTGAAGGCGGAGAAGTGAAAAGAAGAGTGTTGACAGGATCACAGGATGAAGACAGGATTTCAGATAGGAAATGACGAATTTGGACACCGGCCCGAACGGAGGTGCGTTCGATGCAGCACGAGGAGCTGACGCGGGTCGTCATCGGGTGCGCCTACGACGTGTACAACGCGATGGGGTCGGGGTTCGTCGAATCGGTCTACGAGGCGTGCCTGAAGATGGATTTGGAGGACCGCGGATTGGCGGTCGAATCGCAGGCCCCCATCGTGGTCCGGTATCGGGGCCGCGTGGTCGGCGAATTCCTCGCCGATCTGTTCGTCGGCAAGACCGTGATCGTCGAGTTGAAGGCGGTTCGCACCTTGCTCGCCGTTCACGAAGTGCAGTTGGTGAACTACCTGACCGCGACGGGAATCGACATCGGACTGCTCATCAACTTCGGCGACGAGAAGGTCGAGGTGAAACGCAAGCACCGCAAGCCACTGAAGCGTGAAACCGACGAGGACTGATCCACTCACCACAAACTCTCTTCTCTTTTCTTTCTCTTCCATCCTCTTCATCCTGTGATCCTGTCCATGAACTCTTCACTCCCCGAAACCCGCCGCTACTTCTTCGGCCGCACGGCCGCCGGCCTCGGCACCGCCGCCCTCGCGTCGCTGCTGAACGACGACCTGTTCGCCGCCGACGCCAAGCCGGACCTGAAGACCCTCGGCGCGCTGCCGGCCCTGCACTTCGCGCCGAAGGCGAAGCGGGTCATCTCGCTGTTCATGTCCGGCGGGCCGAGCCACATCGACCTGTTCGACTACAAGCCGAAGTTGAAGGAGCAGCACGGCAAGGAGCTGCCGGCGAGCGTCCGCAACGGCCAGCGGATCACCGGCATGACCTCCGGCCAGTCGTCGTTCCCGTGCGTCTTCCCGATGTTCAAGTTCGCCAAGCACGGCAAGAGCGGCGCGTGGGTGAGCGAACTGCTGCCGAACATCGCCAAGGGCATCGACGACTGGGCGGTGGTGAAGTCCGTCAACACCGAGGCGATCAACCACGACCCGGCGGTCACGTTCATCCAGACCGGCAGTCAGCAGCCCGGCCGACCGGCGCTCGGGTCGTGGCTGAGCTACGGCATTGGCACCGCCAACAAGAACATGCCGGCGTTCGTGGTCATGCTGTCGCAGGGCAGCGGGAACAAGACCGACCAGCCGCTGTTCTCGCGGCTGTGGGGCAGCGGGTTCCTGCCGTCGCAGCACCAGGGCGTGCGGTTCCGCTCCGGCAAGGACGCGGTGCTGTACCTGTCCAACCCGGACGGCCTCGACCGCGAAGGCCGGCGGGACATGCTCGACGCCGTGAACGAGCTGAACAAGATCGAACACGCGAAGGCCGGCGACCCGGAGATCCTGACGCGGATCGAGCAGTACGAGATGGCGTTCCGGATGCAGACGAGCGTCCCCGGCCTAACCGACTTGAGCAAGGAAGACAAGAAAACGATTGACGCCTACGGCATCGACGACAAGGCCGAGGACGGCGGGTTCGCCCGCAACTGCCTGCTCGCCCGCCGGCTGGCCGAGAGCGGCGTGCGGTTCGTGCAACTGTTCCACCGCGGGTGGGACCAGCACGGCGGGCTGCCGGGTCAAATCCGCGGCCAGTGCAAGGACGTGGACAAGCCGGCGGCGGCGCTGATCGCGGACCTGAAGGCGCGCGGGATGCTCGACGACACGCTCGTCATCTGGGGCGGCGAGTTCGGCCGCACCGTGTACAGCCAGGGCGCGCTGACGGCGAACAACTACGGCCGCGACCACCACGGCCGCTGCTTCACGGTGCTGATGGCCGGCGGCGGCGTGAAGGTCGGCCAGACCTACGGCGAGACCGACGACTTCTGCTACAACGTGACCGAGAACCCGGTCCCCGTCCACGACCTGAACGCGACCGTCCTGCACCTGTTGGGATTGAACCACGAGAAGCTGACGTTCAAGTTCCAGGGCCGCGACTACCGCCTGACCGACGTGCATGGCGAAGTGGTGAAAGCGCTGGTGGCGTAGCCTACTCGAGCGCGATCAAATCGCCGACGCGGACAAACCCGCCGCGCTCGACGCTCGCGTTCAGTCCGGCGAAGCCGCCGTTACTCCGGGCGACGGCCTTCAGGATGCCGGGATCGCGCGGCAGTCCCGGTTGCGCGAGTGTGGTCATCACGCACCGCGAACAGCGGGCGTCGATCCGCAGCCGCACGCCACCGATTCCCAGGACCTGCCCGACCGTTGCAACTTCGGGGTCGTCGCCGATCAGTTCCGGTTCGACGAGGATGTTCGGCCGGAAGCGGACGACCGCGAATTCGCCGGCCGGATGAGCGGCCTTCAACCGATCCAGGGTGGTTGTGAACAGCACGTTCACCGTCGCCAGATCGAAGAACGTGCCCGGTGGCATCGCATAATCCGCGACCTCTTCCGTGTCGTCCGCCGTGAGGTACTGGAGGACGGGGCGTTCCGGTGGCCGCGCGGTCAGCACGAGTTGCCGCCCGAACGCCGCCGACAACTCCTCGACTGTCACGGCACGACCATCCGGGGCGGTCATCACCACGGCCGGCAGCTCCGCACCGGCGACCGGCTGCCCGAGGTACTTCGCCCGGTACGCCAGCAGGTCCGGCCACGCGCGCGGGTTCTTCGCGCTGGCGACCAGTCCCGCCACGCCGTCCACGAGCGCGTATCCACGGTCGCCGAGCAACCCCCGCGCGGTGACTTCGCACGAGTCCAACGACTCCCCGGCCATCGACTTCACCGGGTAACGCCAGACGGCGACTACTCGGCCCACGGACTTCGCGGCGGTCATTCCACACCTCCCGGTTTCGCGCGGGTGTGGGCAATGGCGACCGCGGACACCAGGGCCAGCGTGACGCCGTACACGACCACGCAGATGGCGATTTCCACCTCGACGGACGCGACCCGGAGCGAATCGGGGTGGTACGCCGACGCTGCGATCCACGCTGTGACGAGCAACGAGGCGACGAGCGACAGCCCGGCGAGCCGATCCAACCACGGCGACGGCGAAGCGACCTGCGCTCCCGCGAGGGCGGAGGGGGTTGCCGCTTCCGGTGCCGCCTCGGGGAGCGTCCGCCACGCCCGCCGGTAGCCGAAATACCCCAGCCCGACCGCGTACAAGACGGCTCCGAGGATAAGGACGGTTTCGCCGTGGTCGATGCCGGGATAGACGACGATGGCGAACCCGGCGAGGAGCGCGACCGCGAGCGGCAGCAGCCGGCCGAGCGGCGCGCGGTACGCGCGGAACAACCCCGGCTCGCGCGCCCGCAAGCGGAACAGGCAGGCCATCGACAGCAGATAGAGGATCAACGACGACAACCCGGCGACGAGGATGGCGACGAGGATCGCATCCTTGTACCAGACGCTGGCGACGACGAACCCGGCGGTGACGAGGCTGCACGCGGCGAGCGCCGGCACCGGCGTCCGCCGCGTCGGGTGGACGCCGCCCAGCCAGCCGGGGAGGTCGCCGGCCCGCCCCAGCGCGAACGCCTGCCGGCTGGTGCCGTACAGCAGCCCGTGGTAGCTGGCGATCAGGCCGAACAGAGCGAGGCCGCCGAACCCGTACAGCAGCCACGCCGGGGAGCCGCCGGTCACGTCGCGGACCACCTTCGCCAGCGGGTAGTCGCCGGTCACGTCGGCGAACGGCAGTGCCCCGGCGGTCAGCCCCAGCGTGACGACGACCATGCCGATGACGGTGAGCATGGCCCAGACCAGCCCGCGCGGGATGGACCGGTGCGGCTGGTGCGTCTCCTCGGCGGCCAGTGCCACGCCCTCGATGATGATCAGCCACCACAGCGCGTAGGGCACCGCGTCCAGCACCGCCTTCCACCCCTTCCCGACCAGCGGGTCGGCCGCCGGCCACGCCCGCTCCCACGAGAAGTTCGACCCGGCCACGCACCAGTACACGACGAGGGCGACGAGGGCGGCGTAGGTCATCAGGAGGAGCGCCCGCGACTGCTCCTTCACGCCCCACGCCTGGAGCGCGAAGAACGCGGCGACGGTCGCCAGCCCCGCGCCGACGACGACGTTCGGGTCCGGCTCGTCCGGGTTGACCAGGAAGGCGACGTACCACGCGGCGGCGAGGGCGGTGGCGATGGTGCCGAACAGGCACTCCAGCAGCATGGACCAGCCCATGAGGAAGCCGAGCCACGGGCCGCCGGCGCGGCGACCGTACTCCAGCGGCCCGCCGGCGCGGGGCATGGCGACGGCCAGTTCCGCCAGCGTCAGCACCCACGCGAGGAACAGCAGGCAGACGACGAGGGACGCCAGCAGCATCCCGACCGGCCCGCCACTGGTCAGCCCGGAGTTCCAGCCGAAGTACTGCCCGCACACCACGATCCCGACGCCGAGCGCCCAGATGTCGAGGACGCGGAGCGGATTTTTCAGCGCCGGCTGTGGGTCGTCCGTCATGCCTGCCTCCGTTGGCGGGGTCGAATCGGGTTGTATGGTCCGATGCCGAAACAGGCGGGTCAAGCGGAGAAGTGTGAGAATCGTCGAACGCAGCCCGGAAACGAAGCGAACCCCGCCGGGTGGCGGGGTTCGTCGTGGGACAGTTCGTCGTCGGCGGACTCGATTCAGCTCGGCTTGATGGCGGAGCCGACCTGGCTGAACGTCTGGTTGCTGGCCCCGCCGATGGCCGTCACGGCGGCGATGCACACCAC
>JAYUFU010000007.1:0-8552 GCA_043738505.1 Fimbriiglobus sp. | reverse complement strand
CGGGCAGCGTCACCCGCTCGTGAACTCGCGGCGAAGACGCCAACTCTGCCCACCGTCCGCCGCGTGATCTCCGCCGGCGCGCCGGCGACGCCGGCGGTCCTCGAACGCTTCGTGCAGCTCCTGCCCCCTGGCGTGCAGGTGTTCACGCCCTACGGCGCGACGGAAGCGCTGCCCGTCTCCAACATCGGCAGCGATGAAATCCTGACCGAAACGCGGCACCTGACGGACCAGGGGCGGGGCGTGTGCGTCGGCCGGCCGGTGAACGGCATGACCGTCACCGTCATCCCCATCTCGGACGAGCCGATCCCGACGTGGGACGCTTCGCTACAACTGACGGTCAACCAGGTCGGCGAGTTCGTCGTTCGCGGGCCGGTCGTGACCTCGCGGTATTTTCATCGAGACGAGGCCACGAAACTGGCGAAGATTCACGACCCCGCCACCGGCGAGACGCTGCACCGCATGGGCGATGTCGGCTACATCGACGACCGGGGCCGAATGTGGTTCGCCGGCCGCAAGAGCCACCGCGTCGAAACCCCGCACGGGACGCTGTTCACCGACATGGTCGAACCGATCTTCAACACCGTGCCGTGGGTCGCGCGAACGGCGCTCGTGGGTGTGGCGCGGAACGGGACGACGTACCCGGTGTTGTGCGTCGAGCCGAAATCGGCGGTGAACTCCGGCGAATGGGATGAGGAGGCGTTGCGGCGCGCCGGCGCGAGGCACGAACACACTCGGCGGATCGGCACCTTCCCCATTGTCATGCGGTTCCCCGTGGACGTGCGCCACAACTCCAAGATCTTCCGCGAGAAGTTGGCCGTCGCCATCTCGCGCTGGGTGGGCCACGACTGGAAGCCAGAGGAACCCTCATGACAGCGCTCGTCACCGGCGGCGGTGGGTTCCTCGGCGGGGCCGTGGTGCGGAAGCTCCTGGCGCGCGGGGAAGCGGTGCGGTCGTTCACGCGGTCGAACTACCCGTGGCTGACCGACCTCGGCGTGCAGCAGGTGAACGGCGACCTGACGAACGCCGACGACGTGCGCCGGGCGGTGAGCGGGTGCGGGGTCGTGTACCACGTCGCGGCGAAGGCCGGCGTCTGGGGCCGGCCGGCGGACTTCTTCAGCACGAACGTGACCGGCACGCGGAACGTCCTCGACGCCTGCCGCGCGGAGAACGTGAACCGCCTTGTGTACACCAGTACGCCGAGTGTCGTCCACACTGGCGGGGACATCTGCGGGGCGAACGAATCGCTGCCGTATGCCACGCGGTTCGATTCGCCGTACCCGGAGTCGAAGACCATCGCCGAGAAGGAAGTCCTGGCCGCGAACGGGCCGGCGTTGGCCACCGTCGCGCTCCGCCCGCACCTGGTGTGGGGGCCTGGCGACCCGCACCTGATCCCGCGCATCCTCACGCGCGCCAGGGTCGGCAAACTCCGCCGCATCGGCATCCGCCCGCTGACCGTGGACGTGACGTACATCGACAACGCCGCCGACGCCCACCTGTGCGCCGCCGACAAACTCGCGCCCGGCGCACCGCCGGCCGGCAAAGCGTACTTCATCAGCAACGGCGAACCGGTGAACCTGTGGGAGTTCATCAACAAGGTGCTGGCGCTGGCCGGCGTCGCGCCGGTGAACAAGGCGGTGCGGGTCTGGGTGGCGAAAATGGCCGGCCGCTGGATGGAGCGGTTCCACCGCTGGTTCGGCCTGAGCGGGGAGCCGGCGATGACGCGGTTCATGGCGTCGCAGCTCAGCACCTCGCACTGGTACGACATCTCCGCCGCGCGGCGGGACTTGGGCTACTGCCCGAAGGTGAGCATCGACGACGGCCTCTGCCGGCTGGCGGAATCCTTCCGGCGGGGGTGAGGGAATGAGAGCAAGAGAAGAGCTAACCACAGAGACACAGAGGCACAGAGAAGAAAGCAGAGAGAAGGATTTTTTGAAGGCTCTCTTTCTTCTCGGCATTTCTTCTCGGTGTCTCTGTGCCTCTGTGGTGAGTCTGCTCTTCTTCACCGCCCTCACGAGTGAGCTACTGAGTTTGTCCGGCATTTCCGCTGCGGTATAGTGGGGGTGTTGAACCGTCCGTTCCGCCCGCGGATCGCAGCCCATGTCACTTCGCCTGTCCCTCGTCACGCTTCTCGCATTCGCGTCGTCCACCTTCGCCGCTGAGCCGGACGGCAAGGCGCTATACGCCGGCAAGTGCGCGTTCTGCCACGGGAAGGCCGGCGAAGGCACCAAGAAGTACCCCCAGGTTCTGGTCGGCGACCGGTCGGTGAAGCAGCTCGCCAAGTACGTCGGCGAGACGATGCCCGAGGACGACCCCGGCTCGCTGACGGCGGCGGAATCCGAGGCCGTGTCGGCGTACCTGCACGACGCCTTCTACTCGCCTGTGGCCCGCGACCGGCTGCGGCCGGCCCGCGTGGAACTGAGCCGGCTGACCGTTCGCCAATACCGCAACGCCGTCGCCGACTTGTTGGGCGGCAACCGGCCGGCCCCGGTCATCGACGACAAGCGCGGGCTGAAGGGCGAATACTTCAAAGGCCGTAACCTGGGTCGGGGCAACCGCGCCCTGGAGCGCACCGACGCGACGGTCGCGTTCGACTGGGACAAGGGCACGCCGGACGCCGAGAAGATCACCGAGCCGCACGAGTTCGCCGCCCAGTGGGTCGGCAGCGTCATCGCCGAGGAGACCGGCACCTACGACATCAGCGTGACGAGCAACCACAGCGTGAAGCTCTGGTTCAACGACCCGGACAAGCCGCTGCTCGACGGCTGGGTGCGGTCGGGCAACGTGACCGAGTACACCGCCAGCGTGCCGCTGCTGGCCGGCCGCGCGTACCCGGTGAAGTTGCAGTTCTCCAAGGCCAAGCAAGGCGTGGACGACAAGAAAGCGGCGACCCGCCCGGTGCTGCCGGCGTTCGTCAGCCTGAACTGGAAGCCACCGCACGGCACGCTGGAAGCCATCCCGACGCGGTGCCTGTCGCCGAACGACGGCGGGCCGACGTTCGTGGCCACGACGCCGTTCCCGCCGGACGACCGCAGCCTCGGTTGGGAGCGCGGCACGGCCGTGTCGAAGGAGTGGGACAGTGCCACGACGGATGCGGCGCTGGAGGTGCTGAGTTTCCACGTGGAACGTTTGAACACGCTGGCGAAGACGACGGACACCGCCTCGGATCGGGCCGCGAAGTTGAAGGCGTACTGCCACACGTTCGCCGAACGCGCCTTCCGACGGCCGTTGTCGTCGGAAGAGAAGACGCGGTACGTGGACCGGAACTTCGACGGCGCGAAGGAGCCGGACCTCGCGTTCAAGCGGTCGCTGCTGTTCGTGCTGAAGTCGCCGCTGTTCCTGTACCGCGAGCCGCCGACCGCGAGCGACGGGTACGCCGTGGCCGCACGACTGGCGTTCGCGTTGTGGGATACGCTGCCCGACGCCGAGTTGCTGAAAGCCGCCGACGGCGACCAGTTGAAGACCCGCGAGCAGGTGCTGAAGCAGGCCACGCGGATGGTCGCCGACCCGCGCGCGACGGCCAAGATGCGCCAGTTCTTCCACCACTGGCTGAACGTCGAACACGTCCACGATTTGGCGAAGGACGCGAAGAAGTTCCCCGGCTTCGACGCGGCCGTGATCGCCGACTTGCGGACCTCGCTCGACCTGTTCGTCGCGGACGCGGCGCTCGGCAAAACGTCCGACTTCCGCCGGCTGTTCGCGGCCGGCGGCATCCCGGTGAACGACCGCCTGGCGGCGTTCTACGGCGTCACGCTGCCGGTCGGGACCGGCTTCCGCAATGTGCCACTGGACGCCGACAAGCGCGGCGGGGTGCTGACCCACCCGTACCTGTTGGCGGCGAACGCCTACACCGCCGAGACCTCGCCCATCCACCGCGGCGTGTTCCTGACGCGCGGCGTGATGGGCATGTTCCTGAAGCCGCCGCCGGACGCCGTCGCCCCGGTGCCGCCCGACCTACACCCGAACCTGACCACCCGCGAACGGGTGACGATGCAGACCAAGCCGGCGAACTGCCAGACGTGCCACACGGTCATCAACGACCTCGGCTTCACGCTGGAACACTTCGACGCCGTGGGCAAGTACCGCGACACGGACAACGGCAAGCCGGTGAACGCCTCCGGCGGGCTGTTCGACCGGAGCGGCAAGGCGGTGAAGCTGGTCGGCGCGGCGGAATTGGCGATGTTCGTGGCGGTCAACCCGGACGTGCATCGGGCGTTCGCCGGGCAGGTGTTCCACCACGCCGCGCAACAGCCGATCCGGGCCTACGGGCCGAAGGCGCTGGACGAGTTGACCGAGAAGTTCACGAAGGGTCACTTCGACGTGCTGCTGCTGTTCGCCGAAGCCGCCACGCTGACCGCGACGGGACCGCCTGGGAGATGAAGCAAGAACTAACCACAGAGGCACAGAGACACAGAGAAGAGGAAGCAGAGAATACGACGAAGAACTTTCTCCGAACTCTCCTCTCTCTTGCCTGCTCTGTGTCTCTGTGCCTCTGTGGTTAGCTCTTTAACGAACCCAACGGTGCGGTCATGATCGAGATCGACGGCAGCGAGGGCGAAGGCGGGGGGCAAATCCTGCGGTCGGCGCTGGCGCTGTCCATCCTCACCGGCAAGCCGTTCAAGCTGACCAACATCCGCGCCCGCCGGCCGAAGTCGGGGCTGGCCGCGCAGCACCTGGCGTCGGTGAAGGCGGCCGCGCAGATTTGCGGCGCGCTCTACAAGGGCGGCAGCATCGGCTCGGCAGTGCTGGTGTTCGAGCCGGGGCCGGTGAAGGCCGGCGACTACCACTTCGCCATCGGCACCGCCGGCGCGACGGCGCTGGTGCTGCACACCATCTACTTGCCGCTGGCGCTGCGCGGCGGGGCCGACAGCCGGGTGACGATCCTCGGCGGCACGCACGTCCGCGCCGCCCCGTGCTTCCACTTCCTGGATGTCACCTGGACGGCGTACCTGAAGCGGTGCGGCATCGATTTGGAACTGGAAATGGTCCGCCCCGGCTTCTTCCCGCGCGGCGGCGGCGAGATTCGCGCCACCATCCGTCCGTGTGCCACTGTCACCCCGGTGAGCCTGACGGCGACGACGGAGTTGACCACCGCCGGCGGCTTCGGTGCGGTCGCCGATTTGTCCGACAGCGTCAGCAAGACGATGACCAAGCGGATCGCCCACAAACTGAAGATGGGCGGCGTCGAGTCGCACGTCCCGGTTGAAGGGTGGGAGAACGGGCCGGGCGCGGTGGCGGCGGTCGTGTTCCGCCAAGCGCCGGTGCCGACGCTCTTCTTCGCCCTCGGCGAGAAGGGCAAGCCGGCCGAGACGGTCGCGGACGAGGCGGTGGATGAGGCGCTGGCCTACCGCGAGTCCGGCGCGGCGGTCGATCCGCACTCGGCCGACCAACTGCTGCTGCCGCTGGCGTTCGCGGAAGGAGTCAGCGAGTACCGCCTGTCCGAAGTGACGCAGCACCTGCTCACCAACATCGACACCGTCCGCCGGTTCGTGGACCGCGACATCACTTGCGACGGCAAGCGCGGCGGCGTCGGGGTGGTGCGGGTGTCGTGAAAGCACCGAACCGTTCAAAAAAGAGGAACACGGATGACACGGATCCAAGCCGGGATGAAGAGGATCCGAAATCAGGAGTCAGGGGACAAGAGGCAGGAGTCAGAAGGCAGGGAGAATTGCGGGCTTCTGACTCCCGTCCCCTGACTGCCGTCTCCTGGTGATTGATCCTCTTCATCCCGGCTTGGATCCGTGTCATCCGTGTTCCTCTTTTTGAATGGTGTTCTCCAGTAGCGCGTCCCTCTTTTTGAACGGTTCGGTGCGTTCACTTCCCCCCGCGCGGGTATAATTCGCCATGCCCTTTTTCCCCGACATGCCGCTGCGGATCGCGTCCGTCGTGCCCAGTACCGAGGCCGAGGGGCCGGGGCGGCGGTTCGCGCTCTGGTTCCAGGGCTGCCCGCTGCGGTGCCCCGGCTGCTGCAACCCCGAATACCTGCCGTTCGACGGCGGGGCGGAATCCACCGTCGGGGAAATCGTCAGCCTCCTCGAGAAAGCGCGGGAAGAAACGGGCGTCGAAGGGATCACCCTTCTGGGCGGGGAACCGTTCGCCCACGCCGCGCCGGCCGCCGCGCTCGCCTCGGCGGCCCACGAGCGCGGCCTGAGCGTGATGGCGTTCACCGGGTTCACGCTGGAACAGCTCCGCGAGCAGGCCGACCCGCACGTCGCCGCGCTGCTAACCGACATCGACATCCTGGTGGACGGGCCGTACCTTCGGGAGCAGCCCGACGCCGAACGGCGGTGGATCGGCTCGACGAACCAGCGGATTCACTTCCTGACTCCGCGGTACCGGGCCGACGACGCGTGTTGGCAGAAGAAGAACACGCTCGAAATCCGCCTGCGCGGACTAGAATTGACGGTCAACGGGTTCCCGGCGGTCGGGGCCAAGGGCCTGTGGAAAGGGTGGAGGCGGAAGACGACCCCATGAGCCGAGCCGACGCCCCGCCCGAACCCGCCGACCCGTCCGGCCCGCCGGCCGTGTCGCGGTTCGAGTACAACCTGCTCCGCCTGCTGCGGTTCGCCGTCGGTCACATGCCCATCGAGCAGGCGCTCGGGCTGATCGCCGCCAAGCAGATGCAGCCGCCGTGCCTGAGCGCGGTGTGCGTGAAGCTGGCCGAGCAGACGTTGGCCACGGCGGGCGTGCTGGCGCTGGTGAAGGGCGGCGGCTGGCGGGCCGACACGTTCCTGATGGGCGACAAGCCGGCGACCGGCCGCGCGTGGGAGCGGCTGCCGCTGGCGGAACGAGTGCTGGAGTTCGGCGAACTACCACTATCGTTCCTGCTGTGGCTGACGGCCGAGAAGCCGACCGACCCGGACGCGGCCAAGTGGAACCCGCCGGCCGACGACCTGACGCCCGGCGACGCGCTGTTCTTCTGGCTGGCGTTCGACGCGCTGAAGAACGACCCGGCGCTGCTGGTGGCGGTCGGCGGCAAGAAGGTGTTCCGCGACAACCCGCTCTGCCGGCTGATGGCCCCGGCCGAGTTCGCATCGGACGAGCCGGCCGGTTTGCGGTTCGCCGCGTGGATGACCGGCCCCCGCGCCGCGATTCTGGAGTGCCTGCAACCGACGCTGGCGGCGCGGTGGATTCGCTCGGAACGGGGCAAGGGGCAGATCGAGGACTGGCGGCGGATGCGCGAGACCGGCACGGCCGAGGCCCGCACCCTGGAAGCCTTCCTGATGGCGGCGAACACCGCCAAGCGGCCGGACTTGGCGCGGTTCCTGCTGAAGACGGCGGCGGCCATCCTGACGCAGCCGGACCTGACGCCGGGCTACTGGACGGCGGGGCTGAAGGGCACGGGACCGGGCCGGTTGGCGGATCGGCTGGACACCCAGCGGGTGGCGCTGGCCGTGCCCCGGCAGTTGGAAACGCTGCACGACTGGGACCGCCGGGCGCGGGCGGTGGGGTACTTCGACGACGAGTACGCCGCCGCCCAGTGGTGGAAGGGCGAGTGGGAGGCGACCGGCGGCGACGCCCTGACGGCCACCGCCCGCCGCCTGCTGGACCAACTGGAACCGCTGCGAACTGGATGAAGCCGAGAACGACAATGAATTAAGAGGAACACGGATGACACGGATCAAAGCCGGGATGAAGAGGATCGGAAATCAGGAGTCCGGGGGCAAGAGGCAGGAGTCGGAAGGCAGGGGCAACCACGGGCCTGCTGACTTCTGTTCCCTGATTCCTGACTCCTGGTGATTGATCCCGGCTTTGATCCTGCCTTCCATCCGTGTCATCCGTGTTCCTCTGAATTGAATTCTGCTCCCGCACCCCCGAACGGAGTTCGCCACATGAGTCGCGCGTACCGCATCACCGTCCGGGAGTCCTCCTCCCGCGAACTGAAAGGGTCGGACGAGATCTGCACCGACCTGGAAGTGCTGGAAATCCTTCCGCCGGAGCAGATGGCCGAACTGCTGAAAAAGCAGTTGAAGGAGAAGGGGTTCGTCGAGCGGGAGGACGGCAAGATGGTCCGCCAGGAGGGCGGCACCACCGTCACCATCGACCCGAAGACGTGCGAGGTGTCGGTGAAGTCCGACGTGCAGGAGGAGGTGTCGCTGGAGGCCCGCCGGGAGGCGTTCGGGTACGACGACGCCGGCCCCAGTCAGCGGGACATCCGCGACCGCGTGCAGCAGCAGTTGAAGGAGGACCTGGAGAAGAAGGCCGAGAAGGAGACCGAGCGGCTGCAAGGCCGCGCCACCGAGGCGCTGGAGAAGAAGTTGTGCGACCTCCAGCCGGAGCTGAGCGAGGTCGTCAACAAGGTGACCCGCGAGGCGCTCAAGCAGAAGGCCCAGCAGATGGGCACCGTCACCGAGATTTCCGAGGACGAGCAGACCGGCAACCTGACGATCAAGATCGAGGTGTGAGAGCCTTGAGCTTTGGGCGAAGAGCCGCGTATCAAGAGTGAAGCGAGTTGGTTTCCGGCCTGAAAGGCCGATTCCACCAGCCCAGGCCGTGAGGCCTGGGTGGGGATTTTCCAAGACCCCCGACCCTGCAAGGGTCGTTCATCGTCGCAA
>JAYUFU010000006.1:0-8567 GCA_043738505.1 Fimbriiglobus sp. | reverse complement strand
TTTCAGCGCGGATCAAAGCCGGGAACAAACCAAAATTTCATTCTTTCCGATCCTCTTCATCCGCGCTGAAATCCGCGTCATCCGCGTTCCTCTTTTTTTGAAGGTAGGTCATGGCCCGCAAGTTCCACCGCAAACGCCGTCCGCCCCGCAAGGACCGCTCCACGCCGGCCGGCGAACACCGCGCCGTGCTGATGGACGAGTGCCTCCGCGTGCTGAACCCACAGCCGGGGCAGACGGTCGTCGATTGCACGCTCGGGTTCGCCGGGCATGCGGCCGAAATCCTCGCGCGGCTCGGCCCCACGGGGATGCTCATCGCCACCGACCTCGACCCGCTGAACCTGCCCAACGCCACCGAGATGTTGCAGGCCGTGGGCTTTCCGTTCGTCGCGCACCAGGGGAACTTCGCCGGGCTGCCGGCGGTGTTGGCGTCGGCGGGCGTCGAGCAGATCGACGGCCTCCTCGCCGACCTCGGCATGTCGTCGATGCAGGTCGATGACCCGGAGCGCGGGTTCTCGTACATGCGGGACGGCCCGCTCGACATGCGGATGGACCGGTCGCGCGGGCGGACGGCGGCGGAGCTGCTGAACACGCTGCCGGAAAGCGAACTGGCGGCCGCGTTCACCGAACTCGGCGACGAGCCGGACGCCGAGAAAATTGCCGCCGCCATCGCCGACCACCGCAGTGCGAAACCGTTTGAACGCACCACCGAGTTGCGCGCCGTCATCGAGGCCGCCGCGCCCGTGACGCCGATGCTGGGGCCGGGCTTCGGCCCGGTGCGGAAGCAGGTGATGCTGCCGACGACGCGGGTGTTCCAGGCCCTCCGCATCCTCGTCAACCGGGAGTTGGCCAACCTGGCGCAACTGCTCCGCGTACTGCCGGACATCCTCAAGCCCGGCGGGGTCGCGGCGATCATCAGCTTCCATTCCGGCGAGGACAGGCTGGTCAAAACCGCCTTCCGGGACGGCGTGCGGTCGGGCCTGTACACCGCCGCGTCCGACGACCCGATCCGACCGTCCGAGGAGGAGAAGCTGGCCAACCCGCGCTCCCGGTCGGCGAAGTTGCGCTGGGTCACGAGGGCATAGGCGGTTGCTAACGTGTTCTGGCACCGCCGGGGTGCGCCCTCACCCGGCAGCCTTCGGCTGCCACCCTCTCCCTGTCATCCTGAGCCGTTGGCTCAGGCGGGAGAGGGTATTTTCTGGCTCCCCTCTCCCCAGTTCCCGCGATGGCGCGGAACGTCCGAGGGAGAGGGGTTGGGGGTGAGGGCCGCTCCCGCTCGGCCAAACTCCGCTGGGTAACGAGGGCGTAATTTCCAACGCCCGGACGCCCATCGCGTCGTATTATCGGTGGCTGTTCCCCCCGCCTTCGGAGTGTCTCTCATGCCCCGGTTCCTCGCCCTCGTCGCGCTGGTCGCGGCCGTCGTTCCCGTACTCGCCGCCGACCCGCCCAAGAAAGGCGACCCGACCGGTTACGAAGCCAAGTTCGCCGACGGCAGCGTCATCCAACTGAGCATGCTGGAGACGACCGTCGTCGTCGCGTCCAAGTACGGCAAGCTGACCATTCCCCTGGCCGACGTGCGGCGGATCGAGTTCGGCTTCCGCTTCCCCGAAGGAATCGAGGCGAAGGTGAACGCCGTCGCCGACGACCTCGGCTCGGCGGACTTCAAGGCCCGCGACAAGGCGTCCAAGGACATCCTGACGTTCGGCGAGTTCGCCCTGCCGGCGGTCAAGCGGGCGATGAAGAGCGACAGCCCGGAGGTGTCCAAGCGCGGGCAGGACGCCATGCGGAAACTGGAGGAGACCCTGCCGAAGGAGCTGCTCGAACTCCGCGACTACGACGTGCTGCACACCGCCGACGGCCCCATCCGCGGCACCATCGAGACGGCCGGGTTCAAGGCCAAGACCAAGTACTTCGGCGACACCACCCTGAAGCTGTCCGACCTCCGCGACCTGCGGCCGGTGGGCATGGTGGCGAACGAGCAGTTCAACCTGGAAGCCGGCAAGCACGCCAAACTGCGGTGGGCGTCCTGGCACGACACGGGCGTCGAGGTGACCGCCGACACGACGCTGGACATCGCCGTGAGTGGCAAGATCGACCAGTGGCCGCAGTCGCCGGGGCAGTACCCGGCCGGGCCGAACGGCAGCAACGGGTTCGTCATGGGCCCGGACGCCGGTGGCGGGCCGGGGTTTCCCGGCGGCGCGCAGCAGTTCAAGTCCGGGGCGGTGTACGGCAAGGTCGGCGAGAAGGGGGCGCTCTTCCTGATCGGCGAGGCGTACAAGGCAAAGCCGACCGAGCGGGGCAAGCTGTACATCATCATCGCCCCCAGCCACTGGGGCAACGAGAACTGCACCGGCGAGTTCGCGGTGAAGCTGAAGACGAGCGGGTGAGAGCGAATGGTGGCGACTCGCCCCGAGGGCGCGGGGCGAGCGGGCCAGGTTACTTCCCGATCAACTCCTTCAGTTTCACCAGCGCGATCTCGGCGTCCAGCCGCGCGACCGACGCGAAGGGGAGGAGGTACGGCGCATCGATGCCCTTCTGCTCGGGCGGGTCGTTCGGGTCTCGGGCATTCGAACGGGCGGCGTAGTACTTCTCACTCATCTTCATCAGCAGCAGGCGGTGTTCGTACCACTTCAGCCGCTCCGCCGGCTTCTCGACGGCGAGGTCGGCGGCGGCGGTCAGGCTCTCCGACAGGACGCAGTAGTTGATGAACTCGCCGGAGGTGTTGATCCCGCCGTTGACCCGCACGAGGAGCTGCCGCTGCGCCTCGGCGACGGCCTTCAGCTTCGCCTTCGCCAGCTTCACCAGCGGCTTGTCGGTCGGGAGCGGCTTGGGCATCTCCGGCGGGGCGAATTGCTTCAGGTACTCGTCGCGTTCTTCCGGCGTCCACTCCTCCTCCCCCGCCAGTTTCTTCGGCTCCTTGACCAGGATGTCCGGGAATTCGGTCGGGGGGAGTCCTCGGTCGTTGGCCGGCGGTTGCTTGGCGGCCGGCTTGTCGCCCTTCTTCGGCTCGTTCGGTTCACCGTTCAGCGCACCCACCAGCACCGGCGTTCCGGCCACGGCCAGGATCAGCCCGGCGGCCCACAGCAGTTTCGTCGTTCGGCTCATCATGGCGGCGAGTACCTCGCGTGTGAGTTCGGCGACCGCCGGCGACACCGCCGACGGGGTCGCGGTCGTGTCCACCGCCGCGCGGACGGCACCGATCGGGACGGCAGCGGCCGCAACCGCCGGCAGCGCGAACCCGCGTCGGGTCAACCGCACCCGGAGCCGGTCCTTCGCGCGCGACAGCCGGCTGGCCACCGTGCCGACCGACCAGCCCAACCGGGCGGCGGCCTCGGTGTGGGTGCAGCCGTCGAAGAAGCAGAGGAGTACCGGCAAGCGGAATTTCTCCGCCAGCAGGGCCACTTCCTCGGCAACGGCGACGGCCTGTTCGGTCTCCACGAGCGGATCGGCGCTCGGGGGCGCGGGCCGCTCGTCGGGCATCGCGCCGGAGGTCGGCGCTCGCTTCTTCACCCGGCGTGCGGCGTTGAAGGCGACGCGGTAGAGGAACCCGGCGACCGTCTCGGCTCGCGCCGCCCCGGCCTTCCGCGCCAGCACGAGGAACGTCGCCTGGAAGGCGTCCTCGGCCGCGTGCCGGTCGGTCGGCAGTACGGCCCGGCACGCCGCCCACACCACGCCGGCGTACCGGCGAACTAGGAGCTCGAATGCCGCGCCGTCGCCGTCGTCGGCGAACCGCCGGAGCAGGTCCGCGTCGGGAACGGTGTCCGCGAGCGCGGTCGTGAGCGACGCGAGGAACGAGCCGTTTTGCACCGGAAACCCCCGCACGGCCGTGGGACGACTAAGAGGAATAGCCCGCGGGAAGCGAAACGCATCCGGGAATCGTGCGAAAAGTGACCGGCGGCGCTCCCTCCGGGTCCGTAAGCTGATCGGACTCGGAAGGACGCCGCCATGAACGTGGAAGTCGAGTACGTCACGGGGGTGCAGTCAGAACTGTTCCGGCTGCTCCGCCGCCGAACGTCGTCTGCCGAGGACGCGCTCCGTTACACCGGCCTCTTTCTGGACGACATCGAAGAGCAACTCGCCGAACACGAGGCCGAGTTACCCGGCGCGGTCCGACGATTGCTCCTGGATGGCTCCCGCTGGTGGTGGAAGTACATCGACGGCGTGTGGATGGCGTACACCCTGACCGACCGCCGCCGGGCGTGGGTGTTCGGCCCTACGACCCGGACAGTGCTGGTTCACGGGTTTGATGCCGTTCCGCCTCCGCCATGAGTTCGGCCCGCGCCTCCGCCGCCGACAAGCATCGGCCATGCTTCACTCTCTCCTCCAACACCGCCCAACGTTCCTCACTCAACTTCGGGCCGTAGGCGTCGAAGTACGCCCGCGCCGCCGGCGGGGCGACGTGGTAGCCGAGGTCTTCCCCGTCCGGCGAGTCGATGGGGATCGGCCCTTGTCCGCCGCCGTTCAGGGCGATCAGCTCCTTCAGCAGCGCGCAGAACACCCGCGACTTGTCTTCGTCGGACAGGGCCAGCGCGGCTTCGACGGGGGTTGGCGAGGCGGTCATGCAGTCGGCCCTCCGGGGGTGCTGTCATCCTATCACGGTCCAGTTCGCGCCGACAGGGGTTTGCCACCGGCCGGCGTTTCGCCCACAATCACCCTCGCGGTCCCTTTCCCCCGTTCGAAGGATGATGTCATGAGTTCGCGTCGGAAGCTGTTCGCGGCGGTCGCCCTGGCCGTGGTGGGTGTCGGCGTCGGGTCGGTGCTGGCCCAGCGGGAGTACAAGAGCGGCGTCGTCTGGCCGGAGCCGGCCCTCGTCACCCCGGCCCCCATCGACCAGCCGGGTGCCCCGCCGAGTGACGCCGTCGTCCTGTTCGACGGCAAGACCCTGGACAAGTGGACGAACGGCGACAAGTGGGTGATCGCCGACGGGGCGGCCACGGTGAAAGGCGGCGACATCACCACCAAGGACAAGTTCGGCGACTGCCAACTGCACGTCGAGTTCGCCACCCCCGCCGTGGTGAAGGGCAACGGCCAGGGGCGGGGCAACAGCGGCGTGTTCCTGATGGGCCGGTACGAGGTGCAGGTGCTCGACTCGGTGGACAACAAGACGTACTTCGACGGCCAGTGCGCCAGCCTGTACAAGCAGACGCCGCCGATGGTGAACGTGTGCCGCAAGCCGGGCGAGTGGCAGACCTACGACATCCTGTTCGCCGCGCCGAAGTTCGGCGACGACGGCAAGGTGACCAAGCCGGGGTACGCGACCGTCATCCACAACGGCGTGTGCGTGCAGAACCACTTCGAGTTGCAGGGCAGCACCAACTACGACAAGCCGGCGGCCTACGAGAAGCACGCCGACCGCGAGCCGATCCGCCTCCAGAACCACGGCGACCTGGTGAAGTACCGCAACATCTGGATTCGGGAGATCAAGCCGCTGGTGGGCACGCCGCCGGAGCCGAAGAAGGAGACCGAGCCGAAGAAAGAAAAGGAATGATCGCCCCACCGAGGCCGCCGGTCACCACAAGCCGGCGGTCTCGGCGAAGCCGAACATCCCGTTGAAGTTCTGCACCGCCACCCCGCTCGCGCCGCGGATCAGGTTGTCCTCGCACGCCAGCACGATCACCCGCCCCTTCACCACCTTCACGCACACGTCCAGGAAGTTCGTGTGCGCCGTGTCCTTCGTGCCGGGCAGCGTATCCCGCACGCGGACGAACGGTTTGCCGGCGTAGTGTTGCTCGTAAAGGGCCGTCAGGTCCGCTTCCGTCACCGGCCTCGTCGGCGTCGCGTAGGTGGTGCTGAAGATGCCCCGGTCCATCGGCACCAGGTGCGGCGTGAAGATCACGCTCACCGGTGACGCCGCGATGTCACTCAGCACTTGCTCGATCTCCGGCGTGTGCCGGTGCTTGCCGACGCTGTACGCCGCGAAGTTCTCGTTGCATTCGGGGAAGTGCGTCGCCAGCTTCGGCGTGCGGCCCGCGCCGCTGACGCCGCTCTTGCTGTCAATGACGATGTCGTCCAGGCGGATCAGCTTGCTCGCCACCAGTGGGGCCAACCCCAGGATGGCCGTCTGCGGGTAGCAGCCGGGGTTGGCGACGAGCGTCGCGCCGGGGATGCGGTTGCCGTATACTTCCGGCAGACCGTACACGGCGTGCGCCAGGTTCTTCGCGTCGTGGTGTTCGGCCCCGTACCACTCGGCGTACACCTTCGGGTCTTTCAGTCGGTAGTCGGCACTCAGGTCGATCACCTTGATGCCACGATCCAGCAGCGGGCCGACGACCTCGGCGCTGACGCCGTGCGGCAGGCAGCCGAACGCGCACCGCACGCCCTTCGCCAGCAGCTTATCGGCGTCGAACTCCTCGCACACCACATCCAGCCGGTGCGCCAGCACCGGATGCACCCGACTGACCGGCTGCCCGGCCTCGGTGCGCGACGTGACCGCCACCACCTCGGCGTGCGGGTGCCGCACCAGGATCTTCATCAGCTCGACGGCGGTGTACCCCGATCCGCCGAGAATCGCCACCTTCGTCGTCATTCGCGTTTCGTCCTTTCGTGGGAAGCGGTGGCGATATCTTACACGCCCGAAGCGACAGGAACCGCAAGGTCTGGTATCATCCAGTTGTCACCCAATTCGGAGGTATTCGCATGGACCCCGCCCGCGCCGAAAAGCTGGCCGCCGAATTGGGTCGCCTGGGAGCCACCCGGCCGTGCCCGCGCTGCGGCCATCCGCACTTCGAGGTCGTCGCCGAGAGCATGATCGGCACCCGCACCGGAGACCAAGTCATCCCCGTTGCCATCGTCGGATGCAAGAAGTGCGGCTACCTCGTCGAGCACTCTCTCGGCATCCTCAACATGATGCCGGAGGTCGCTCGTGCCGGATGACATCGACCCGAAAGCGAATCCGAGACACTTCCTCGAGTCCAAGAAGTTGGACCTGGAAGCGAAGAAGATGGATTACGAACTGATGCCCGGCTGGCTCGGCCGGGTCATCGGCTCGTCAAAGAATGCCGGGAACAACATCGCCTTCGCCGTGGTCCTCGCGGTCCTCGCGGCCGGTCTCATCGCGAGCTTCTTTCCGGGCGACCGGGTCGAATTCTGGAAGGTGATCGTGCCGATCATCACACTCGCCCTCGGCTACGTCTTCGGTCAGAACGCCTCCAAATCGTAACGCCAGTCGGCACCATGACCGAGCCGCTGACCGTCACCGCCGCCGCGCCGCTGATCCGCTCCGGCGAACTCACGCCGTCGGAATTGCTGGAGCAGTGCCTCCGGCGGATCGACGTGTACGAGCCGGCGGTGAAGGCGTGGGTCCACCTCGACCGCGAGCGCGCCCGCCAGGAAGCGGAAGAACTCACGAAGGGCATCCGCGCCGGCCACTACTGCGGCGAGTTGCACGGCATCCCCGTCGGCATCAAGGACATCATCGACGTGTTCGACATGCCGACCGGGTGCGGGTCGAAGCTGTGGGCGAACAGTTACGCCCGGCAGGACGCGGAGTGCGTGAAGCGGCTGCGGCAGGCCGGCGCGCTGATCCTCGGCAAGACGGTGACGACGCCCTACGCCTTCACCGACCCGCCGGTCACGCGGAACCCGTGGAACCTGGACCGCACGCCCGGCGGCAGCAGCTCCGGCAGCGCGGCGGCGGTGGCCTGCGGCATGTGCCTGGCCGCGCTGGGCACGCAAACCGGCGGCAGCCTCACGCGCCCCGCCAGCTACTGCGGAGTCTGCTGCCTCAAGCCGACGCACGGACGGGTGAGCGTGAACGGCGTGCTACCGCTCGCCCCGAGCCTCGATCACGTCGGCGTGATGGCGAACTGCGTGCGGGACTTGGCGGTAGTGTTCGAGGCGATCGCGGGGGCCAACGGACGCGTTGTCCACGACACCTTCGGCAAACGGTTCCCGGAACAGGAAGAGCCGGACTACGGGCACTTCTGGATACTGGATCGCACCGACGATTTCGCCGACGTTGCCATCGAATCGGAGATGCTTCGGGCGTTCGCCGATTTCCTTCGCGCGCTGACGGCCGACAAGCCCGTCGCCAACCGAACCGCCGCCGTCACGCCGAACCGTCTTCCGCCGGGCTTTTCCGCCGTTGTCGGACACCACCTGACGATGATGGCGACGGAAGCCGCAACCGTTCACCGCGACCGGTTTCGTCGTCGTCCGGACGAGTACCCGCCACGAATTGCCGAGTTGATCGAACGCGGGCTGGCCGCAAGTGCGAGCGCGCTGGCCGAATCGCAGCAGTTCCGGGAACGAATGGTCGCCGATTTGCGAAATCGGTTCCGCTTCCTGTTGATGCCCGCCACGCTCGGCGCGGCACCCACTCCGGAATCGACGGGCAACCCGGTCCTGAATGCCCCGTGGAGCTTCGTTGGGTTGCCCGTCGTGTCGGTCCCGTTCGGAACGACTCCCGACGGCCTCCCGTTGGCGACCCAGATCGTTTCAAAAGCGGGGTGGGAAGACGAGGCGCTGCGGGTCGCGGAATGGTGCGAACAAGTCGTCGCCCTCCCCCGCCGGCTGCCGCCGGTGCCGGACCCCGCGCGCGGCTCCTGAAGTCGCCGCGAAGAGTCTTCGCG
>JAYUFU010000005.1:0-2800 GCA_043738505.1 Fimbriiglobus sp. | reverse complement strand
GCCCGGACGAGGTGGCGCTGCAAGCCGGCCTTGCCGAGCGCCCGGTCGAGCTTGTCGAGCCGACGCGAATCGACTTCCAGCGTCCGCACACTCGCGCTCAGAGTTTGGAAGCGGTCGAAGTTCCGGCGGTGCTCCTTCAACTCGTCGCGGGCCTTTTGCCACGCCGCCTCGGCGACGTTGAGCGCGGCGGCCGCGGTGCGCTCGCGGCGGAGGGCTTCATCGACGCCCACGCGGGACGCCTCGGGGACGGCGTCGCACTCGGCGGCGACGCGGGCGAGTTGGCCGCGCCACTCGGCGAGTAGCGTCGCCGCCCGCTCGAGTTCGCGGGACGCCTCGACGACGCCGTCGGCCGTGAGGCCCGCCAATTCTGCGGCGAGTTCGGCGACGGTCTCGGTCGAGGCGGCGTGCCACTCGGGGGCGAGTCGGGTGAGCAGCGCGTCGAGTTGGGCCGTCGCCGTGGCGTGCCGGCCGGCCTGTGCTTCCGCCGCGCGTTGGGCGGCCTGGAGCCGCCGCGAGGCCGCGTCGCACTCGGTGGCGAGTTTCGCGGCGCGGGCCTCGGCATCGTCGCGCTGACCGGCGGCGGCCGCGAGCGAGTGTTCGGCGGCGGCGGCCTCGGCCCGTAGGGTCGCCAACGACGCGGCGAGTTCGGCGAGCGTCTCGGTGCCGCCGGCCGCGTCCAAATCCCCACGGCGGGAGGCGAGCTTGTCGCGCAGGGCGTCGCGGGCCGCGGCTTGCTCGACCGCGCTCCGGTGCCCGGCGAGCGCGGTTCGCTTCGACTCGGCCGCGGCCGTCGCCACCAAGCCCGCGGCGACGTGTTCGCGCGTCAGGTCGTCGCGCCGCATTAAGAGTTGCGCCCGCTCGCGGTCGGCGTGCTCCGCCGTCACGGGCTGGTGGCAGTGCGAGCAGGTGACGCCCGACTCGACGCCGGCGAACTTGGCGTGCTCGGCGCGGGCGTGGTCGGCCAGGGTGCGGGCCTGCGTCGCGCGGTCCCGCGCCTGCCGCTCGTCGGCGTCGGCGGCGCGGGCCTGCGCGTCGAGCCGCGCCAACTCACCGTCGAGGTCGCCGGGGTAGGCCGCCAACTGGCCGTCGAGCTTGGCGATGTCGTCGGCGAGTTTGTGGCGGTGGGTCTGCCGCTCGATCTTGTGGCGCGTCTCGGCGTTCATGGACGCCGCGAGCGCCGCGGCGTCGGAGCAGCGGCGCGAGTCCTCGCGCGCCCCGGCGAGGCCGCCGCTGAGCGTCTGGTGCAGCGTCAAAGCGACAACGCACTCGGCGCGGTCGCCGTCGGCCGCGACTGCCAGACGCTCCGAGGCCTCCCGCAAGCCGGGCAGCGGCGTCAGGTCGGGGAGCAACTGCGTCAACAGGTCGTGCCGCGACTTGTCGGCGCGGAGCGCCGCGGCGTCGGCGGCGCGGGCCTCGGCGGCGGCGACCAGCTCGTTCCGCTTCGAGGCTGCCGCGGCGTGGACGCGCGCGGACAGCGCCTCGTAGCGCTCGGCGTTGATGACGCGCTTCAGCAGGGCCAGCCGCTGGGTGCCGGTGCCGGTGACGAGCAGGTCGGCCTCGCCCTGGCGCAGCAGCACCGACACCTTGAAGGCGTCGAAGCTCAGCCCCAGCGTCCGCTCGGTCCACCGGGTAATGTCGTCGCCGCTGTCAACGTTCGGCACGCGCACCCACGCCCCGCCGGCGACGCGCGACTCGGCCGACTGCGACGGGGTCGCCCCGGAGCGGTTGCGGGCGACGCGGTACTCGGTGCCGCCCAGCGAGAACTCGAACAGCAACTTGAAGCCCGGCTGGTCGTGGCGGACGAGCTTGCCCATCTTGATCGCGCCGCCACGGTGCTGGCCGTAGAGGCAAAAGGTCATCGCGTCGAAGACGGCCGACTTGCCGACGCCGTTGCCGCCGCTGAGCACCCAGAGGGCTTCGTCGGCCCCGAAGGTGATCTCGGTCTTTTCGCCGAAGGTCAGGAAGTTCTCGAGGGTGACGCGCTGCGGGATCATGTCGCCTCCGGCGTGGTGAGGAACGATTCGGCGAGTTCGAGGACGGCGTCCCGGTCGGCGTCGCCGTCGAGGTGGGCCGTGAGGTAGTCGCGGACGACTTCGCCGAACCCCACCGACGCGCCGGACGGCGGGGCGACGGCGACGGCGGCCGGCTCGTCGCCGACGAAGCTCAGTTCGTGGCGGCGCTCGAAGATCGCCTTCAGTTGTCTCTCGACTTCGATCCGGCTGAGTGCCCCCAGCGGCAGTTTGACGCGGAGCCGGACGATGGCGGTCGCGCCGTCGGGGTACTTCGCGGCGAGGCCAGGCAGCTCGGCGTCGGCGTCGGCGATGTCGAGCGTGTGGAACGCCGTCGGCGGGATCGGCAGCCGCGTCGGCTCGCCCACGAGGCCGCCGGGGCCGATGTCGAGTAGCATGACGCCGTGGTCGCCGTGAGTCTCGCCGAAGTCGAGGCGGTCGAGGCTGCCGGGGTAGCGGACGTGACTCGCCCCGCCGAGGGTCTGCGGCTTGTGGATGTGCCCCAGCGCGACGTAGGCCCAGTGCGGGTGCAGGTCGGCGAAGTCGAACAGCACGTCGTCGCGCTCCGTGACCTTGTACTGCGTCATCAACTCGGAGCCGCGGACGTAGAGGTGCGCGACGAGTACCGTGTGCAACGTCGTGTCGAAGTCGCCCCGCCCGGTCGCGCGAAGAATCCAGTCCTTGACCAGCGTTTGCAACGCGCTCGTCTCGGCCTCCTTGGTGGAGTTGACGTCCGCCTTGATGCCGTAGCGGTTGGCGAAGGGGTACGGCACCAGGACGAACTGCACCAC
>JAYUFU010000004.1:0-2810 GCA_043738505.1 Fimbriiglobus sp. | reverse complement strand
CGATGGCGGCGCGGGTGTGCGTCCGCCACTCGGTTCAGTGGGAGGCGTACTGGGCGTCCCTCGCCGCATGACCACAAGAGAATCTGGTTACACCCTCGGCCGGCGGGGCGCTTTTCGCCCTTCCCTCCGCCGCCCGCCGCCGTACACTTCCTCCTTCCCTCGGTCGCGCTATTCGGCCAGTCCGAACTCGTCGCGCGACCGGGGCCGCCGCCCGAACGACTCGGGCCGGCGCGTGTCGGGGTCGGGGCCACAAGCGCGGCGACGTGTTCGCCGCCCCCTCGCACCCCACAACCGGGGCAACTCCATGGCCAAGCACAACAAGACGAACAAGAGCGTCAAGAAGCGGTTCCGCGTGACCGGCACCGGCAAGCTGAAGCACGGCAAGTGCGGCAAGCGGCACTTGAACGCCCACTTCACCGCCAAGCGGCGGCGGCAACTCCGCAACAACGGGGTCATCGTCAACACGCAGATCACGTTCAAGTACCTGATCGCCATGAACATGCAGTAACGCTCTCGGTTCGCTCCTCACACGCACACACATCCTCATTCATCCAGGACAACGGCCATGGTTCGCGCGGGCAGTGGGAAAACGCAGGCGGGTCGCCGCAAGCGGATGCGGAAGTTGACGAAGGGGTTCCGGGCCAGCCGGCACAACCTGTTCCGGATGGCGCACTGCACCCTCATCCGGGCGCGGGCGTTCGCCTTCCGCGACCGGCGGGTGAAGAAGCGGCAGTTCCGCCGCCTGTGGATCATCCGCATCAACGCCGCCAGCCGGATGCGCGGCCTGCGGTACAGCGAACTCATCGCCGGCCTCCAGCGGGCGATGTGCATGCTCGACCGCAAGGCCCTGTCGGAAGTGGCCATCCACGACCCGGCCGCGTTCGACCAGATCGTCGAGTTGGCCCGGAAGAACCTGCCGCCGGCCCTGGCCGAGCAGCACGCCTTCAAGGCGAAGAAGGCGGCCGCCGCCGCGAAGTGAGTCGGGACTGGTGACGGGCGACCCGGCCGGTAGCGGCCGGGTCTTTTCGCGCGCGGTCTCGTCGTCCGCCGGCGGGAAATGCCGGATGACGCGATGGAACTGCGGGTCGAGGCAGTGTCCCGGCCCGCCGTCGCGCGGGTGGCTTGGCGCGGGCGTTCCGAAGGGCGAAGCCGTGATGGGGAAGCCCCATCTTCCCACCTCCCCTCGCTGAGAGTTCGCTTGCGTACTCTGCTCGCTCCGCGAGCGGTCTTCGTTCGGGCTGGTGGAAGTGCTCGGCTCGCTCCGCGAGCGGTCTTCGGTTTGCGCTCCCAAGACCCGCTCGCGGAGCGAGCAGAGCACTTCAACCTCATCGTCCGGCCATTCGTAGGTCGAGTCCAGCGACCACTTCCCCCGCATCCGCTCCTTCTCCTGCTCCTGCTTCAAGATCGCCATCGCGGCGCGGAACCGGTCGCCGGGACAGCGGCCGCGCAGCCCCTGCCGTCGCCCTTTGGCAATGAGCAGCAGACAGGCGATGTCCACGGGCTTGGGTGCGACGGGCATGGGACGCCCTCCGAAAGGAGTCTACAGGACAACTATGCACTACAAATGAACAGAAGTCAAGTAAATTGAACGGAATTGAAGAAATAGTTGTCGCCCGTATACTTCCTCGGTGAACCGGCGGCGCGAGCCGTCTGGTTTCCGGTCGTGCGAAGCACCCGTTCGGGTGAGGGGGTCTTCTCCGGGTTCCGTGCCACCGCCGGGAGTATTTCACCCCGCTACGGCCGGAGAACCCGGTCGGTCCACGCGGCCATTTCCCCGCCCGCCCGCAACTTTTCCCGCCGCCCTTCGATCTTCCTTCCGGGGTGTTCCGTTTCCGACCGGCGGGGGACAGGCATGTTCGTGATCATCGGCGGCGTCATCGTCATGGGGGCGGTGCTGGTCGGGTTCAGCATGGCCGGCGGCAAGCCGATGTCGCTGCTGCACCTGTCCGAGTTCGTCACCATCGGCGGGGCCACCGTCGGCGCGCTCATCATCATGTCGCCGTTCAAGGTGATCAAGGACATCCTCCGCGGCATCATGACCACCTTGAAGGGGTCGCCCTACGGCAAGCCGACGTGCCTGGAGCTGTTCCGCGTGCTGTACGCGCTGGCCCGCGTGGTGCGGCAGGAGGGGGCGCTCGGCCTGGAGGCGCACCTGGCGAACCCGGACGAGAGCAGCATCTTCAAGCAGTACCCGAAGATCAACAGCAACCACCACCTGCGCGACTTCCTGTGCGGCGGCCTGTCCATGCTGGCCGACGGCAAAGTGACCTCCGAGCAACTGACGATCTGGCTGGAGGAGGAGGTGAAGGTGATCGACCGCGAGCACCACGCGGCGGTGGACGCGCTGACGAAGACGGCCGACGCCCTGCCGGGGTTCGGCATCGTGGCGGCGGTGCTGGGCATCGTGGTGACGATGCAGGCCATCGGCGGGCCGGTGGACGTGATCGGGTACAAGGTCGGGGCGGCCCTGGTCGGCACGTTCCTCGGCATCCTCATGGCCTACGGCTTCTTCGCCCCGCTGGCGGCCCGCATGGGCGCGATGGGCGACCAGGAGACGGTGTTCCTGCAAGCCGTGTGCGCGGCGGTGGTGTCGATGAACGACGGAGCCAGCCCCCGCGACGTGCTGACCCGCTCCCGCCGGCTGCTGGGCACCGACACCCGGCCGACGCCGCAGGAGATGTACGCCATCTTCAACGAGGCGAACGCGGCGACGTGACGGATTGGCGAGCCGCGACCGCCAGGGAGTGGCTTCTTGGATTTCGGGCGAACGGCGCGACGTGAGTCCGCCGGTGGGTTGCGAAGAACCGGCG
>JAYUFU010000003.1:0-23698 GCA_043738505.1 Fimbriiglobus sp. | reverse complement strand
ATTGGTTCTTGTGGCACCGGCTTCCAAGCCGGTAGAGTTCAACATCGACACCCCCTGGGGTTGCATATGTTCGCCGTGATAGACACACCGCCGATCTTCCCGGTGCAGGCGTCGAAGTTCGCCGAGCAGTACGACGTGCTGTTCTACTACATCACGGCCGTCTGCATCCTCGGCGGCGGGGCGGTGTACGGCCTGCTCACCTACTGCTGCTTCAAGTTCGCCAAGAGGGAAGGGGTGGCCCCGCAGCGCATCCTCGGCAGCACCAAGCTGGAGTTCATCTGGACGGTCATCCCGCTGATCTTCTTCCTGAGCTTCTTCGTGTGGGGCGCGCGGATGTTCGACGGGGCCATCAACCCGCCGGACGAGGCCAAGCGGAACGAGTTCTTCGTGTTCGGCAAGCAGTGGATGTGGAAGGTGCAGCACCCGACCGGCGAGCGCGAGATCAACGAGCTGCACGTCCCCGTGGACCGGCCGATGAAGATCACCGGCACCAGCGAGGACGTGATCCACGACTTCGGCGTGCCGGCGTTCCGCAGCAAGTTCGACGTGGTGCCCGGCCGGTACACGTCGGCCTGGTACCACCCGTCGCGGGTCGGCACCTACCACCTGTTCTGCGACCAGTACTGCGGCCAGGGGCACTCGCAGATGGTCGGCCGGGTTCACGTGTTGAGTCAGAGCGACTACGCCGACTTCCTGGCCGGCACCTACCGCGACGGCACCGCCGGCGCGCAGCCGGTGGACGGGTCGGGGTCGTGGCGGGGCCGCAAGCTGTTCTTCAAGCTGAACTGCATTAACTGCCACAACAAGGAGTCGTCCGCCCGCGCCCCGTCGCTCGAAGGCATCGCCGGCCAGGAGCGGGTGGTGAAGGACGATAGTGGCCGCACCCGCACCCTGAAGGCGGACGACGAGTACCTGAAGACATCCATCCGCGTGCCCACCCGCCACGTCCGCGACGGGTGGAAGCCGAACATGCCGGCCTTCGGCTCGCGTCAGGTGAACGAAGAGGAGCTGCGCGACCTGATCCTGTACATCAAGTCGCTGAAGCCGGGCGACCTGCCCAGCCGCAACGAGTACACCCCCGCGCCGATCGGCGCGCCGACGACGGAATCCCTCGCCGACCAGAACCCGAACCCGCCGGTCCCCGCGCCCGAGCAAGGAGGGAAGAAGTAATGGCCGTCGCCGACCTGCCGATGTCGAAACTCGACGCTGCCCCGCCGTCGATGCCCAAACTCGATTACACCCCGCAATCGATTCCGGAGCCGGAGCCGACGCCGGCCGAGGCCCGCACCCGCCGCCACTACCTGAACCACGCCACCACCCTGGTGTCGTGGCTGCTGACGGTGGACCACAAGCGGATCGGGATGATGTACCTGGTGGGGGTGACGGTGTTCTTCCTGTTCGGCGGCATCGCCGCCGGGCTGGTCCGCATCAACCTGGTGTCGCCCACCGGGGCGATCCTGGAACTGGACCAGTACAACAAGGCGTTCACCGCGCACGGCACCATCATGCTGTTCCTGTTCCTCATCCCCGTGATACCGGGGGTGCTGGGGAACTTCTTCGTGCCCATGATGATCGGCGCGAAGGACATGGCCTTCCCGAAGTTGAACCTGGCCAGCTTCTACCTGTGGGCCATCGGCTCGGCGTTCTTCCTGTGGCAGCTCATCGTCGGCGGGCTGGACACCGGCTGGACCCTGTACCCGCCGTACAGCACGAAGTACAGCCACACGAATATCCTGTACGCGGGTCTGGGCATCTTCATCACCGGGTTCAGCAGCATCCTGACCGGGTTGAACATCATCGCCACCGTCCACAAGATGCGGTGCCCCGGCATGACGTGGGGGCGGATGCCGCTGTTCGTGTGGGCCATGTACGCCACCAGCGTCATCCAGCTGCTCGGCACGCCGGTCCTCGCCGTGACGGTGACGATGGCGGCGGTGGAGAAGCTGTTCGGCGTCGGCATCTTCGACCCGACCATCGGCGGCGACCCGATCCTGTTCCAGCACATGTTCTGGTTCTACAGCCACCCGGCCGTGTACATCATGATCCTGCCCGGCATGGGCGTGATCAGCGAGGTGCTGACGTGCTTCAGCCGGAAGAACATCTTCGGCTACCAGGCGGTGGCGTGGAGCAGCGTGGGCATCGCGGTGGTCGGCTTCCTGGTGTGGGGCCACCACATGTTCCTCGCCGGCCAGGGGTACTACCTGGGCATGGTGTTCGCGCTGCTGACGATGCTCGTCGCCGTCCCCAGCGCCATCAAAGTGTTCAACTGGACGGCCACCCTGTACGGCGGCAGCATCAGCTTCCCCGCGCCGATGATCCACGCCCTCGGGTTCATCATCCTGTTCACCATCGGCGGCCTGACGGGGCTGTACCTGGGCACGATGGGCACCGACATCCACCTGCACGACACGTACTTCGTCATCGCCCACTTCCACTTCACGATGGTGGGCGGGATGATGTTCGCGTGGCAGGCCGGGCTGCACTTCTTCTGGCCGAAGATGACCGGCAAGATGTACTCCGACTTCTGGAGCCGCCTGGCCGCCATCGTCATGATCACCGGGTTCGCCCTGACCTTCCTGCCGCAGTTCGTGGCCGGCTACCTGGGCATGCCCCGCCGGTACCCGAACTACCCGGCCGAGTTCCAGGTGTACAACGTCCTCAGCACCGCCGGGGCCACCATCCAGGGGTTCGGCTACCTGATGCCGGTGTTCTACCTGACGGCCTCGCTGTTCTTCGGCAAGAGCGCCGGCAACAACCCGTGGAAGGCGACCGGGCTGGAGTGGCAGGTGCCGAGTCCGCCCGACGCGCACAACTTCAAGGCGGTGCCGGAAGTGTACTTCGGGCCGTACGAGTACGGCGTGCCGGACGGGTTGAAGCTGGTGGCCGACGGGCATGTCGGCAACAAGGCGGCGCACGCGAACGGTGTTCACACGAACGGCGTCCACACGGACGCGGGGGTGACCAGTGGCAGCTGAGACGACGGGGCCGGTCGCCCACCACTTCAACAACATGGGCCAGCAGCAGTCCACCGTCCGCATGGGCATGTGGCTGTTCCTGGTGACGGAGATCCTGTTCTTCGGCGGGGCGTTCTGCGCCTACGCCACCTACCGGATCGTCTACCCGAAGGACTTCGAGGCCGGCAGCGCGGCGCTGAACGTCGGCATCGCCAGCGTGAACACGTTCCTCCTGCTGCTCAGTTCGCTGACCATCACCCTGGCCATCCGCGCGTGCTACCTCGGCCGCCGCAAGGGGCTGGCCCGGTACCTGATGCTGACCATCGTGCTGGGGGCGGCGTTCCTCGGCCTGAAGGCCCGCGAGTATTACCTGGACTACCAGGAGGGACTGATCCCCGGCGTCAGCCGACTGTCGCCGGAGGCCAAGGAGCAGTTCGACGGGCGGATGGCCGCCCTGTTCGCCGAGGGCGAGAAGGCGGAGGCCGCCGCCGCCCAGACGACCGACACCGCCGCCGCCGATCTCCGATCCCGCGCCCAGGATTTGAAGTCCCGCTCCACCCAGCCGCCCGTGGCGTTCAACGAGAACCTGAAGGTCGTGCTGGGGCACAACAAGTCGTTCGCGGGCAAGCCGCTGGACGAGCAGGCTTACGCCCAGGGGTCGCTCGCCGACGGCGACGGCCACACCCACGACTACGACCCGTACAAGGTGCAGTTGTTCTTCATGTTCTACTACAGCATGACGGGCCTGCACGTGCTGCACATGCTCATCGGCCTCGGCTTGTTGATCTGGCAATACGTCCTCGCCACCCGCGGCTTCTTCGACCACACGGCCCGGTACGTGTACGTCGAAGTGATGAGCCTGTACTGGCACTTCGTGGACCTGGCGTGGATGTTCATCCTGCCGCTGCTGTACCTGACCGGCCCGCACTCGGCCGGGCAGGCGGTCGAGCAGTTCAAACAGGCCATCGGCCTGGGCGGACACTGACCGGCGACCGGCGCGACGCGAGTCCGCCGGTTCTGAAATTCACCGGCGGACTCGCGTCGCGCCGTTCGCCGGCGACTTCAACCACGAGACTGATCATGGCCCACGACCACCACCCGAAGACCGCCGTCCACGCCGAGGAAGCCGTCGCGCACGAGGTGGCCCCGCCCGGCCGCACGTTCGCCGCCTTCTTCGTCATCGCCGTCCTGGCGGCGCTGGCGCTGTACGTCGGCTTCTCCGACCTCGGCCCGTGGAAGGTGCTGGTCAGCCTGATCATCGCCGCCACGCAGGCCGGCGTCCTGGCCGTCTACCTGATGGACCTGAAGCAGGCCGACAAGCTGACGTGGCTGATCGCCCTGTCCGGCGTCTTCTGGACCGGCCTGATGTTCCTGTTCACCCTGACCGACTACCTGACGCGCTACCTCGGCGTGCTGTGACTCGCCTTCTTGTGTTCTGCTCGCTCCGCGAGCGGTCGTCGCGATTGGAAATCGAAGACCGCTCGCGGAGCGAGCAGAACACGCGGACACCGACGATGACCCGACGCACCATCCTGGGCGGGGTCGCTCTCCTCGCGGGGGCGGCCGTCGCCCTTTTCGCATTCACGCTCCCCGGCTGCGGCGGCCCCGCGACGCTGCCCAGCTACGAGCCGACCGCCCGCTACCCGCTGCGCGCCGACCCGGTCGTGGTGCTACTGCCGCCGGCGCATCCGACCGCGCGACCCGCCCCAGGCAAGATGGACGAGTACGTCCGCACGTTGCCGTCACTCGGCGGGAAGGTGGCCGACCCCGCGAAGCTGCCCGCCGACCAGAAGGACAAACTCCGAACCGCCCTCGACGCGATTTTCGGCACGCCCGCCGAACCGACGGTGATGGGGGCCGATGCGAACGCGGTTCAACTATTAGGGATTGACCCGGAGTCGCTGAGGTCCGCGGCCGGCGGGTTCAAGGTGCGGTGCGTGCAGTGCCACGGGCAGCCCGGCAACGGCCGCGGGCCGAACGCGGCGTTCATCGACCCGTACCCGCGCGACTTCCGCACCGGGGCGTTCAAGCGGGCGACCGGCGCGGTGCGGAACGGCAAGCCCCGACTCGACGACATCGTGACGACGCTGCGGAGCGGGGTGAAGGGCACCGCGATGCCGATGTTCGACCTGATCTCGGCCGACGACGTGCGCGCCACCGCCGGGTACGTCGTTCACCTGAGCATCCGCGGCGAGGTGGAAGCCGACGTGACGAAGCGGCTGTTGTCCGACGGCGACGACGCCCTCGACGACCCGACGGCCGGCGTGACGGAAGCGTTCCCGAAGGTTCTGGCCGCGTGGGTCGCCGCCCAGACGCCGGGTGACAGTGCGTTGTCAGCGGAGCCGCTGGCCGTCGCGCCGGACGCGATCCGCCGGGGGCACCAGTTGTTCCTGGCGAAGGCCGGGTGCGCCGCCTGCCACGAGAAGTACGGGAAGACGGACGTGTACCGCTACGACGTGCGCGGGCTGCCGAACCGGGTGCGGGAGTTGACCGACGCCGAGTACCGCTGGGGCAAGGGGCCGGCCGATCTCGCCCACCGCATCCGCTTCGGCATCCACCCGGCGAACATGCCCGCCAACCCGCAATTGGCCGACGCCGAGCTGCGCGACCTCTTGGCCTTCGTGATGACGTTACCCTACCCGGCGAAACTGCCCGACGACGTGCGAACGGAGGTGGAGAAATGACGCCCGACATCCCGCCCCGCCCCGTCGCCCGTGCCGTCCGGGTGGTTGCCATCTTGCTCGCGGTCGTGGCCGTGCTGCCTCTCGCCCTCGGCGGGCTGACGACCTCGTTCAAGGCCGGCATGGCCGACCCGGCGTGGCCGACCGAGCCGTGGTTCCTGATCGCCAACGGGCACAAGTACGAACTGAAGCGGAACCTCGCGTTCTTGATGGAACACACCCACCGCGCGGCGGCGTACATCGCCGGCGGGCTGGCGTCCGTGCTGGCGGTCGTGGCGTGGAGCGGCGCGAAGGGTTCCGTGCGCGTGCTGGGACTGCTCGCCGTCGGCGGGCTGCTCGGCAGCTACGGCGACTTCCACCGGCGGATGATGGCGGTCATGGCGTTCCGCACGGACCACCCCGGCGAAGCGGTGACGTACCCCGTCGCCGTCGGCCTGGTCACCGCCGCGTTCGCCGGGCTGCTGCTGTCCATTTGCGTCGCGCACCTGTTCGGCCGCGAGCGGGGCAAGTGGGTGCGGGCGCTGTCCGGATTCCTCCTGATCGCCGTCATGATCCAGGGGCTGCTCGGCGGCTTTCGCGTCTTTCTCGATCAACTCACTGGCCTTACGAACACTGTCGGCGTGGAACTGTCCGCGCTGCACGGCATCTTCGCGCAGGTGGTGTTCTCGGCGATGGTCTGCGCGGCGCTCCTCGCCGCGCGGCCGAGGCCGGAGTTCGACCTGCCCGCCGCCGACCGCAACCGTCTCGGCGGGCTGTCGCTCACCCTGGTGGCGGCCACGTTCCTGCAACTGTTGTGGGCCGTGTGGGTGCGGCACGCGCCGACGCCACTGGCCCAACGGTTGCACTTCCTCACCGCGTTCGTCGTGCTCGGGTTGGCCGTCTGGCTGACCGTCCGCGCGGTGTCGTCGCCGGCCGGCCGCAAGGCGCTGAGCTTCGACGTGCGGCACCTGATCGGACTGCTCGCCCTGCAAATCCTCCTCGGCGTCGAGGCGTGGATGTCGAAGTTCGCCGCCGCCGGGCCGGACGCCGCGCTGCCGCCGGAAATGCGGCCGGTGACGGTCTGGTCCGGGGCGATTCGCACCCTGCACCAACTGATCGGCACGGCCATCCTGGCGTCGTCGGTGGTCCTGGCCGTCCGCGTCTGGCGGCGCACCGCCGCCGTCGAAGTTCCGACCGCGACGGACACCGTCGCCGCGTCCGACCCGCGAAGCCGGGCCGATTCCCTCGCCCCGGTTCCCGCGCAAGCCTAACAATACCCCATGTCCCTCGCCGTCCCGCTTTCGCCCGCTACCGCCGCGCCCGCCCGGTCTCGGTTCGCCGACTTCCTGGAACTGACGAAGCCCCGCATCGCCACCATGGCGCTGGTGACGGTCGGCGTCGGCTATCTGCTGGGAGCCGCGCCGAAGCTGGACGTCGTCCTGCTACTGCACACGCTGATCGGCGCGGCGCTGGTCGCGGGCGGGGGCAGCGCGCTGAACCACTGGCTGGAGCGCCGGCCCGACGCGCGGATGCGCCGCACCGCCAACCGTCCCGTCGTGACCGGCCGGCTGAGCGCCCTCACGGCGTTCCTGTTCGGCACGATCTTGGCCATCGGTGGGGTCTTGTACTTGTGGCTGATGTTGCCGACGCCCGCCGCAGCGGTCGTGGCGGCACTCACGGGGTTTCTTTACGTCGTCGTGTATACACCGATGAAGCGCATCACCACCTGGAACACGGTGGTGGGGGCGGTGCCGGGGGCGCTGCCGCCGGTCATCGGCTGGTGCGCCGCGTATGGCGAAATGGCCCCGATGGGCTGGGCGCTGTTCGCCATCCTGTTCGTCTGGCAACTGCCGCACTTCTACAGCATCGCGTTCATGCACCGCGAGGATTACGCCCGCGGCGGCATGGTCATGCTGCCCGTCATCGACCGCGCCGACGGCCGCATCACCGGCCTCGCCACCGCCAGCACCGCCGCGCTGCTGGTGTTCACCACCGCCCTGCCGTTCGTCCTCGGCGCGGCCGGCTGGGTCTACCTGATCGGGTCGCTGCCCGTGGCCGTCTGGTTCCTGCTCCGCTGCCTGCGGTTCGCCGAGAACCGCACCCAGACCACCGCCCGCACCGTCCTTCGCGGGTCGCTCGTTTACCTGATGGCGGTCATGGCCCTGTTCGTCGCGGACGGTGTGCTGCCGCGCTACTTCTCCTCCCCGTGACGTGAACGGCGGGAGTCACCCGACGGTGAGCGTCAGCAGGTTGATTTCCGGCGGACAGTTCAGGCGGAGCGGCACGCCGGCTTCGCCCAGCCCGCGCGACACGAACACCTGCGACGCCGGCCCCCGCGCCAGCCCGCCGCAATACTTCGACCCGTACCGCGACGGCAGCCAGAGCGGGCCGTACCCCGGCACATACGCCTGCCCGCCGTGGGTGTGGCCGCTCAGCATCAGCCCGACGCGCGGGTCCGGCGACAGTTCGGCGAAGTCCGGGTTGTGCGACAGCAGCAGCACGGCGGCATTGGCGGGGACGCACTTCAGCGCCGCATCCAGGTCGGGCTTGCCCCACCACAGGTCATCGACGCCGGCCAGCCAGAGCGTCTCGCCGTTCCTCGTCACCGGCACCGCCCGGTTGGACAGGTCCGTCACTTGCGAAGTCGCGGCCATGACTTCGCGGTAGATCGCGCCGCACTTGCCCATGTCGTGGTTGCCGGGCACCGCAAACACGCCGAGTGGGGCGACCAGCTTCGTCAGCGCGGCCATGCACGGCGGCAACTGCTCGTGGGTGTGGGTGCCCTTGTGGGCGAAGTCGCCGAGCAGCGCGAACAGGTCGGGGGACAGGTCGTTGGCGATGCCGACCGCCCGGCGGATGAAATCCAGGCTGACGAACGGCCCGTGGTGGAAGTCGGTCAGGACGGCGACGGTGGTGCCGTCGAACCCGCGCGGCAGGTTCGGCACGGCGACCGACTGCTTGCGGATGCGAATCTGCGACGCCTCGTAGAACCCGTACCCGACCGTCGCCCCGCTCGCCGCGAGCAACCCGAGACCGACCTGCCCGACCCGCCGCAGGAACCGCCGCCGCGTGGGTGCCGGCGGGGGTGGAGGAAGCGCATCCATGCGGGCACCTCAAGGGCGGGAGTGGTTCACTGGAGTGGAAGAATCACGGGCGTTGCAACGGGAACACCTGCCGAGACCGCTTGCGTCACTTCCGACAGCGCGGAAACGAGCCTGCGGAATGATCGATTTGCCACTGCCACGGATGCCCAATCCGAAACCGCCGAGGTCAGCCGCCGCTGATCGCGTGTCGGGTCGTAGCTGCCCGGAAGGTGCTTCGCCCACTACTCCTTCGCCCCACGGGGTGCGTTCTCGGGATCGGGTGGCAGAACAACCTCGGCCGGCAACTCTTCGATTTGCCTCCCCGCCGTGATCAGGATCGATTCGTACTCCTGCCGGAGGAACACAACCGCCAACGAGAACTGCGCGCCGGCCCCTTCCGACTTGGCACGCTCGGCCAACGTTCGCGCGGCATTGACGGGACAGAACGGGTTGCCCTCGAACTTGTCACTGTCGCCATCGAATACGGCGAGGACGGCCCCGAGATTGGGTCGCGTTTTCGCCGCCAGTTTCAGGTATCGGTTCCACTCGGACTGCTTCTTCCCGCTCACCTGCTCTGGCCCGCCGATCACGAACGGCTTGTCGTCGATGAACAAGTGAGTGAAGAAGTCCGGGTTCTGGCCGGCAAGGTTCCCGACGAGGTTCGGGAGGGCGAGAAAATCCCCTCGACCCTCGACGAAGAAGGCCAGCCGCTTCATGACGGCACCTCGGCGAGTTGTCCGGCGAGGCGGGCCGGATCGACGGTGAGCAGTTCGCCCGGTTTCAGGAGGTGTTCGCGGATCGCCTCTATCTGTTCGGGAGCAAGTGAACCGATGCGGGTCTGAGCGTTGTCAATGTCCACCACCCGAATCTGTTCCGGCTCGAAGTGGTCGAGCAACTGCGGGCTATGGGTTGTCAGGATGACCTGTCCACGACCCTGTTCAACATGCCGCTTGAATTCGTTGGACAGGGTTTCGAGCGCACCGGGGTGGATGCTGTTCTCCGGATGTTCAAAGATCACGATTTGCTTTGTCGGCACTTGATAAAGTGCGAACAGGGTGGCGAGATACTTTCGAAACCCTTCGGACTCAGCTGCGACATCCATGAGATGGATTCTGTCCATTGCTCGGTAGCCAACTTGGATCCGATTTCGATCAGGCGATTGGAGATCGATCGATTCCACCGACGGGTTGATGAGGCCCATCGTTCTAGTCAGAGAAGTCCAGTCTTTGAGTTTCGTCCAGTCGTCAAGAATGCCGCCACTGACGGAGAGGTAGTTTCCTCCCATGTCGGAAAAGCCTGCGGTTTCGACCAGCGTTTTCCCGTTGCCGCTTTGAACAAGCGATCCGATGGGATACTGAGGCATTCTTTCGCGAGATATCTGAAACACGTCGCCAGGAAAGTCGTAGCAGCCGATCCCTCTGCTGAGCGCATTGAACACGACCGTGACATCACGAATACCGGTGATCGCCCCGAGTGCAACGCCACCAGCAGTGGGGGATGGATTTACACTTGGCGCAAGAATCCACCTGCCACCCGCTTGGTGGAACAGGACGGTCTCCCCTGACGTGAGGCGTTCGTGAACAAGTACTAGTTGTTGAGGGTCGTGTGGCGACGGTTTGAACGCTACTTCGTATTGGTAGAGCTTCTCAAGCCACATATCAACAGAAAGCGAAAGCGGCCCTTTGTCACCTTGCAGTGGGGCGATACCAGCCGAGTCATTTCGACCGCGACTGAGCAGATAGTCGCGAAGGAAGCGGATCGCTCCCACGAAGTTGCTCTTGCCGGTGCCGCTGCGGCCGATGAGGACCGTCAACGGCTCCAACTGCACATCGACATCGATGAGGCTGCGGAAGTTCTGGATGCGGATGCGGCGGATCATGGGGTCCTCACTTCCCGGCTTCGGCCTTCATGTGGCAGTTCTTGTACTTCTTCCCGCTGCCGCACGGGCACGGGTCGTTGCGGCCGACCCGCGCGCCCACGTTGCGGATCGTCTCCACCCGCTTCTGCTGGTCGCCGCCGCCGCTCGTCGTCTGCTGGCTGGCCTGCTCCATCGCCACCTGCGCCGACCGGGCCTGCATGGCCGACTGCGCCGACTGGTGGACCGACCGCGCGCCGGCCCACATGGCCGCCTCCACCTGCTCCTCGCCCACGTCCTCGACGCGGAAGACGGCTTCGCTCACGCGGTCCCGCACGCCCGCCCACATCTCGTCGAACAGCTTCATCCCCTCCCGCTTGTACACGATCTTCGGGTCTTCCTGCGCGTACCCGGCCAGCCCGACCGTGCTGCGGAGGTGGTCCATCGTCAGCAGGTGCGCCTTCCACGCGCCGTCGAGCTGTTCGAGCAGCAGGCTCCGCTCGGTCTGGTGCATCTCCGGCCGGTGCTTGGTGTCGAACCAGTTCAGCAGGGTGTGCAGCACTTCCGTCGGGGTCTGGCCGGTCAGCTCGGCGGCGTCCAACTCGTACCCCAGTTCGGCCTGGCACCACGCCGCCAGCTCCTCGGCGTCGGCGGCCTCGGCCACCTTCGCCCCGCTCAGCGCTTCCTCGACTTTCGCCACGATCTCCGGATGGTTCAACTTCGGCTGGGCCGACTTGCTGGCGGCCAGCAGCATGTCGCGGATCTTCGGCCGGGCCTCGGTGCGGATGACCTCCTCCGAGATGCCGGTGGCACCGGGGAAGCGGGTCAGCGCCCAGCGGAACAGTTGCTCGCGGTCGGGCCGGCGATCCGGGCGGGTCTTCTCCGGCAGGTACGACGCCATGCCCACCTGCACCGGGAACTCGGCGTCCTTCAGCCGGTAGTGTTCCCGCACCTTCGCCCGCAGCAGCGGCTCCAGTTCGGCCGGCTCCTTGCCGAGCAGCAGGTCGAGCGGGACGAGGAGGGCGAACTTCTGCCGCGCCCAGTCGGCCAGCGATTCCAGGCCGTAGTGCGGGTCGAGGAACCGCGCGCCGGCGGACAGGTCCACGGCGTCGATGGCCGTGTGCGCCTCGGCGATCAGGTACTCGCCCATCGCCTCGCGGCCGATCCCCTTCAAGTCCTTGTCGGTCGTCTTCAGCTTGAAGCGGGCGTTCACCGCGCGGCTGAACTCGACCCACTTCCAGTCCTTCGGGTCCTCGTCCGGGTTCAGGTTCTCGTCGGTGGACTCGGTGACGAAGGTGGCGGCCATGCTACTGGCGCGGTCCTTGGCGGTCCGCTCGGCGTCCGCGAAGCTGGACCCGCGGAAGTCGGACGCCTCGAACTCGACGCCGAATTCGCCGGCCGCGTACTGGGCGAACGTGGCCGCGCCGTAGGTGTCGTCGGTGTACCGGGCGACGGCGGCGACGATCTGCTCGTCGATCATGTCGAGCAGCAGGTGCCGCGGGTTGCCGCCGTCCAGGATGGCCTGCCGCGTGCCGTACGTCTTCTTCCGCTGGAAGTCCATCACCTCGTCGTATTCCAGCAGGTTCTTCCGCTGGTCGAAGTGGTACTCCTCGACCCGCTTCTGCGCCCGCTCGATCTGCTTGGTGAGCATGCCGGACTCGAGCGCCTCGCCGTCCTTCAGCCCGAACCAACTGCTGGACATGAGCCGGCGGAGGCGGTCGCCGCCGAACAGCCGCATCAGTTCGTCTTCCAGCGACAGGTAGAAGCGGCTGCTGCCGGGGTCGCCCTGGCGACCGGCCCGGCCGCGGAGCTGGTTGTCGATCCGCCGCGACTCGTGCCGCTCGGTGCCGACGATGTGCAGCCCGCCCAGTTCGGCCACCTTGCGGCCCTCCTCCTTCATCTTCTCCTTGGCCTCGATCTCGCCGATGGACTTCGCCCACACGTCGTTGGGGATTTCCAGGCGCGTCGGGTACAGCGTCCGGCCGTCGGCGTCCTTCAGCTGCTTGAGCCGCGCCCACGCCAGGGTTTCGCTGTTGCCGCCGAGGATGATGTCGGTGCCCCGGCCGGCCATGTTCGTCGAGATGGTGACGGCGTTCATCCGCCCGGCCTGCGACACGATCTCCGCCTCCCGCGACACGTTCTCCGGCTTGGCGTTCAGCAGTTCGTGCTTGATGCCCCGCCGCTTGAGCAGCGCCGACAGCCGCTCGCTCTTGGCCACGTCGGTGGTGCCGATGAGGATCGGCCGGCCGGTCTTGTGGATCTCGGCGATCTCCTCGACCACCGCGTCCCACTTCTCGGCGTCCGACTTGTACACCAGGTCCGGGTGTTCCTTCCGCAGCATCGGCATGTTGGTCGGCACCTGCACCACGTCCAGCTTGTAGATCTTCCAGAACTCGTTCGCCTCGGTCATGGCGGTGCCGGTCATGCCGCTCAGCTTGCCGTACAGCTTGAAGAAGTTCTGGAGGGTGACGGTGGCGAGGGTCTGCGTCTCCTGCTTGATCTGCACCCCCTGGCGGCGGTGCTTGGCCTCCACCGACTGGTGCAGGCCGTCGGCCCACTGGCGGCCGAACATGGCGCGGCCGGTGAACTCGTCGATGATGATGATGCCGAGCTGGTTGTTCTCGCGGGGGTCGGCCGCGATCATGTAGTGCCGGTCCAACTGGTACATGTGCGTGGCGCGGAGGGCGTTGTCGATCAGGTGCGGCCACTCCATGTTGCCGGCCGTGTAGAAGCTCTCCACCCCGGCCAGCCGCTCGGCCTCGCGGACGCCGGCGTCGGTCAGGTGGCACGTCCGCTCCTTCTCCTTGATCTCGAAGTACGTCCCCTTCGGCGGCGGGTTCTGCGGGTCGATGCGGGCGTCGTCCGGCGGCACCACCGCCGGCAGGCCGTCGCCCTCGGTGCCTTTCAACTTCACCAGCCCCTTGGCGGCCATCTCCTGCCGGGCCTTCCGCTCCAGTTCGGTCAGCTTGCGGGCGATGTCGTCGGCCCGCTCGTAGTTCTTGATGTCCGTGTACGCCGGGCCGGAGATGATGAGCGGCGTCCGCGCCTCGTCGATGAGGATGTTGTCCACCTCGTCGATGATGGCGTAGCTGAGCGGCGTCCGCTGGCACTGGCGGAAGTAGGCGTGGTAGGTATCGTCGTCGAACCGCGCCGACTTCATGTTGTCGCGGAGGTAGTCGAACCCGAACTCGCTGCTGGTGCCGTAGGTGATGTCGCACAGGTAGGCGTGCCGCTTGGTGTCGCCGTCCTGGTCGCTCTGGATGAACGCGGCGGTCACCCCCAGCGCGTTGTAGATGGGCAGCATCCACTCGCAGTCGCGGCGGGCCAGGTAGTCGTTCACCGTCACGACGTGGACGCCCCGGCCGGCCAGCGCGTTCAGGTACGCCGGCAGGGTGGCGACCAGGGTTTTGCCTTCCCCGGTCATCATCTCGGCGATGGCCCCGTGCCCCGTCTGGTATCCGTGCAGGATGGCCCCGCCGACGATCTGCACGTCGTAGTGCCGCATCTGCTTGTTCCGCCGAGCAGCTTCTCGGCAGGCGGCGAACGCCTCCGGCAGCAGTTGGTCCAGCGTCTCCCCGTTCGCCAGCCGCTCGCGCAAGCCCGGCGTCAGGCCCTTCAACTCGTCGTCCGACAGCGCCTTCATTTTGTCTTCGAGCGCGTTCACTTTCTCGAGCGCGCTGCCGGGGACGGCGGTGTGCGCGACCGCCCCTTTCGGCCGCGAGTAGCCGACGGCTTTGATGGCCCGGTCGTTGGCCGACCCGAACAGGCGGGTGACGAACCCCATGCCCTTTTCGATGACGCCGGTGAAGGCGTCGCCGAGCCGCTCGAACAGGCCGGGTTTCGGGGTCGTATCGGTCGCCATGGAACGGGAGCCTCGGAAAGCGGTCGAAACCAGACGGTCACTCTAAGAATGCCGGAAATGCCGGTCAATACGGACTGCCGGCGGCGGCGTGCCACTCCCACTCCCGAACAGACACGACTGGGAAGGATTCTCGCTTCCGAGACGGCCTCCGGTCGCAACTCCGCGAATCGGAGGAACGGTGGCGACGCGGGTCGGGCGGGCGATCCTGTCCGCGTCACACCAGCCCGCGCGCGGCGAGCGCCTTCAGGCCGAGGACGTGCTTGCAGTGGTCGTGGCGGAGCCAGCCGAGGCACTCGCAGGACGACTCGTCCCGGTGCCCCACCCGGACGTGGTACACGGTGCCCAGCCCCAGCCGATGGACGACGAACCCCCGCCCGCCGATGTCGCAGCGGATCTCCTTGAACGTGTAGAACTGCGCCTCCGCCCCGACCGTGATGCGGAACACGCCGATGCCGTCGGCCGTCGGCGACCGGACGAGGGCGATGGCGCGGGCGGGTGGGGCGGGGGCGCGGGGCATGGGGTGATTATTTCGCGGCGAACCCGGTCCGCAAGGGCCGCGGGTGACTTTGGAGAACATCCCACGGCCTTCGCGGGCCGGATTCGCCCCGACCACTCGCGGTTGCCTTCGCCCGCGCCATTCCGTTCAACAACGGGACCACGCGAGGCGAGATCATGCGGTTCACCAAGATGCACGGCCTGGGCAACGACTACGTGTACGTCGATTGCGTCACCGGCCCGACCCCCGCGAACCCGGCCGAGCTGGCCCGCCGCGTGTCCGACCGGCACTTCGGCATCGGCTCGGACGGGCTGATCCTCATCGGCAAATCCGACACCGCCGACGCGCGGATGCGGATGTTCAACGCCGACGGGTCCGAGTCCGAGATGTGCGGCAACGGCCTGCGGTGCGTGGCCAAGTACGTCTACGACCACGGCATCGCCACGAAGCCGACGCTGAGTATCGAGACCGGCCGGGGCGTGCTGACCGTGGACGTGACGGCCAGGCACGGCAAGGCGGAGAAGGTGCGGGTGAACATGGGCCGGCCGATCCTGCAAGCCTCGGACATCCCGACGACGCTGCCCGGCAACCCGCCGGTGAACGCGAACCTGAGCGGCGAGTTCGACGGGTACGCGGTCACGGCGGTGAGCATGGGCAACCCGCACGCGGTCATCTATGTGAAGGATGTGGACGCGATCCCGCTGGAAACCGTCGGGCCGAAGCTGGAAGTCCACGCGGCGTTTCCCCGCCGGGTGAACGTCCACTTCGTGCAGGTGATCTCGCCGGGCGAAGTGCGGATGCGGACGTGGGAGCGTGGCAGCGGCGTCACGCTGGCGTGCGGCACCGGCGCGTGCGCGGTGGCCGTCGCGGGGGTGCTGACCGGCCGCACCGGGCGGACGCTGCTCGCCCACCTGCCCGGCGGCGACCTGGAGTTGGAGTGGGCCGGCGACGACCAACCCGTCTTCATGACCGGCCCCGCCACCGAGGTGTTCACCGGCGAATGGCCGGAGATCGGCTGATTCGCGGGCGACGAGGGATGTCGTCCGCACGCCTGTCGCACGAGGCGCTTCCTGTCGCAGCTCGGCCCCGACTACCTCGTCCGCACCGGGCAGCAGGTGGCGGTAGTGGGCGAAGGTCTCCTCGGCGTCGCGCAGCAGGCGCTTCACTTTCGCCGACTTCGGCTTGTTGGCCAGCAGCCGGCGGGCCACGACCACGCCCTCGGCGAGGACTTCGGCGAACAGGCGGTCGAGGGCGGTCGGGGCGTCGGGGAAGGTGCCGGACATGGGTCGCCTCTCGGAAGTGGATACATGTATATATACCTGGTCGCGGGCGAAATCAAGGGGGTGTTGTGAAAATTGTTCAGTATTTGTTTCGGCCGGGTTCCGGAGAGGGTGTTCAAGCGGGAAGCGGTGTTTTGCGATCCGCGACCGCCAGGGAGTGGCATCTCGGTTTTCGGGAGGGCGAGGCCAGTGCTGTCCACATCTTCGGCTCCGAATTCCGGCGGGTGTCCCAGATTCTTCACGCCGGAGGCGTGGCGGACTGTAGCCAGGGGTGAAACCCCTGGTGCCACGTTCCCCCTGGAATTCCTCGCATCCCGGAGGGATGCCGGACGTTCCGCCACCCCTCCGGGGTGGGTTCCTTTTTCCGCCGCACGACCAGGGGTGTCGCTCGCTCCGCTCGCTCACCCCTGGCTACAGTCCGCCACGCCTCCGGCGTGAAGACTTGGGAACAAACCAGCTTTTCCAGGCGTTTCGTCAGCGTCAAGATGTGGACAGCCGAGCCGCTTGTGCGATGGGCGGCTCGGCGGGAGCCTCGCCCTCCCAAGATGCCCTCCCTGGCGGTCGCGGCTCGCCAGAACACCCCCTCTCCTTTCATGGAGAGGGGGCCGGGAGGTGGGGGCTGCTTCCCGCCCCGACAATGTCGGGGGGCTGCGGACGAAGCTCGACGCCTGGTGGCCGGCGAAGTGAGGGCGGCGCGGCCGCACGAACCGCTGCATTCGGGCTGTCCGACCGCCCGCGCCGTCGATTTAACCGCTACTGACTTTGCATCCCCCCCACCTTGTCGGATACCTTATCCACACGGCCGATCCCGCACGCCGCCGGCGGCCCCGCTCCGATCCGGAAGGTTCCTCTCATGCGCTCGCGCACGCTGCCAAGCCTGCTGCTGACCGCCGGCCTCGCGGCCCTGTTCGCCGCGTCCGGCGGTCACGGCCAAGTCCCGGTCCCACCCGCGCCGCCCCCGGCCGTCGCCCCGGAGCCGCCGAAGTTCCCCGACTTCAACACCGTCGTCAAGGGCGCGAAGGTGTTCGACGGCCTGTTCACCCTGCACCTGAAGGACGACCGGTTGCTCGCCGAAATCATGCCGTTCCAGTTCGACAAGCCGTTCCTCCTGCCCGTCGCGGTGGCCAAGGGCAGCGGCGTCGGCGGCACCACCCTGAACTTCGACGAGCAGTGGGTGATCGCCTTCAAGCGGGTCGGCGACAAGGTGTTCGTCATCCGCCGCAACGTGCGGTTCACCGCCAAGGCCGGCAGCCCGGCCGCCAAGGCCGTGGACACGACGTATTCCGACTCGGTGCTGATGGCCCTGCCGATCCGCACGCTGAACCCCCTCAAGGGGTCGGTGGTGGTCGATTTCAACCAGATCTTCTTCAAGGACTTCGCCGACCTGGGCGTCGGCTTCCTGGACGCCGACCGCACCACCTGGGGCAAGATCAAGGCGTTCAAGAAGAACGTCGAACTCCAGGTGCAGGCGACGTTCGCCGGCAACCGCACCGGCAACATCGCCCCCAGCGGCAGCGACTCCGTCATCGACACCCGCGGCACCAGCATCACCATTCAGTACGGCATCGTGGAGATGCCCGAGGCCGGCTACCAGACCCGCGCCGCCGACGACCGGGTGGGGCACTTCACCAGCGTGGTGAAGGACTTCAGCAAGGACGACGGCGACACGGCGTTCGTCCGGCACGTCAACCGGTGGCGGCTGGAGCGGGCCGACGGCAGCCCGTGGAAGGCCGGCGCGAAGCTGGTGCCGCCGAAGAAGAAGATCGTCTTCTGGATCGAGGACAGCGTGCCGGACGAGTTCCGCGCCGCCGTGCGGGAAGGCATCCTGGAGTGGAACAAGGCGTTCGAGAAGGTCGGCTTCCGCGACGCCATCGAGGTGCGGCAGCAGGAGGGCGAGGACTTCGACCCGGAGGACATCAGCTACGCCACCTTCCGCTGGATCACGTCCGAGACGGCTTACGCCATCGGGCCGAGCCGGGCCAACCCGTTCACCGGCGAGCTGCTCGACGCCGACATCCTGTTCGACGCCGCGATGGTGCGGGCGTACAAGGGCGAGACGAAGATCTACCGCGACGACAAGGGGCGGATGATCGACCCGATCTCGCCCATCCAGGCGGCCCGCTACGGCTGGGGCCTGCCGGCGCACCCGCTGGACGAACTGCGGCGGACGATGGGCGGGTGGAACGACCGCACCGCTCCGACCGATCCGGAGGCCGCGCTGCGCCAGCGGCTGGCGTCCGTCCGCCACGGCTACTGCCAGTGCGCCGCGCACAAGTCGAGCGAACTCGGACTGGCGATGACCGCCGCGCAACTGGCCGAAGGCAAGGACGGCCCGGCCAAGGTGTCCGACGAGCTGCTGGTGCAGGCGGTGAAGGAGACGGTCATGCACGAGATCGGCCACACCCTCGGCCTGCGGCACAACTTCAAGGCCAGCACCGTGCTGAAGAACGACCAACTGCACGACACCGCCCTGACCGCCAAGCAAGGACTGGTCGGCTCGGTGATGGACTACACCCCGGCGAACATCGCCCCGAAGGGGACCAAGCAGGGGTTCTACTTCACCCCGACCATCGGGGCCTACGACTACTGGGCCATTGAATATGCGTACACTCCGGACGGCAGCAAGGAGAACCTGGAGAAGATCGCCGGCCGGTGCGCCGAGCCGCAGCTCATCTACGGCACCGACGAGGACTTGATGGGCACCGACGACCCGCTCGTCAACCAGTGGGACATCGGCAGCGACCCGCTCAAGTTCGCCATGGACCGCGTCAAGCTGTCGCAAGACCTGATCCCCGGCCTGGCCGAGCGGGTGGTGGAGAAGGGCGAAGGCTACCAGCGGGCGCGGCAGGCGTTCGCGGTGATGCTGAGCCAGTATGGCAACTCGGCGTTCATCGCCGCCAAGCACGTCGGCGGGTCCGCGATGTACCGCGACCACAAGGGCGACGCCAACGCCCGCGACCCGTTCGTGCCCACCCCGGCGGCCAAGCAGCGGGAGGCGCTGACGTTCGTCGCCGAGCAAATCCTGACCGACAAGCCGTTCGACTTCCCGCCGGAACTGCTGCGGAAGCTGGCCGCCGACCGCTGGGTCCACTGGGGCAACGAGCGGGCCATGCAGGCCGTCGAGTTCCCGGTGAACGACCGCGTGCTGGCCATCCACCGCGTGGCGCTGAACGAGCTGCTGGACGCCGGCACCCTGGCGAACGTGCAGAACTCGGCCCGCTCGGTGGGCAAGGACGACAAGCCGCTGACGGTAGCCGAGGTGTTCCGCGCGGTGTCCGACGCGGCGTTCGCCGACCTGCCGACCGACGGCAAGGCGGCGGCCGTGAAGACCTCCGTGGTCCGGCGGAATCTCCAGCGGGAGTACGTCGCCAAGCTGTCCGGCATGGTGCTGGGGCGGTCGGCCGGGTCGGGCAACCTGTTCGCCGCGATGACGGGTGGCGGCCGCCGCAGCCTGCCGGCCGACGCGAAGGCGCTGGCCCGCCTGCACCTGAAGGAAGCGGGCAAGCGGATCGACGACGCGCTGAAGGCCGAGAAGGACGACACGGCGAAGGCGCACCTGGACGAGCTGAAAGAGCAGATCGCCAAGACGCTGGCCGCCACCGTCACCACCGGCGGGTGAGGGTGATCCGGCGAACGGCGCGACGTGAGTCCGCCGGTTCTTGTTCCCACCACCGGCGTGAAAGAAGAACCGGCGGACTCGCGTCGCGCCGCTCGCCATGTTGTTGAAGGCCCAACTCGCTCTTCACCTCCCCGGCGAAATCAGCCCCTCGGTCGGGCTGCTGGCGGTGGCGTACAGCTTCTTCGGGATGCGGCCACCCAGGTACGCCAGCCGGCCGGCGTCGGTGGCGTACCGCATCGCCCACGCCATGCGAACCGGGTCTTTCGCACTGGCAATGGCGGTGTTCAGCAACACGCCGTCGCAGCCGAGTTCCATCGCCGCGCTCACGTCGCTGGCGGTGCCGACGCCGGCGTCCACGATCACCGGGTACGTCGGGTCGTTCTCCTTCAGGTACTCCAGGCAGATGCGGATGTTGTTCGGGTTCAGGATGCCCTGCCCGGACCCGATGGGGCTGCCGGCGGGCATGACGCTGGCCGCGCCCGCCTCCTTCAGCCGCTTCGCCAACACCGGGTCGTCGGACGTGTACACCAGCACGCAGAAGCCTTCCTTCACCAGCGTTTCCGTGGCCTTCAGCGTGTCCACCGGGTCCGGCAGCAGGGTCCGCTTGTCGGCCAGGCACTCCAGCTTCACCCAGTTCGCGCCGGGGTTCTCGTACCCCTTCAGCAGTTCGCGGGCGAGCCGGGCGTGGCGGACGGCGTCCTCGGCGGTGAAGCACCCGGCCGTGTTCGGCAGGACCGTCAGGCGGGACAGGTCGAGGTGGTCGAGGATGTTCTTGCCGTCCGGCGTGACGAGCCGTTCGCGGCGGACGGCGACGGTCGTGACTTCGCACCCGCTGGCCGCCATGCACTCGGCCATCAGCTCCATGCTGGCGTACTTGCCGGTGCCGGTGAACAGCCGGGACTTGAAGACGAACGGGCCGACGCGGAGCGGGGTGTCCGTCGGCGGGTCGAGTGCGGGCATGGGCACGATCTCTCGGATGTGGTCCGCTCCCTGCGGTCGCGGCGACGATTCGGTCCGTTGTTTTCCGACTCCTGCCTTCTGTCCCCTGACTGCTGGCTTATCCGCCGCCGACGGGGCCGATGATCTCGACCCAGTCGCCGTCCGCCAGCACCCGCGCGGCGTGGTCTTCGCGCGGGGCGACCTCGCCGTTCACCTCGACCGCCACCCGCTTCGGGTCGGTGCGGAGCGACTTCAACAGGTCGCCGACGGTGAGCGGGTCCGGATACTCGTGCGAGTCGGCGTTGACGGTGATGCGCGGCATACGGTCAGCATACCGGCGACGGCAGGAAGCAGAAGGGAAAGACCTCGCCCCCCGTCCCCCAGTCTGGAGAGCGGGCCGAGCCGCGGCCGGATCGGTTTGCGAGACGCGACCGAAACACCGGGGCGGGCTTTTCCGCCCGCCGCCGGTTTGACTCTGCCCGGTTCGCCCCGATAATGGCGTCCGCCCGCATCCCCAGGGTCGGATCGCATGGACACCCCGACGCAGACCAGTGCCAGCCTGCTCGCCCGCCTGGGCGGGGAGGTGACGGACGCGGCCGCCTGGGACCAGTTCGTCCGGCGGTACGGCCCCCAACTGCTCGCCTGGTGCCGCCGCTGGGAACTCCAGCCGGCGGACGCCGAGGACGTGTGCCAGGACGTGCTGCTCCGCGTGGCCAAGCAGATGCGGCACTTCCACTACGACTCGGCCCGCAGCTTCCGGGCGTGGCTGAAGACGGTCGCCCGCGCGGCCTGGGCCGACTGGCTGGAATCGGGCAAGCGGCCCGGCCGGGGGAGCGGCGACACCGGCGTGTGGGAACTCCTGTCGTCGGTCGAGGCGCGGGACGATCTGGTCGCGCGGGTGGAGGCCGAGTTCGACCAGGAACTGCTCGACGTGGCCACCGCCCGCGTCCGCCTCCGCGTCGAGCCGGCCACCTGGGAGGCGTTCAAGCTGACGGCCGTGGACGGGCTGTCGGCGGCCGACGCGGCGGCCCGCACCGGGCTGAAGGTGGCCACGGTGTTCGTCGCCAAGGGCCGCGTCCTGAAAATGCTCGCCGACGAAGTCGCCGCCCTCGACCCCACCGCGTGAGACCGTCCGTGGACCGCTGCCCGCCCGACGCCCACCTCCGCGCGATGCTCGACGCCGCACTCCCCCCGGACGCCCGCGGCGTGGAGGCGCACGTGGACGGCTGCCTGGAGTGCCAGCGGCGACTGGAGGAGCTGACCGCCGGGCCGCTGGCCGACCGCCTCCGCGCCGCGTCCCCGGCCGCCGGCGATCACCCGTCGCTCGTCGCCTCCACGTTCCTCAACCGCATCCGGGGGCACGGGCCGGTCGAGCGCCCCGGCGACACGCCGGCCGCGTGGCCGACGCTCCCCGGCTACCGGATTCTCGGCGAACTCGGCCGCGGCGCGATCGGCGTCGTCTACCAGGCCCACGACCTCCGCCTGAACCGCACCGTCGCCGTGAAGATGCTGCTGAACGATGCGTTCGTCCGCGCCGAGACGCGGATGCGGTTCCTGATCGAGGCGGAGGCCGTCGCCCGCCTGCGGCACCGGGGCATCGTCCAGGTGTTCGAGTTCGGCGACGCGAACGGGTCGCCGTTCCTGGCGATGGAGTTCGTGCCCGGCGGCACCCTCGCGCGGCGGCTGGACGACGGCCCCCGACTCGACCCCCGGTCGGCCGCCGCGCTGCTGCTGGAGCTGGCCGTCGCCGTCGCCGCCGCGCACCGGGCCGGCGTCATCCACCGCGACCTCAAGCCCGCCAACATCCTGACCGACGACCGGCCGGAGGACGCCGGGAACGGCAGCGGCAGCGACGACTCGACGCACACCGACCCCCGCCTCGGCTTCCGCACCAAGATCACCGACTTCGGCCTGGCGCGGATCGACGGCGCGGAGGCGACCGTGGTGACGGTGACGGGGACGGTGATGGGCACCCCGGCGTACATGGCCCCGGAGCAGGCGTCGGGCGACGTGCGGCGGGTCGATACCCGCGCCGACGTGTACGCGCTGGGGGCCATCCTGTACGAGCTGCTGACGGGGCAGCCGCCGTTCACCGGCTCGTCCGCGATGGACGTCCTCCACCAGGTCATCCACGTCGAGCCGCGCGCGCCGCGCGCGCTGGCCGGCGGCGTGCCCCGCGACCTGGACGTGATCTGCCGAAAGTGTTTGGCGAAGGAGCCGGCCCGCCGGTACGGCACGGCCGACGCCCTGGCCGACGACCTGCGGGCGTACCTGACCGGGCGGCCGATCACCGCGCGCCCGGTGGCGGCGTGGGAGCGCGTGGCCCGCTTCGCCCGGCGGAACCCGTGGCCGACGGCCGCGGTGTTCGCGTTCCTGTTCGGGGCCGCCGCGTCCTTCATCCTGGTGAACGCCGCCCGCGTCCGGGAAATGGCCGCCACCAAAACCGCCAACGAGCGCGCGCGTGTGGCGCAGGAGGCCCGCGCGGCGGAGGCCGAGGCGCGGGCGCTGGCCGAGCGGCGGGAAGCCCTGATCGCGTTCGACCGGGCCGTCCTCCGCTGCGCGTCCGGGGACATCGCCGGCGGCGTCGGCGACTTGGAGACGGCCGTCGGCAAGGCGGACCAGGCCGGCGACGGCGACCTGGCGCGGGTGGCGCGGGTCAACCTGCGCGTCTGGCGGGCGCGGCTGCCGGTCCTCGTCCGCCGATACCCGGCGACCGGGAACGCCGCGACCACGGCGGTCGAGTTCGCGGACGGCGGGGATCTCGTCGTACTAGCGGACGGCAAGTCGGGCATCCTCCGCGCGTGGCCCACGCCGCCGGCCGCGGCCGATCTCCCCGCCTACGAACTCCGCCCGGATCGCACCGTTCTGCGGACGCCGATGCCGGTCGGCCTCGTCCCCGCGCCCGGCGGCGGCCTGTACGTCGGGTATCGGTCCGGGACGGTGCGGCGGT
>JAYUFU010000002.1:0-8618 GCA_043738505.1 Fimbriiglobus sp. | reverse complement strand
CCGGTGATCCGTGCGTGAAGTACCGGCGGGCTGACGCCGCGCCGTTCGCCGGTGCGCGACCCCGCGAACTTCGTCGGGGTTTCGGTACTCTAGATGCTATCGAACGCTCCTCCCTATTCGGGTTCCGCCGCCATGCTCGACGCCGGCTTCATCCGCGACCACCTCGCCGCCGTGAAGGCGAACTGCGCCAGCCGCAACGTCACCGCCGACGTGGACGGCATCGTCGCCCTCGACGACAAACGGAAGACGAAGCAACAGCAGTATGACAACCTAAAGGCGGCACAGAACAAGTTCTCCGACGAGATCAAGGTTACCAAAGATGCTGCACACAGGACCGCGTTGATCACGCGAAGCAAGCAGTTGAAGGAGCAGATCGTCGAGGTCGAATATCAGCTTTCAAAGATCGAGGCGGAACTGTCGGCGGCCCTGAAGACGATCCCGAACATGACGCACCCGGCCGCGCCGGTGAGCAACGACCCGACCGACAACGTCGTCGTCGCCGAGTTCGGCACCAAGCCGGCGTTCGACTTCAAGCCGAAGGACCACTACGACCTCATTCACTCGCTGGACATCGCCGATCTGGAGGCCGGGGCGAAGGTGGCCGGCCAGCGGTTCTACTTCCTGAAGAACGAAGGGGTGATGCTGGAGCTGGCGCTCGTCCAGTACGCCATGACGACGCTGCTGAAGGAAGGGTATACGCCCGTCATCACGCCGGACCTGGCGCGGGTGGAGGTGCTGGAAGGCATCGGCTTCATGCCGCGCGACAACGCCGAGACGCGGCAGGTGTACACCGTCGCCGACTCCGACCTGTGCCTGATCGCCACGGCCGAGATCACCCTCGGCGGGATGCACCAGAACCAGACGTTCGACGAGGCGCAGCTGCCGCTCAAGTACGTCGGCCTGTCGCACTGCTTCCGCACCGAGGCCGGGGCCGCCGGCCGCGACACGCGGGGGCTGTACCGCGTCCACCAGTTCACCAAAGTGGAGATGTTCGTCTTCTGCACGCCGGAGCAGTCGGACGCGATCCACGAGGAAATCCGCGGGCTGGAGGAGCGCATCTTCGACGGGTTGAAGATTCCGTTCCACGTCATCGACACCTGCACCGGCGACCTCGGCGGGCCGGCGTACCGCAAGTACGACCTGGAAGCGTGGATGCCCGGCCGGGGCACCGGCGGCGACTACGGCGAGATCACCAGCACCTCGAATTGCACCGACTTCCAGGCGCGGCGACTGGGCATCCGCTACCGGCCGACGGTCAAGAAGGGCGGCGGGTTGCCCTACGTCCACACGCTCAACGGCACCGCCGTCGCCTGCACCCGCGCGATGATCGCCATCCTCGAGAACTACCAGCAGGCCGACGGCTCGGTGGTGGTGCCGGAGGTGCTTCGCCCGTGGGTCGGCAAGGACGTGATCCGACCGCGACCGAAGAAGTGACCCCGGTCGGGTTGGAAACGAAAGCCCGCGCGCATTCGGATCGAGCCAGTCGGCCCGCGAACGCCGACACGCTGAGCCGCCAGCGGCATTCGCTTGCGGCGGAACCCGCCGTGCGGCATACTGTGGGTGTCGATACCCGCCGGTTCGCTCATCCGCTGCCCTCCCGCCGTCGGAGCCTTTCCCATGCCCGCCCGCACGCCCGTCGGTTGCCCGGAGTTCCGCGCGTCGCTGCGGTCGCCGTCCCGCCGGGGCTTCCTACAAGCCGGCGTGTTCGGCGCGGCCGGCCTCGGCCTCGCGGACCTGCTCCGCTCCGACGCGCGGGCCGCGAACGCGCCGACCGCCACCCGGCCGAACTCGGTCATCCTGCTGTGGATGCGCGGCGGGCCGAGCCACATCGACATGTGGGATCCGAAGCCGGACGCGCCGGCCGAGTACCGGGGCGAGTTCGGTACGAAGGCGACGCCGGTGCCGGGCATCCACTTGACGGACATGCTGCCCGAAACAGGCAAGATCATGAAGAAGTGGAGCATCGTCCGCAGCCTGCACCACCACGACGCGGGCCACAGCACCGGCGACCAGATTTGCTTCACCGGGTACAACACCGGCCCCGCCCCGGACGAGAACGTCCACCCCAGCCTCGGCTCGATTGTCTCCAAGCAACTCGGCGACCAGAACCCGCGCCTGCCGGCCTATGTGATGATTCCTCGGATGCTGCCGGGTGCCGGGTCCGCGTACCTCGGAGTCGCGCACAAGCCGTTTGAGACGCAGGCCGATCCCGCCAACACCACGCCGTTCAAGTTGCCGAACTTCAGCCTGCCCACTGGCGTGAGCGTGGAGCAAGTCGGCGACCGCAAGAAGCTGCTCCGCGACTTCGACACCCTCCGCCGCGACGTGGACAACTCCGGCCAGTTCGCCGCGCTCGACCGCTTCCAGGAACGGGCGTGGGACATCCTCACATCGCCGGCCGCGCGGGACGCCTTCGACCTGGACCAGGAGCCGAAGGCCGTCCGCGAGAGTTACGGGTTGATGCCGGCCTACGACCCGAAGGCGTCGAACCGCTGCGGCGCGCCGAACTGGGCGCAGCGGATGCTGCTGGCCCGCCGGCTGGTGGAAGCCGGCGTCCGCATCGTCACCGTGGATTTGCGGTGGTGGGACACGCACGTCAAGGGGTTCGAGTCGCTCCGCGACGGCTTCCTGCCGCGCTGGGACAAGGCGTACACCGCGCTCATCAACGACCTGGAGGAGCGCGGCCTGCTGAAGACGACGCTGGTGCTGGCGTGGGGCGAGTTCGGCCGCACGCCGAAGGTGAACACCGACGCCGGCCGCGACCACTACCCGAACGTGTTCAGCGCCGCGCTCGCGGGTGGCCCGGTGGTCGGCGGCCGCGTGGTGGGCGAATCGGACGCGAAGGGCGCATTCCCGAAAGCCAACCCGAAGACGCCGCAGGACGTGCTCGCCACCGTGTACCAGCACCTCGGCGTGGACACGAAGGTGAACTACCCCGACAACGCCGGCCGCCCGCACCCGGTGCTGCCCAGCGGCAAGCCGATTGAGGAGTTGTTCGGGTGAGCGTGGCTACAATTCACGGGAGCAACTTCTCGGAGGTCTTCGCGATGGTCACGGTCACGTTCTCGGATCGGGAAATGGAGAAGAAAGCGCTCGGCTTCCTGCTGGGGCGATTCTCCGGCCGGGTGCTGAAGACGGGCGAACACATCGTCCCGGAGGCCGCGCTCGAAGCGCTGGCGGATGCCAACATCCCGTTCACCGTCGTGGGGAAAACCACCTATGAGCAGCAACTGGCGGCGGTTCGAGGTACTCCTCCCGTTGCGGTTTAACGACGGCCGCGAGGTGCCCGGTGAGTGGATGGCCGAAGCGGTCTTGGAAATCGTGGACCGGTTCGGCGCGGCCAGCTACGAAACCCAAAAGGTCGAAGGGCACTGGCGACAAGGTGGCGTCACCTATCGGGACGACTTGGTGAAATTGGTCGTGGATGTGCCGAACACCGAACCGTCCCAAGAGTGGGTGCAGGGTTTCAAGGCGCGCTGGAAAGCCCGGCTTGAGCAGTTGGAGTTGTGGGTCGTGAGTTACCCGATTGACATTCTTTGATTCCCCATGCTCACCTTCGACCACCATCATCGTGCCCCGAAGGGCGGCCTCTCCCGCCGGGAGTTCGTCCGCGTCGGCGGGTTGGGCGTGGCGGGTCTCACGCTCGCCGATCTGCTCCGCGCGGATGCGGTGTCGCCGTCGCCGAAGAGGCGGCCGAAGTCGGTCATCTACGTCGTCCTCGACGGCGGGCCGAGCCACATCGACATGTGGGACTTGAAGCCGGACGCGCCGGTCGAATACCGGGGGCCGTTCAAGCCCACCGCCACCAGCTTGCCCGGCGTTCAGATCTGCGACCTGATGCCGAAGCAGGCTCGTCTGATGAACGAACTGGTCCTGCTCCGCGGCATCAAGTCGGTGGAGAACGACCACTTCCTGAGCGAGGTGTACACCGGCCTGCCGCGCGTCAGCGGCAACCGCCCGGCGTGGGGATCGGTGGCGAGCAAGCTGTCCGGCCCGCACAACGGAATGCCGGCGTATGTCAGCCTGAACCGTGCAACCGTGGACCGGTTCGAGTACGAGAAGCCGTACTACATGGGTGCGAGCCACGCCCCGTTCCGCCCGTTCGAGGACGCGCTGAGCGACCTCCGCCCGGCGAAGTCGCTCGACGCCCTCGCCGACCGCAAACAACTGCTCCACCAGTTCGACAGCATCCGCCGCGACCTCGACGGGTCGGGCACGTTCGACGGCATGGACCGGTTCCAGGCCCAGGCGCTGGACATCCTCACGTCGCCGAAGGTGCGGGACGCCTTCGACCTGAGCAAGGAGCCGCCGAAGCTCCTCGACAGCTACGGCAAGGGCAAGTACCCGCACCAGACGGCCAAGGACATCCTGTACGAGTGGGACGCGAAGCCGTTCGTGCTCGCGCGGCGGCTGGTGGAGGCCGGGGTCCGCGCGGTGACGCTGCGGGCCGGGTCGTGGGACCACCACAGCGGGCCGCAGAGCGACATCTTCGCCGCGCTCAAGATGCTGATGCCGGTGCTAGACGCCAGCGTCGGGGCACTGGTGACGGACTTGAAGGACCGTGGCCTGGACGAGGATGTGCTGGTCGTCGTCTTGGGCGAGTTCGGTCGCACGCCGAAGATCAGTCCGCAGGGGCCGGGCCGCGAACACTGGGCCGACGCCGGCTGCGCGGTGCTGTTCGGCGGCGGGTTGAAGATGGGCCAGGTGATCGGCGAGACGGACAGCCGCGCCGAGCAGGTGAAGACCGGCCTCGTCACCTTCCAGAACATCGTCGCGACGATCTATCACGTCCTCGGCGTCGATGTGAGAGTGAAGATTCCCGACTTTGGCGGTCGCCCGCAGCACCTCCTCGACGACCGCACCCCGATCCGCGAGCTGGTGGGCTGAGCCGTCCGACTCACCGCCGCGCGGGCAGTTCGAGTTCCACGTCCTTCAGGTCCAGTTTCTCCGCCGTCCCGCCCACCTTGAGCGGGAAGCCGAGCCGCCCGTCGGCCCCCTTGTGGTAGCCGTTCTCGTGCCAGTACATGATCCGCCAGTCGCCCTTGGGCACCAGCGGCATGGCGAAGGTGCCGTCCTTGTCCGTCACCGCGAAGTACGGGTGGTCGAAGACGCGCCCGCGCCCGATCATCCACGGGTGGATGTCGCACTTGTAGTACAGCGGTTTCGCGTTCGCCCGGAGAGGCTCCTTGGCGGCGTGGCCCTTCGTCGGCGGGAGAGTCACGTTGAACGCCAGGTCGTCGTGATCGACGTTCGCGTTGTGCGCGACGGCGTCCTCGTTCTGGAATTCCCAGGTGTCGCCGGCGCGGGCGGCGAACACCCGCGGCACGAACTGGCACTTCTCCATCCGGACGACGTGGTTGACCGGCTTCGCCTTGGCCAAGTCCGGGTGGACGCGGTCCTTCGGGAACGGGTCCGTCCACTCCTTCGTGTCCGGCCGCAGCCACACGACGACGTTCCGCACCCCGCGCGACTTGGGGGCGATCAGCAACTCGTCGAACCGCAGTACCCCGGCGCAGCACGCCACCTTGTCGTTGGTCACGTTGATCAGCTTCGCCTCCGGGATCTCGTCGCCTTTCGGCCACACCACCCGGCCGCGGACGGTGTGCCACTGGTCCTTCGGCACCGGCGCGGCGACCGCCGCGAGGCCAGTCAGCACCGTCATCGCGAAGACGAGTCGGATCACGGCTGCTCCTCCGTCAGGGGTCGGTAGCGGTTCGGTTCCCGGTCCACGAGTTGTTGCGGGGACAAGTTGAAGACGGTGCGGCCGTCGGTCGCCCACGCCCCGCGCCGGAACTCGAACACCGCGATGACGGTTCGCGGCTCCCGCGCCTGTGGCACGTCGGCCAGCTCGCCGTCGGGCACCGGCTCGAATCGCACCACCGCCGGCACCAGCGCCAGCACCCGTTTGCCGTCGCGAGCGACCAGCGGGTCGCCGGCGATTTCGCAGCCGAGCCACGTCAACCCGCGCGGTTTGCCGGCGGCGGCGGCGGCCGCGAACCACCGCCGAAGCCAGTCGTCCCGGTGCGACCGGAACGCCGCCACCGGATCGGCCGGACGGCCGACGACGCGCTGCCACAGGCGGCGGAGAAGGGTCACGGGCCGAGCAGGAGTTTCAGGTCGCTCTGACCGCCGTCGGGGACGGTCACCTTCCACGGCGTCTCGTTGGCGTTGCGGTACGCGGGCGGGATGCCGGTCGCCTTCCCGCCCTTGTCCGGGGCGGTGACGCCGCCGGCGTCGGCCCCGCCGGTCGGCCCCCGGCCCGGCTCGGCGAGCGTGACGTGATACAGTCCGGGCACCAGCTTCAGGGTGAAGCGGCCCTTGTCGTCGGTGCCGGCGGCCCCGTCCCGCTGGTCCTTCTCCCGCGGGTGGAAACCGACCACCTTCAGGGCCAGCGGTTTCCCGCCCCGGTCCACCACCTGCCCGGAGACGGACACCTCCCCGCGCGGGGCGGGCGGTTTGTCGCAAGAGGATAGCCCGACCGCAGCGGCGAGGGCGAGGAGGCGAAGGCGGGGCATCACCAGTCCTCCCCGACGGGTTGACCGTCGGTCGGCAGCAGCAGGCGGGTCCACGTCTGCTGCGACACCGACCCGCGGACGAAGCGGACGGCCCCGTCGCCCATGCCCACGTTCATGCCGCCGGTGTGCCCGGCCTGTGCCCGCCAGTTGATGCAGTCGGCCGGCTTCGGCTTCACCTGGAACAGGTCGGTGTTCGGCTGCTGGTACCAGTTGATGCCGAAGTTGTGGTAGTACCACGAGTACAGGGCGATGCGGCTGAGCCGGTCGCAGTTCTGGTACGCCTCGCCGAACACGACCGTGTTCGACGTGCCGTCGGTGATGCGGCGGACGGAGGTCGGGCCGGACCAGATGCCGTAGGCGGGTTCGTCGGCGAGCGCGTTGAAGTTGGCCACGTAGTTCGTCCCGCCCCACCAGCCGTACACCAGTCCGCTCGCCTCGGCGGACGGGTCCGACCGGCACCGGAGCACCTTGTACGTCGCCTCGTGGACACCGTCGATCCAGATGCCGTTCGCCACCCACGTGCCGCCGCCGCTGTAGGTGCCGGTCTGGTAGCAGTACGTGTACCCGTTGTACGTGTCGCACTGGATGCCGCCGCCGCCGGAGTAGGTCGGCGGCGGGCTTTGCATCGGTTCGTTCATGCCCGACTGCTGGATCTGCGCCACCGTCCGGTTGTACACGTTGTCCTGTTCGACGTGCGGCAGCAGGTGGGCGAACCAGCCGCCGTACACCAGCCGCCGGTTGCTCGGCGGGTACCAGGCGTAGCTCGGGCCGGTCTGCACGCCGAAGTACACCGGCCACGCCTCCTGGTTCGTCGCGGCGAACCCGTGCAAGGCGATTCCCAACTGCTTCAGGTTGTTCCCGCACTGGGCGCGGGCGGCGGCCTCGCGGACCTTCTGCACGGCGGGGAGGAGCAGGCCGAGGAGGATGGCGATGATGGCGATCACCACCAGCAACTCGATCAGCGTGAAGGCGGCGCGGCGCGGTCGGCGGGCGGGCGGGGGGATCATGGGGAGACCGTCGTGAGAAGCGGCAATCCGGGAGGAGATTGCGACACGGTGAACTTTGATCCGAACGACCGTCGGAGTCAAGCGGATTCCGCGCCGAAACGTTCGCTACTGACATCGGCGGAACCGCCACCGCATGGTAATCTGCTTCTCGTAACCGAGGGGTAACAAGCCATGAAGTTGACCAGACCGAAACCGACCGGCGCGGTGATCGCGGTGACGATGCCGGGGCCGTCGCGGAAGCAGGACGCGGCCGAGTACCGGTTCCGCGTGACGTATCGCGGGGAGGCGCTCCGCGAGCCGGGGTGCCTGATGACGTGGGAGGTGACGGGCGGCCGCTCGGCGTACCAGCTCGCCCTGGAGCGCACCGAACGGGGCGACACCCGCTGGCACTGCACCTGCGCCGACTTCGCGTACCGGGGCGAACACCCGCGCTACCGGTGCAAGCACGTCAGCGGACTGGTGGACGTGCTGGACGCGGTGCGGCTGCCGGCGGGGTGACTCACGGCGAACCCGGCGGAGATCGCGCCCGTTTCAAGGCTCCGCGGCGAAGTCGGTTGGGGAAGATCCGAAATCCGCGACGGGCGCGAAATCGTCAGTCTTGTACCCGACCTCGAACCGAGGGTTTCCCGATGCGTGCCGCGATGTTGATCCTGCTGGCCAGCCCGCTCGCCGTCGCCGCACCGGTGCCGAAGCCGCCGGCCAAACCGTCCGTCGAAGTGAAACTGTCCGCCGACAGTCCGCTCGTGCTGAACATCACCATCCGGAACGACGGCAAGGAGCTGCTGGAGTTGCCTTTCCGCGTGACGCCGCTGGAACTCGTCACCGTCGTTCTTCAGGGCGAGAAGGGGAAGAAGTACACGATTCCGCCGTTCGACGAAGACATTGACGGAAGGGCCGGCACGCTGACGATTGCGGCCGGCGAATCCAAGACCTTTTCCGTCCACACCTGCCACTACCTGCCCAAAGTCGGGGAATCGGGTCAGAAGATCACCTTCTCCGCCCGGCTGAAGCACGGCGACAAAGTGTACGAAGCGAAGTCGCTGACGGTGGGCGAGTGAGGTCGAATCTCGGTTTTGTTAGCCCGCCGCGCCAGCAA
>JAYUFU010000001.1:0-2821 GCA_043738505.1 Fimbriiglobus sp. | reverse complement strand
CCGAGCCGGCGATGCCGACGTTGTCGCCGGTCGTCGAGGACTGCGCCCAGGTGTTCAGCAAGTCCGACTTCAGTCCGAGCGTGCCGTCGAGATAGCCGTTCACCCCGTCGAATCCTTCGGAGGTGATTTTGTCGCTGAGTTCGCCGGCGGACGTCGGCACGAACTGGTCGGGTCGCGTGAGGTACGGATACGTGATGTTCGAGATGATCCGCAGGGCGCGGAGGGCGTCCATCTCGGCCCCGCTCTCGACGATCGCCTGCGCGGTGTTGTGCTGGAGGCCGAGGACGACCGCGGCGCTGATGCTGCCCTGTGCCGCCTGTCCACTCGGCTTGCCGTCCGCGCCCAACGCCTGCCCGATGAGGCTGTCGGCGTTCAGTTGCAGTTCCTCGACCAACTCGGCTCGCAGTTCCATGTCGTCGTTCGAGTTCAAGTCGGCGGTGCCGCCGATCAGCGTCTGCACGACGTGGTCCGTGTACGAGAACGACAGTGCGCCCGCGACTCGCAGCGGGGCGGAGTTGGGCGCGGGCGCGCCGGGGGCGGGGCTGGACGGCCGCGGGGGCGTGCCGGGGAGTGCAGGCGCGGGCGTAGAGGGGCGGGCGGGGGCGGCGAACATCGCCCCCACGAACCGGATCAGGTGTTCGAGCGCCGTGCTGCCCGTCTGCGGGTCGAAGTTAGTCGTCTTCTTGGTGCCGTAGTCGGCCAACTCGAACAGGGTGAAGTCCGCCGGTGCCGCGTCGGTCAGACCGGCCGAGGCGCTGGCGCTGTCGGCCGCGTCGAGCCGGCTGAGGACGCCGAAGGTGGCGAAGTTCGAGTCGAGAATCTGCGTCGCGCTCAGGGTGTACCCGGTGGCCCCGGCGGGGACGGCACCGAGGTTAATTCGCGCGATCCCGCCGCGGGTTTCGTTCTCCAGGGCACCCAGGCGGATCGTCTGCGAATCGACCAGCCGGTTGTCGCCGGTCAGGTTGAACTGATCGACGCCGGCCATGACGTAGTAGACGTTCCCGTCCACCAGTCCGGGGATGGGGGCGGTGCCCTCGTGGTAGATGACGGCTTGGCCCAACTCGAAGGTGTTGCCGACGCCGCCGAACGCGATCGTGTCCTCGCCCGGATCGACGGCGGAGGCGTCGAACCCGCGGGTGTTCAGCGACACCTGTGAGCCGAGGTTCTGGGACGGCGGTGTCAGGTTGATGGGACGGCCGGCGATCGCGTCCCCCTCGTTCCGCGCCAACTGAATGAACTTGCTCTCGTCGATGGTGGTGAGCGGGTTGTCGAGCGGGCGGATGATGAAGTAGGTCGTTCCGGCATCGAGCCCGCCGATCGAGTTGCCGCGCCGTGGGGAATAGGTGACCGTGTCCTCGGTCACGACCACCCAGTTGACCGCCTGGTTGTCCTCGTTGAAGACGCGGATCAGGTCGCGCTCGTAGTCGATGTAGCCGACCTTGTTCGGGTCGGTGGTCGTCGGGTCGAACTCCATCTTGACGACTTCGCCGCCCGGCGTGTTCATGTCGGCGGTCACCGTGCCATCGACCCGAGCCAGAATGTTCGCCTTCGAGAACTGCAGCGCCAGCGACACCGCGGCGGTGCCGTCGGCGGCCAGGCTGGTGCCGGCATCCGCGGTCGAATCGACCGCACCGAGCGCCCGCACGTTCACCGTGCGACCGGCGTGGATCGTCGCCGTGTTCGCCACCGTGGTCAGCGAGGTGACGATCGCATTGGAGACCGCGACCGAGCCGGCGAAGGCGTCGCTCAGCGAGCCGCCCTGTCCGCCCGCCCCCGCGCCGCCGGGCTTCTCCTGACCGGGCGGTGCGGTCTCGGCACTCATCTCCGCGACCGCGCTCGCATCCGAGGTCAGGTTCACCGCGCCGCCGCCTTCGATCAGCACGCCGGGGGCCACGGTGATCGTCGCCGTCGCGGTCGCCTGCGCGTACCCGATGCTGAAGAACGCCGGGCTGCTGGCCTGGCCGACGCTCTCGGTTGCTGCCGTCGCATAGACGCCTATGACGTCGTCGGCCAGCAGTCGGCTGTTCGCGCCGAGCGCGACCCGCGCCTCGGCGGACTTCACCAAGACCTTGATCGGCAGCGCGCTCAGGTCGTTGAGGAAGCCCAGCGCCGGGTCGGTGAAGAAGTTCGCTTCGAGCGTGGTGAGGCCGAGCGTGTCGGCGAGTGGCCGGTCTTCGGCCTGGGCGATCAGGTAGATGTTCGCCGCCGTCAGCGTCGCCCCCGCCCCGATGTCGATGTTCACGGTCTTGCCGAGGAAGCCGGACGGGAGCAGGTTCTCGAACTCGGGCGTGGCCACGCGGCGGGCGCGGAACACGATGTCGTTCGCCAGGCCGGGTGCGCCCGCGACGCGGGTGGACAGCGTCGCGCCGGGGCCGACGACGATGCTGTCGGCGAACGCTTCGAGATAACCGCCGCGGGTGAACGCGTTCCCCTCGAACCGCACCGCGTCCCGCGACGGGTCCGGTTCCAGCGGCGGCGCGCCGCCCTCATTGCCGTAGAGCAGCAGGTCGGCGGAGAACAGCGGATCGACCGACCGGACGATGATCGTGTCGGCCCCGAGCAACCCGCTGATGGTCAGCGAGTCGGCCGGGTTGACGAACTCGAATGCGCTGGTCGGCACCGACAGGGCGCTGATGAAGTTCAGCCCCTCGAACCGGACGCGCGTGTAGCCCGGCGTGGTTCCCGCTTCCAAGACGATCGTCTCGCCGAAGATGGTGCCGCGGATGTGGACGTTGTTCGGGTCGCCGCTGTCGAGCGGGTTGAAGTGGTCCATTCCGGAATAGAGAACCGTCTGGCCGTTGACCGTGGCGGTCCCGGCTTC